>NZ_JBQGAI010000004.1:0-412103 GCF_056542745.1 Ruegeria sp. AB10 | reverse complement strand
GATCGAGATATCCTCGGCCTGCCCCCACGGGTCCGGGTTCAGGCGCAGAAAGCCCAGATCCGGCGTCGCGGTGTCAACCGCCGCTTCGACCGGTGCCATCAATGCGGGCGCATGGGCGCGGAAGGCGGCGATCATGTCCGCCGCGCGGAACAGGAAAATGCCCGCGTTCCACTTGAAGGTGCCGGCCGCCAGCATCTCGGTGGCGCGGGCCATGTTGGGCTTTTCGACAAACTGTTTCAGCGGCACCGGTGAGCCGTCATTGGCCGACGCCGAGGCAAGTTCCAGATAGCCATAGGCGGTTTCCGGATGGGTCGGGGTGATGCCGAAGGTCACCAGCTGACCCTGCGCCACGGCCTCCATCCCGCGGGCAACGGCGGCCTGGAACGCGGCCACATCGGGAACCACGTGGTCGGACGGGGCAACCAGCAGCACCGCATCGGCGTTTTCGGCATGGGCGCGCAGCGCCGCAGCCAGCACCGCCGGCGCGGTGTTGCGCCCCTCGGGCTCGATCAGAATGGCACCGGGGTCGATCCCGATGGCCTGCAGCTGCTCGGCCACGATGAAGCGGAAATCCGAGTTGGTCAGCACCACCGGCGCCGCAAAGCTCAGACTGTCCGTCGCCCCGGAAAGCCGCCGCGCAGAGGCCTGAAACAGGGTTTCCTCGCCAACCAGCGGCACGAATTGCTTGGGATAGCTTTTACGCGATAAGGGCCACAGGCGCGTTCCGGAACCACCGCAAAGAAGAACAGGTGTGATCAACATAAAATGCTCAATATCTGATTTGCTCCAACCGGTCCTAGTCAATGACCTTTAATGTGACAAGTGCCTGGACAACACCGCGAAGTTTTTTCGCTGACATGCGGTATGCTTGCGCATATTGCGCCTAAGACACATGCAAACGCCAAGCCTTAGATGTGGCGTTCATTACCGCCGCTTTTCACCATTGTTGGTCGGTGGTGGCTTGCGGTGCACCGCACTTTTCTTATCATCCTGCGAACTGCCTCCGGACAGTTGGCGGCATCATCTGAATTCACGCAGTTCCTGTAACGGTAACGCAAAAAGAACGGAGAGATCATGTCGGGTCATGGCTATGAATCGGGTCGTCTGAACCTGCCCTTTGTCGGCATCGCGACCTTTGGCAAAAAGCCCTATGTCGGGGACTGGGACAATATTGATGCCGATGTCGCCATACTTGGCGCACCGTTCGATTTCGGATGTCAGTTCCGCTCGGGCGCCCGGTTCGGGCCGCGTGCGGTGCGCGAGGCCTCGACCCTGTTCAGCTTTGGCCATGCTGGCGCCTATGACCACGAGGACGACGCCACCTATCTGGGCGCCGACGTGCGGATTGTCGATCTGGGCGACGCCGATATCATCCACACCAAGACCGAGGAAAGCCACGCCAATATCGAATATGGCGTGAAGAAAATACTGGATGCCGGTGCGCTGCCGGTGACCATCGGCGGCGATCACTCGGTCAACATTCCCTGTATCCGCGCCTTTGCCGAGGATTGCGACAAGAACGGCCCCATTCATGTGGTTCAGATCGACGCGCACCTGGATTTTGTCGACGAACGCCACGGCGTCACCGAAGGCCACGGCAACCCGATGCGGCGGGCGATCGAAAAGGACTACGTCTCGGGGATGACACAGCTGGGCATCCGCAACGTGTCCTCGACCGCCAGAGAAGGCTATGAAGACGCCCGCGCCCGTGGCTCGGACATCCTGTCGGTCCGGCAGGTGCGCAAACTGGGTACGGACGGTGTTCTGGAGCGCATCCCCGAGGGCGCGCGCTATTATGTCACCATTGATATCGACGCGTTCTGCCCCTCGATCGCGCCGGGCACCGGAACGCCCAGCCATGGCGGGTTCCTGTATTATGACGTGCTGGAAATCCTTCAGGGGCTGAGCAAGCGCGGCGATGTGGTCGGTATCGACCTGGTCGAGGTCGCCCCGGCCTATGATCAGACGGAAAGCACACAGATTCTGGCGGCTCAGGTCCTGCTGAACTTCCTCGGCTTCATCTTCCACAACCGAAAATAGGTGCTAGCCCAGATAGGCCCGCAAACTGGGTGGCGGATTGTCGAACAGCTGCGCGGTCGCTGCGGGTGGATGCGCGCGCCCGTCGGCCACCAGCACGGTCTGCTCGGCAATGCGGCGGGCATCCTGCGGGTCATGGCTGACCATCAGCAGGGTTGTTCCGGTCTCGGCCAGCAACCCTGCAACAAGATCCAGCATCTCCGCTTTCAGCGCCGGTCCCAGCGCCGCAAAGGGTTCGTCCAGCAACAGCATGTCGCGCCGTTGCACCAGAACCCGGGCCAGCGCGACCCGACTTTGCTGGCCACCGGACAGCTCGGCCGGTTTGCGCCCCTCAAGACCGGGCAGCGCCACGCGGGCCAGCGCGGATTGGACCTGCGATTGTTCCTCTGCCGACAGACGCCCGTTCGGGCGCAGGCCCAGGGCAACGTTCTGTTCCACCGTCAGATGCGGGAACAGGTTGCCATCCTGAAACAGCATCGCCAGCGGGCGTTTTCCCGGGGCAAGTTTGGAAATCCGCTGCCCCTGCCACAGGATTTGCCCCTGTTTGAGGCCGCGAAACCCGGCGATTGCCTCAAGCAACGTCGACTTGCCCGCGCCGGAGGGGCCGACAATGGCAACGCTGGTCCCGGCCTCGACTGTAAAATCGGCCTCCAGGGCGAAACCGCCATTTTCAATGACGCAACGATCAAGTTTCAGCATGTAATCGCCCTCCGCGATCCAAAAGCCAGAATGCCCCCATCGACAGCACCAAAAGCAGCAGCGCCGCCCCGGCCGCCGCCTGCATCTGATAGGCCCCCATCAACCGGTAAATCTGCAGCGGCAAGGTTGCGATCTGCGGATCGGCGAACAACGCAATGACACCGAGATCCCCCATGGACAGCGCAGCGGCAAGACCGGCGGAAAAGCGGATTTGCGGGCGCATGCGGGGCAGCAGAATCCTCGTGAAAAAGGTCGTTTTGTCCATGTCCAGCGACAGTGCCAGCCGCCCATGCCGGGTGACCACGTCCCGCGCGGCGGGCACCAGAATACGCAGGCCGAACGGCAGCGCCATAACCGCATTTACCAGCGCCGTGACCGGCAACGCCAGTGCCGCCGGGTTGGCCATCGGGCGGATCAGGATGAACAGGCCGGTGCCGATCACCAAGGGCGAGGCTGCCAGCCCCAGAATACCGCTGAGTTCGACAATACCGTACCGTCCGGTCGCAACGGCCATGGCCATGGGCAAGGCCAGCATCAATAGAACGGCCGCGCTGGCCGCCGCCACCAGAACCGAGGTCAGCGCCGCGCGGAACACCAGTGAAGGCATCTCGAACAGCCCCGAAAGCCCCGAAATCACCACCGCCGCCAAAGGCAGCAGCAGAAACGCCGCCGCCGCCAGAATCCAAAACGCATCAAGTATTGGCGCACCGCCATCCCAGCGGCGGATGGCTCTGTCCAGCCCGGCTCCAAACCCGTCTCCGCGCGAAAACTTCAGGGCCGCCAGCGCAGCCGCCGCGGTCAGCGCCAGTTGCAACGCCGACAGCAACGCTGCCCGGCCAAGGTCGAAATCATAGGTAAAGGCCTGATAGATGGCGAGTTCGATCGTTGTTGCCCGCGGTCCCCCGCCCAAGGTGAGGGCAACGGCAAAACTGGTCAGACAGATGGCAAAGATCACCGCCAGCACGCCGGGCAGGATGCGCCTCAGCATCGGCAGCTCGATCAGGCGGAACATCGCCATTCCGTCACAGCCCAACTGCGCGGCCAGACGAAAACGTTCGGCGGGGATTTCCTGCCACGCCTGCAGGATCAGCCGCGTGGCCAACGGCAGGTTGAAGAACACATGCGCCAGAACAACGCCGTGCAACCCGTAAATCCGCATCGGCGGCAGGCCGAAAACTCCCAAAAAATCCGAAATCCAGCCCGCGCGGCCAAAGACCTGCAACAGACCGAGGATCGCCACGATGACCGGCAGAATGAACGGCGCGCCCAACAGCGCGATCAGCACCCGCCGCCCCGGAAACCGGCGCCGGGCCAGCGCCCGCGCCACCGGCACTGCCAGCGCCGCGCTGAACAGGGCCGACAATACCGCCTGAACAAGTGTGAACCGCAGCGCAGCCCAATCCGCCGGGCCGAAGCCCCCCGCCGCGTCGGCTCGCAGGGCAACAGCGGCAAGGGTCCCCAGAATCAGCGCGGCCACCAAAGCCGCCGCGCCAACGCCCGGCCAGGGGCTTACTGGCTGAGCGCGCTCAGCCATTCCGCAAGCGCCTGATCCCGCACAGCGGCGGCCTCATCCGGAGAATACAGCAGGGATTTTTCCGGCTGAATCAGCGTGTCGAACCCGTCGGGCAGCCCCGCTGCCGGAGTCACCGCCGGATACATCCAGTTGGTGGTCGGAATGATCTGTTGGAACGCGTCCGAAACCATGAATCTCAGGAACTGATCCGCCAGTTCCGGCTGGTCGGTCCCGGCCAGCTTTGCCGCGACCTCGACCTGCATATAATGACCTTCGTCAAAAGCAGCCGCCGCTTTGCTGGCGTCTTCCTCGGCGATCAGGTGATAGGCAGGCGATGTGGTGTAGCTGAGAACCATGTCGGCCTCACCTTCCAGAAACAGGCCATACGCCTCGGACCAGCCCTTGGTCACGGTGACGATATTGTCGGCCAGACCTGCCCAGATATCCGCCGCCTCATCACCATAAGCTGCCTGCACCCACAAAAGCAGCCCCAGACCGGGGGTCGAGGCGCGCGGGTCCTGAATGATGATCTTGGTGTCACCCTCGGCCAGTTCACGGAAATTCGCGGGCGCCGCAGCATCGGCGTTATGGACAAAGGCGAAATAGCCCCAGTCATAGGGCGCGAACACCTCATCCGTCCACTCGATCGGCAGCGTGTATTCCGCGCTGACCGAGCTGGGCGCAAACAGGCCGGTTTCCTTGGCCGCATTGATCAGGTTGGTATCCAGCCCCAGCACAACGTCAGCGTCCGAGTTCTCACCCTCAAGCCGGATACGCGATAACAGCGCCGCGCCGTCCTCGACGCCGACAAGGTTCAGCTCGCAGTCACAGACAGCCTCAAACGCCTCTTTCACTTGTGGGCCGGGGCCCCAGTCCGAGACAAAGCTGTCATAGGTATACACGGTCAGCTGAGGTTTATCGGCCGCAATGGCCGTGGTTGCGCTCAGGAGTCCCGCAGCAATCATCAGATGTTTCATGTCATCCTCCATTGCGGCGAGAGGGCAAGGATGGATGAAACCGTCACCTTTCCCTCCGCCGGTTCTAGCCGGTTCAGGTTCAACGGGTTCGCCAAAGGCATCTCAGCGTAGCCACGCCACGCACCCCGAGGTGAGGCTCTGACTAGGCGGGAACCGATCAAAAGACAACCCGCCTGTTGGTCGGGTTTCACCTATTTCACCCGTCCGGTTCGTGTTTTGACATCACCGTGGTCAAGCGGGCGGGATCATGAAATCCGCTGTCGGGAAACGTTCAGGCCGGTTCGTGATGAACCGGCCTGACTGGTCTTAGAAATGCGCCGATTTGGTGTTTTCCGGCACCACGGGCGGGGCGAACTTGGTCAGGTCGATGCCTTCGACCGCCGCCTTGTACTCTTCGATCTTCGGCGTTCGGCCCAGGATGGCCGACAGCACGACAACCGGGGTCGAGGCCAGCAGGCTTTCGCCTTTCTTGTCCGGTGCATCTGCCACGACGCGGCCCTGGAACAGGCGGGTCGAGGTGGCCAGAACCGTGTCACCCTTGGCGGCTTTCTCCTGGTTACCCATGCAGAGGTTACAGCCGGGACGCTCGAGATAGAGAATATTCTCATACTCGGTGCGCGCCTGCGTTTTCGGGAACAGGTCGTCGAACTCGAAGCCCGAGTATTTCTCAAGCACTTCCCAGTCGCCCTCCGCCTTCAACTCGTCGATGATGTTGTAGGTCGGGGCCGCTACAACCAGCGGCGCCTTGAATTCGACCTTGCCGGTTTCCTTTTCCAGGTTCTTCAGCATCTGCGCGACGATCTTGATATCCCCCTTGTGCACCATGCACGAGCCGACAAAGCCCAGATCCACCTGCTTTTCTGCATTGTAGTAAGAGATCGGGCGGATCGTGTCGTGGGTGTAGCGCTTGGAAACATCGGCGTTGTTAACGTCCGGGTCGGCGATCATCGGCTCGACGATCTGATCCAGATCGACGACAACCTCGGCGAAGTACTTCGCGTTGTCATCTGGGCGCAGAGCCGGATTTTCACCCGACTTGATCTCGGCGATGCGAGCGTCCGCGATGTTGATCAGCTTTTGCAGCATGCCGTTTTCATGCTCCATACCCTTGTCGATCATGATCTGGATGCGCGACTTGGCCAGTTCCAGCGAACCGATCAGGGTGTCGTCATTGGAAATACAGACCGAAGCCTTAGCCTTCATCTCGGCGGTCCAGTCGGTGAAGGTAAAGGCCTGATCCGCCAGCAGCGTGCCTATATGCACTTCGATCACGCGGCCCTGGAACACGTTGTCGCCATGCTGTTCCAGCATCTGCGCCTGGGTGGCGTGCACCACATCGCGGAAGTCCATGTGCTCGGCCATGTTGCCCTTGAAGGTCACCTTGACCGATTCCGGGATCGGCATAGAGGCTTCGCCGGTGGCCAGCGCCAGTGCCACGGTGCCCGAGTCAGCCCCGAAGGCCACGCCTTTGGACATGCGGGTGTGGCTGTCGCCGCCGATGATGACCGACCAGTCATCCACGGTGATATCGTTCAGCACCTTGTGGATCACGTCGGTCATCGCGTGATAGACGCCTTTCGGGTCACGACCGGTGACAAGGCCGAAATCGTTCATGAACTTCATCAGGCGCGGCGTGTTGGCCTGTGCCTTGGTATCCCAGACCGATGCGGTGTGGCAGCCCGACTGATAGGCGCCATCAACGCTGGGCGCCACGACCGTTGCCGCCATCGCCTCAAGTTCCTGCATGGTCATCAGGCCGGTGGTGTCCTGCGAGCCGACGATGTTGACCTTCACACGCACATCCGACCCGGCGTGCAAGGTCTTGCCCGGCGTGGTGCCGACCGCGTTCTTGTTAAAGATCTTCTCGACCGCAGTCAGGCCCTGGCCTTCGTGGCTGATTTCCTTCGACGGGGCAAAGACCAAGGGCGCTTCGACGCCCAGCGTCTCGGCCGCAAATGTCTGCAGCTTCTTGCCGAAAACAACCGCGTAAGACCCGCCCGCCTTCATGAACTCCACTTTCTGCGGCGTGAAGGACGCGGACACATCGGCCAGCTCTTCGCCATCTTCGCTCAGCAGCTTGTGGTCTTTGGTGTTGATCTTCAGAACCGTGCCGGTTGCGACCGAATAGGCCTCTTCCAGGATCGGGTTGCCGTCATTGTTCAGGATCGCGTTGCCGTCTTCGTCGACCTTCTTGACCCAGTTCTTCAGGTCGATGCCGATACCACCGGTCACGCCAACGGTGGTCTGGAAGATCGGAGAGATACCATTGGTGCCCGCCACGACCGGCGCGATGTTGACGAAAGGCACGTAAGGGCTGGCCTGCTTGCCGGTCCACAGCGCCACGTTGTTGATCCCTGACATGCGCGACGACCCCACACCCATGGTGCCTTTTTCCGAGATCATCATCACGCGGGCATCAGGATGCGCTTTACGCAATGCGCGAATCTCGGCCTGGGCTTCCGGAGTGCTGAAACACTGGCCGTGCAACTCTCGGTCGGAACGCGAATGCGCCTCGGCGCCCGGCGACATCAGGTCTGTCGAAATATCACCTTCACCGGCGATATAGGTCACGACTTTTACTTCTTCGTCCAGATCAGGAAGCTTAGTGAAGAACTCGGCCTTGGCATAGCTTTCCAGAATGTCCTTCGCCACCGCATTGCCGGCCTCGAACGCGGCCTTCAACCGGTCGGTGTCGGCGTCATACAGGAAAACCTGCGACTTCAGCACGTCGGCAGCCTGACCCGCAATCGCGGCGTCATCGCCCAGGGCCAGGTCCAGCAGAACCTCGACCGAGGGGCCGCCTTTCATGTGCGACAGCAGTTCGAACGCGAAGGGAACCGAGATTTCCTCGACAGCGGCCTCGCCCAAAATGATCTCTTTCAGGAACTTGGCCTTTTCACCTGCGGCGCTGGTTGTGCCCGGCAGCGTGTTGTAGATGAAAAAGTTCAGCGACTCCGCCCGGTGTGCGTTGCCGGTATCCTTGATCTGGCCGACAATCTCTTTGACAAGTGCGCCATCATCGATGGGCTTGGGGTGCAACCCCTGTTCCTTGCGGGTTTCGATTTCGCTGAGGTAGTCTGTATAAAGGCTCATGGCTGATCCGGCTGTTTGCAATTGGTGACGCTATGTGCCGGATTCGCGGTGTTCTGACCAACCCGGCAATCATTTGTATGCGGCGGTATACCATTCTGCGGAGAATATCAAGGGACCATCTGCGCCCCATGAACCCATCCCGCAGCTGCGGTTTATCGGAACCAGTACTCCCAGCCATCCAGAGAGTACCCGGTCAGGGCTCTGTCACAAACGTCGCCCCTGCCTGTCAGGTCGCGAGCATTTCTGGTAGCCCACACTAGAGCATGACAGGAGTAGGCCGTGACGATTTCATTTAAGGGCGCGCATTTTCCAAAGGATGTGATCCTGTTCGCGGTTTTCTTTTACCTTCGTTGCGGCGTTTCATACAGGGACCTGAGGTAAACCCTGGCGGAACGAGGCGTTGAACTGGATCACGCGACGCTGAATTCTTAGGTGAGCAGATACGCCGGTCTCGTAGCTGATGCTTCGCGGTACAAAAAGCGTCCTGCCGACCGTTCATGGCGCATGGATGCGACCCATGTGAAAGTGAAGGGTGAGTGGGTTTATCTCTATCGCGCCATCAACAAACACGGCAAAACCCTGGACTTCATGCTATCCAAGCGCCGGAACAAAGCGGCCGCGACCAAGTTCTTCGCTCGTGCGCTTGAGGCGAACGGTTTGCCACGGAAGATTGTCATCGACAAAAGCAGGCCAACACCGCTGGCATCAAAGCGATAAACAAGATGCCGACTGGTTTTGGCTGCCCTGTACCAATCGAGATGGTGAGGCGGAAGTTTCGCAACAACATCATTGAACACGATCACCGGTTTATCAAACGTCGGATCCGGCCCATGTTGGGATTCAAGTCGTTTGATTCAGCGGCATCCGCTCTGGCTGGAATTGAACTGGCCAACATGATCGGGAAAGGTTGGTCCACGCCCGGACTCTTGCCGTATCAGCAGTTCGCCCACCTGGCAGGATAATCGACCCGCCTGCACCATCTACCCACCCTTCAAAGGAATTTGCGACAGAACCCGGCGAACCGACCCGCTTGTTTCAGGTGGGTCGGTTTCCATTTGGCTCGTTCTGCCGCACACAGCCCCGTCGGAGCATATCCGCCGCGACCCGGTCGATCTGGTGGCCCAGACCATCGGGCGGCATTACCAATATTCCAACGGACTGATGCTGTTTCTTGGAACCCTCTTTGCACCGACCCAGGATCGCGATACTCCGGGGGGTGGGTTCACCCATAAACTGGGTGATATCGTCACGATTTCAAACGACAAGCTGGGCGCGCTGACCAACACGGTGCGCCTGTCGACCGAATATCAGGAAAGGAAGTTCGGGGCGTCCCACCTGATGCGAAACCTCGCCCGGCGCGGGCTGATTTAAGGAAGATTTGAACATGTTGACCGGAAAACACCTGATCGCTGGCGAATGGGTCGGGACCGAGGCCACTTTCGCGTCGGACCCTGCACACGGGCCAAGCCATGATTTCTCTGTGGGGACGCCTGCGCATGCGGACGCCGCCGTTCAGGCCGCAGAGGAGGCCTTTGCCACTTTCGGCTGGTCCACGCGGGTTGAACGGGCCGCGCTGCTGCGGAAGATCGCGGATGAAATTGACGCGCGCGGTGATGCTATTACCGAAATCGGGTGCCAGGAAACCGGCCTGCCCGAGGCGCGGCTGCAGGGTGAGCGGGGCAGGACTGTTGGCCAATTGCGCCTGTTTGCCGATCATATCGAAGCCGGTGAATATCTGGACCAACGCCACGATCCCGCCCTGCCGGACCGCGCGCCCCTGCCCCGCCCCGACCTACGTATGATCCAGCGCCCGATAGGCCCGGTTGCGGTGTTTGGGGCGTCGAACTTCCCGCTGGCGTTCTCGGTCGCCGGTGGAGATACGGCGGCGGCTCTGGCTGCGGGCTGTCCCGTGGTTGTCAAAGGCCACCCGGCGCATCCCGGCACCGGTGAGATCGTCGCGCAGGCGATTGATGCCGCAATCAAGGCAACCGGCACCCCCGCTGGTACGTTCTCGTTGATCCAAAGCGACGGGATTGGGGTCGGAACGGCCCTGGCCCAGCATCCTCTGATCAGGGCCGTCGGTTTCACCGGGTCGTTGCGCGCCGGTCGCGCGCTGTTTGACATCTGCACCCAACGCCCCGAACCCATCCCGTTTTTTGGGGAGCTGGGCTCGGTCAACCCGATGTTCGTTCTGCCCAAAGCCGCTGCGGCGCGGGGCGCCGAAATCGGCACCGGTTGGGCCGGTTCATTGACCATGGGCGCGGGCCAGTTCTGCACCAATCCCGGCATCGCCATTGTGGTTGATGGACCGGACGCGGATGCCCTGCAGGCGGCAGCGCAGTCCGCATTGGCCGGGACGGGCGAACAAACGATGCTGACCAACGGTATCGCGGACGCGTACCGCAAGGGCGTGGCGCAATTCGCTGAAGGCGTCGGAGTCACCCAGATCGTCAGCCAAGACAGCGCACCCCGCAGCGCCGCCCCGAACCTGTTTGTCGTTTCCGGCGACAATTGGCTGGCCGATGACAGCCTGCATGAAGAGGTCTTTGGCCCCACCGGCATCATCGTGCGAACCCGTGATGTCGATCAGATGACTGACATCGCCCGCGCAGTCGAAGGGCAACTGACCTGCACCCTGCATATGGACGCCGAGGATGCGGACACCGCGCGCAAACTGGTGCCCGTGCTGGAACGCAAGGCCGGGCGGCTGCTGGCCAACGGCTTCCCTACCGGTGTCGAGGTCTGTGACAGCATGGTGCATGGCGGCCCCTACCCAGCCTCGACCAATTTCGGCGCAACCTCGGTCGGCACCCTGTCGATCCGGCGTTTTTTGAGGCCGGTCTGTTACCAGAACCTGCCGACTGATCTTCTGCCGGAACATGTGTGAGAGACGCGATGACGGATTTCATCGCGCGCCAGCCGATGGGTCGAAGTCGAACCGCCGAGGAAATGGCAGAACCAGCGCTGTATCTTGCAAGCGACGCAAGCAACGACACCGCAGGACAGCCCTTTGCCATCGAGGGCGGCTGGACCACCTGAATTGAAAAGGAACAGTAAATGAAGCTTTTACGCTATGGCCAGGTTGTCGAGGGCGACCCGCGTATCGGTGCCTGTGTCGGTCACGTCGGCAAGTTCATCTGCATCGGTCTGAACTATGCCGATCACGCTGCCGAAAGCGGCATGGAGCTGCCCGCCGAACCGGTGATCTTTTTCAAAGCCACCTCTGCTATCGTTGGCGCGAACGACACTGTCGAAATCCCGCGCGGCTCGGCCAAGACCGATTGGGAGGTCGAGTTGGGGGTCGTGATCGGCAAAAAGGCAAAATACGTGTCCGAGGCCGAGGCGCTGGACCATGTGGCTGGGTATTGCGTCGTCAACGACCTGTCAGAGCGTGACTTTCAGCTGCACCGCTCGGGTCAGTGGGTCAAAGGCAAATCAGCGGACACGTTCGGCCCGATCGGGCCTTGGCTGGTGACGCGGGATGAAATCGCCGACCCGCAGAACCTGCCGATGTATCTTGAGGTGAACGGCCACCGTTATCAGGACGGGTCGACGAACACGATGCATTTTGGTGTGGCCACCGTTATCTCGCACCTGTCGCAATTCATGTCATTGCAACCGGGTGATGTGATCTCGACCGGAACACCTCCGGGCGTGGGAATGGGGCAGAACCCGCAGACCTATCTGAAGCCTGGCGGCAAGATGGAGCCGGGCATAAAAGGGTTGGGTGTGCAGCGTCAGAACGTTGTGCAGGGATGACCCGCCGGACTGAAACAGAGACCCCGGTCAGATGACCGGGGTTTTCGTTTTTCTGCAAACAAGCGATCATCCCGGCCATTTCGGCCAACGCCTGAAACCGGTTTGGACAAAGGATGTGAAACAGGGATGAAGTTTCGTCCACCATGCCACCAGATGCGGTGTTTCACCTGATTGCAATCGTGGCGTGCAAGGGACTTGGAAATCCATCACTCATTTTGTATTTTGGATACAAGTTGCCTGCACCCGAGACTGACCGAATGCCCAGAACCCGCGCGATCCCCCGACAAAGCCTGCCCGAAGTCATCACCAACGACCTGCGCGAGCGGATTCTGAGTGGTGAAATGGCCGAAGGCGAGACCATCCGCCAGGAAGCGCTGGCCGAGGACTATGACGTTTCTCGCATGCCGATCCGCGAGGCGCTGAAGCGGCTGGATGCCGAAGGTCTTGTGCAATTGACCAACAATCGCGGGGCATCGGTCATCAAGCATTCCTTGTCGGAAATCGGTGAGATTTTCGATCTGCGCGTTTTGCTGGAAGTGGACCTGTTCAAACGCGCTATCCCGCAGATGAGCGCGGCCGATTTCATCGAATGCGACCGGATTCTGGATGACATGGAAAAGTCCTACGACGCTTATGATGTCGGCAGATGGGGCAGCCTCAACAACGAATACCATATGGCGCTTTATGCGGCTGCCGGGCGCGGTCTGAGCAATGAAATCCTACAGCGGGTCAATGTGCAATCCGACCGGTATGTCCGGATGCATCTCAGCGTCATGGAACAGCGCGAACCGGCCAAGAAAGACCACCGCGAGCTGTTGTCACTGGCCCGCGACGGTCGGGTCGAGGATGCCTGCGCCCTGCTGACCCGGCATATTCAGCGCACCAAGGACCAGTTGCTGGACATGGTCATTGCCACGCGCGGAGGCGAATAAGCCCGGTCAATCCAGAGGATGCAGACAGGCCACCTGATGGGTTTCACCGCTCAGTTCGGGTGGGGCGGCACGGCATTCTTCGGTCGCCAGCCAACAGCGTTGCGCAAAGGCGCAGCCCTGGGGAATGTTCATCGGTGAAGGCAACTCACCTTCCAGCTTGATCCGCTCTTTCCGCGCTTCGGGATCGGCCCGGGGCGTGGTCGAGAGCAGCGCCTTGGAATAAGGGTGCTGAGGGGCCGCGAAAAGCTGCTCTTTTGGGGCCTTTTCGACGGCCCGGCCCAGATACATGACGATCACGTCGTCGGCGAAGTGTTTCACCACCGACAGGTCATGTGAGATGAACAGATAGGCCAGGTTCAGACGCTCCTGCAACTCGACCAGCAGGTTCAGAATCTGCGACTGGATCGAGACATCCAGCGCCGAGACGGGCTCGTCCAGCACCAGAACCTTGGGATTCAGCATCAGTGCACGCGCGATGGCGATTCGCTGGCGTTGCCCGCCCGAGAACATATGCGGATAGCGGTCGTAATGTTCGGGGCGCAGACCGACGAGTTCGATCATCTCGCGTGCCCGCGCCTCGCGGTCGGCGGCGGACATGTCGGGGCGGTTGATGATCAGCGGTTCCTGCAGGATCTGTCCGATCCGCTGACGCGGATTGAGCGAGCCGTAAGGGTCCTGAAACACGATCTGCACCGTTTCACGCATCTGTGCCCATTTCGATGGCGTGATATCGACGCCATCGATGGTCAGATGGCCCGAGGTTGGCTCCTCGATCATCGTCACCACCCGCGCCAGGGTTGATTTTCCGCAACCGGATTCTCCGACAATGGCCAGCGTCTTGCCCGGTTTCAGGTCGAAATCCACGCCGGACAGGGCCTTGACCGTCGCCGGTTTCGACAGCAGCCCGCCCTTGACGATGTAGTGTCGGGCCAATGCGTTGGCCTGAACGATGGGTGCGGTCATGCCATTTCTCCGGCGGTTATCTTTTCAACATGGTGGCATCGGGCCTTGCCGAAATCGGCGCTGTGCGGGGTTGGTGGCAAGGACCGGCAGAGATCGTCCGCGTACTGGCATCTGGGGCTGAAGAGGCAGCCTTTGGGCCGGTCGAACTGCCCCGGCACGACGCCGGGAATGGTCGGCAGCATCTTGGATGTCGCCCTCTCCGGCAATGCGCTCAGAAGCGCCGAGGTGTAAGGATGGCGCGGCGTGCGGAACAGGTCCTTGACGGGCTGTTCCTCGACTTTTTGGCCGGCATACTGAACCTGTACCCGCTCGGCCGTCTCAGCAACCACACCCATGTCATGGGTGATCAGCACCAGCCCCATGCCCTGCTCATCGCGCAGCCGGACCAGCAAATCCAGAATCTGCGCCTGAATAGTCACGTCCAGCGCCGTTGTCGGCTCATCCGCGATCAGCAGCTTGGGATTGCAGGCGATGGCCATGGCGATCATCACCCGCTGGTTCATCCCGCCCGACATCTGGTGCGGAAAAGTGTTCAGACGGCTTTCCGGAGCGGGAATACCGACCTGATCGAACAGCTCAATCGCGCGCTGGTGTCGGTCTTTGCGGTTCAAACCCAGATGGATACGCAGCGCTTCCTTGATCTGGAAGCCGACCGTGAAACAGGGGTTCAGCGACGACATCGGCTCCTGAAAGATCATGGCGATGTCTTTGCCGATGATATTGCGCCGGTCGCGGGCCGAGATTTTGGTGAGGTCGATGCCCTCGAAGCTCAGCTGATCGGCAGTGATCGTAGCGGTCCAGGGCAGCAGGCCCATCAGCGCCAGCATCGACACGGATTTGCCCGAGCCGCTTTCGCCGACGATGGCCATCAGCTCGCCTTTGTCGACGGACAGGTCCACCCCGTCCACGGCGCGGAACTTGCCCGAAGCGGTGGCGAATTCGACGGTGAGGTTTCGGATATCCAACAGGCTCATGTCGTTAGCTCCGCTTCAGTTTCGGGTCCAGCGCGTCGCGCAGACCGTCGCCCATCAGGTTGATGGCCAGCACCGTGACCAGAATGGCAAGGCCGGGGAAGGTCACCACCCACCAGGCGCGCAGAATGAACTCACGCGCTTCGGCCAGCATGGTGCCCCATTCCGGCGTGGGCGGCTGTGCGCCCATGCCCAGAAAGCCAAGGGCGGCGGCGTCCAGAATGGCGGTCGAGAACGACAGCGCCGCCTGCACGATGATCGGCGCCAGACAGTTTGGCAGCACGGTTTTGAACATCAGCCGGGCCTTGCCTGCCCCGGCCACGCGGGCCGAGGTGACGTAGTCTTTCTGCCGCTCCGACAGCACCGAGGCGCGGGTCAGGCGCACATAATGCGGCTGGAACACGATGGCGATGGCGATCATCGCGTTGGTCAGCGACGGGCCAAGGATGGCCACCAGCACCAGCGCCAGCAGCAGCGAGGGGAAGGACAGGATGATATCCATCACCCGCATGATCAGCGTATCGACCCATTTCGGAGCGAAGCCGGACAGCAGGCCAATGATCACGCCGCCCGTCACGGCCACACAGACCACGACGATGCCGACAAAGAAGGAATAGCGCGATCCCATGATCAGCCGTGACAGCATATCCCGGCCCAGTGGGTCGGTGCCCAGCGGGAAAGCCCAGCTGCCGCCTTCCTGCCACGCCGGTGGTTGCAGAATGTGGTTGCGGAATTGCTCGGTCGGGTCATAGGGCGCCAGCAGCGGCGCGAAAGCAGCGCAGAAGACAAAGGCCGTGAACACCCATAACCCGAATACCGCACCGCGGTTTTCACTGAAATAGTACCAAAACTCGCGCAGGGCGCTGGGGCGGTCTTCGGTTTTAGGTGCGTTTGCAGACAGTTCAGCCATCACCGCCTCCGGATTTTGGGGTTGATGATGCCGTAAAGGACATCGACCAGCAGGTTCACCAGCATCACGATCACGGCGATCATCAGCAGACCGCCCTGAACCACGGGATAGTCGCGGCGGAAAATACTGTCGACCATCCACTTGCCGATGCCGGGCCAGCTAAAGATCGTTTCGGTCAGGATTGCGCCCGCCAGCAGAGTGCCGACAGACAGACCGATCACGGTAATCACCGGGATCAGAGCGTTGCGCAGTGCGTGCAAACCGTTGATCCGTGATGGTGAAAGGCCTTTGGCGCGGGCGGTCCGGATATAGTCCTCGCCCAGCACCTCCAACATGGCCGAGCGTGTCTGGCGCGCGATCACCGCCAGCGGGATGGTCCCCAGAACGATGGTTGGCAAGATCAGGTGACGGACGGCAGACCCGAACGCTCCGGCCTGCCCCGACAGCAGACTGTCGATCAGCATGAACCCGGTGACACTGGGGAAATAGTACAGCAGGTCGATCCGGCCCGAGACCGGCGTCCAGCCCAGATTGCCCGAGAACACGATGATCAGCAGCAGCGCCCACCAGAAAATCGGCATCGAATACCCGACCAGCGCCGAGGACATCAGCGCCCGGTCAAAGAACTTGCCGCGGTTGACCGCTGCGATCACACCGGCAGGCAATCCAAGCGCCACGGCAAAGATCATCGCACAGATCGACAGCTCCAGCGTTGCAGGAAACAGGGCAAAGAATTCGTCCCAGACTGGTTTCTTGGTGACAAAGCTTTCGCCCAGATCGCCGTGCATGACGCCGACGAGGTAATCCCAGTATTGCTGCAGGACCGGTTTGTTGAAGCCCAGCTTCTCGACCATTTCCTGGTAGCGTTCTTCGGTCATGCCGCGTTCACCGGCCATGACGATGATGGGATCGCCCGGCAGGACCCGGATGAACATGAAGGAAATCAGCGTTACGCCCAGAAATGTCGGAACGAACATGCCAAGGCGTGTGAGTAAGTAGCCAAACATCAGCGACCTATGATTGTGAGATCTTTGGGAAAGCTGGTCAGAGACTGGCAGCCATCCTGCGTTACAAGCACTACATCTTCTATGCGAACGCCGAAATTGTCCAGTTCATAAAGCCCCGGTTCATTGGTCCAGACCATGCCGGGCAGGATTTTCTGGTTATTTCCGCGCATTATGTACGGTGCTTCGTGCACGTCGCGGCCCAGCCCGTGGCCGGTTTTGGTGCGGATGCGGTCTGCATAGGGCGAGGCCTCGAGCACGCCGATCACCGCGTCATCGATATCGTGGGCGGTGACGCCGGGGCGACAAGCCGCGAATCCGGCGAGGTTGGCGCGCAGTACGGTGTCGTAGACGTCCCTTCCCTCGTCCGAGGCTTCGGCAACAAAGAAGGTTCGGGTAATGTCGGCGGCGAACCCGTGTTTGCGGGCACCAAAATCAAAGAGCAGCGCGTCGCCCGGCTTGATCCGGTAATCCGCGCGTGCCTTGCCATGGGGCCGCGCCGAGTTGTCCCCTGCCGCGACGATCGGCGCAAAGGCCAGCGAGGCCGCGCCTTCAGCAAACAGGGCCTGAATGAGGGCTTGCTCGATCTGAACTTCGGTCTGACCCACGCGTACATCGGCGATCACACGCTCCAAGGCGCGTTCCGAGATATCTACCGCGGCTTGCATCGCCGCGATATCAGCGTCGGTTTTACAGATCCGCAGGCCGGAAATCTCACGCTCGGCATCGACAATGCGCAAGTCCGGCAGCGCGTTGGTAAATGCCTTGGACACGAAGACCCGCATCACCTGCCCTTCGACGGCCAGCGATGTCAGCGGCATGTGATCGGCCAGCGCGGCAAATGCATCGTCATAGCCGGTTTGATCGAACCAGTCGAAGACAGCGCCTTCGAACCCGACCAGTTCCCATGAACCAAGCTCAAGATTGGGGACTACCGCAGCTGGCGCCCCTTCGGCCGGGATCACGACCACAAAGGGCCGTTCGTGGCTCATGAAGGGTTTTTCCAAAGCGCGGGTGAAATTCGGACCGGGCACAAGCGCCACGGCATCCACTGACATGTCCTTTGCCAGTTGGCGGTATTCGGACAAATCCGGCATTGACGCCGACCTCCAAAATAGAAAACCGGAGCCGCCAATGGCGGCTCCGGCCAGTGAGTGGTGATTTACTCGACGCTTACATCATAGAAGATGTGGCCGCCCAGCGGGTGCACCTTGTAGCCCTGCACTTCATTGCGCATCGGCATGAATACAACCGAGTGAGCGATGGTCGCCCAGGGCGCCTGCTCTTTGAAGATCACCTGAGCGTCTTCGTACAGTTTGGTGCGCTCTGCGGGATCGGTGGTCTGCTTGGCCTGCAGGATCAGGTCATCGAACGGCTGGTGGCACCATTGTGCGCGGTTCGAAGCTTCGCGGCCATCACAGCCCAGCAGCACCGCCAGGAAGTTGTCTGGGTCGCCATTGTCACCGGTCCAGCCCAGCAGAACAGCACCGTCACGGTTCAGCTCTTTCGAGCGCGACAGGTACTCGCCCCATTCATAGGACACGATTTCGACGTCCACACCAACCTTGGCGAAGTCCGCCTGGATCAGTTCGGCCATACGGCGCGCGTTCGGGTTGTACGGACGCTGAACCGGCATTGCCCAGATTTTCATCGACAGATCGGAAACACCTTCGGCCTCCAGCATTGCCTTGGCCGCTTCGGGATCATAGGCGTCGTCGGTGATGGCGTCGTTATAGCCCCACATGGTTGGCGGGATCGGGTTCTTTGCAACCTGGCCCGAGCCCTGGAACACCACGTCGATGATGGCATTCTTGTCGATCGCCATGTTCAGCGCCTTGCGGACGTTCGGATTGTCGAACGGCTCCATGGTGGTGTTGTAGGCCAGATAGCCGACGTTCAGGCCCTCTTGCTCCATCATGTTGATGTCCGCGTCATCCTTCATCGCCTGAATATCGGCGGGGTTCGGATAAGGCATGATGTGGCATTCGCCAGCCTTCAGCTTTTGATAGCGCACCGAAGCATCCGGAGTGATCGCAAAGATCAGGTTCTCAACCGCTGCCGGGTCTTTCCAGTAGTCGGCATTCTGCGCATAGCGGATCACCGCGTCCTTCTGGTAGGCCACGAACGAGAACGGGCCGGTGCCGATCGGCGCGGTGTTCAGCTTTTCAGGCGTGCCTGCCGCCATCATCGCATCCGCGTATTCGGCGGACAGGATCGAGGCAAAATCCATCGCCATGTTGGCGACAAAAGGCGCCTCGGGCTTGGTCAGGGTGAATTTCACGGTGTAGTCGTCGACCTTCTCGATGGACTCGACCAGTTCCGGCATGCCCATGCCCTTGAAGTACTCCCATGTGCCGCCCGAAATCTGGTTGTACGGGTGACCATCGTCCTTCTGGCGCATGAACGAGAAGATCACGTCATCAGCGTTGAAGTCGCGCGTCGGGGTGAATTCGTCGTTCGAATGGAACTTGACGCCCTGACGCAGCTTGAAGGTGTATTCCAGACCGTCATCGCTGGCTTCGACGCTTTCGGCCAGACCGGGGATCACGTTGGTGGTGCCGGTTTCGAACTCGAGCAGGCGGTTGTAGATCGGGTGCGAAGAGGCATCAAAGGTCGTGCCGGCGGTGAACAGCGCCGGGTCGAACCCTTCAGGCGAGCCTTCCGAGCAATAGACCAGCGTGTTCGCCTGTGCTGCGGCAGCCGACAGGGCGATCGCAGCAGTTGCGGCCATTAATTTCAGTTTCATGTGGGTCTCCCAGAAATGATTTTATTCAGACATTCGCGTTGCTCTTTGTGGCCAGAGCATTCTTGTACGACTCTGTTCGCCGCGAAATCTCTGGCCAATGTATCCAAAATACAAAATCCATTGTCAACCGGCTTGCGCGCGTAGTTGCGAGCCGTCGGCAAACAGGCTGGATACTCTGATAAGTTCGGCCTTTTGGAACATATGGGCAAGAAGAATTTCAAGTCGACGAACTGCACAAACCTGTCTAAAAACGAGTGTTTTAGATGCAGGTTTTGGGCTGTCAGTTGTGTCCCCACCGGGGCAAGGTCACGACTTTCGGTGGGATATCACCCGGAAAAGGTTGGTGTGACACCTACGGGCGGTTTTTCATTGATAAAGGCACCGATGCGGTCCAGCAGCGGCCGGCGCGGACAGCCGCGGCGCGTTACCGCCCCCAGATCGCGCATGTTGCCGGGCGCATCGAAGGGCACAAAGCACAGCGGCCACCTGTCACGCCTGAACTGTTCAGCCGCCAGCGCCGAGACAATGGTGCAATCGTCCGAGTGGCAGATATGGCGGCAGATCGTCTCGAACCGCAGGGCGCTCAGGTCGAACCGTTTGCTGACCCGGCGCGAGGGGTCCGATTTGGGCAGGCGGTCTTCCAGCTCATAGCCAAAGCTGTGCGGTAACCGGATAAAATCATGGGCGGGCACGTCCTCGGGCGCGATGGACGGCAGATGGCACAGCGGGTGCCCCTCGCGGACGGCCAGAAACAGGGGCTCGGTCCAGATCGAAGTAAAATCAAGCGTCGCCGCGGTGTTGGCCTTGGCCACCAGGGCCACGTCCAGAGCGTGATCTTCGACCATTTGCAACATGTTCTGCGGCAGGTCTTCAACCATCGTTACACGCATGTTGGGGAACAGCGTGCTGAACAACTCCGAGAAATACTGCGTCAGATATGGGGCCAGTGTCGGGGTCATACCCACGTGGAACGGGACGGCCTCGGGGTCGCGGAACTGGGTCGCGGTGTCCCGGATGTTCTGGGCGTCTTTCAGGATGCGCTCGGCAATTGCGATCACGCGATCACCGCAGGCGGTCGGGCGTACCTCGTTGTTGAGGCGCAGAAACAGGTCGGTCCCCAAATCCTGCTCGAGCTTTTTGACCTGATTGGACAAGGCGGGCTGCGAGACATTGCAGGCCACGGCGGCCTGGCTGAACTGGCCATGTTTGGCGATGGCGAGGACATATTCCAAATCTCTGAAATTCATGGCCGTAAACCGGTGCTGCTTTTTCGACCCCGCGGGGATGGTCTTAACATACGCCGACCTGGACACAGCAGAAGGAAATCCGGATCACAATCACTGACAAAACCGTCAAAACGCGCCACTGAATAGCTCTGCGTGTTTGCCGGAGGTCACGTAACCTGTTGAAAACACGCATTGCGCTGAAACCAGCTATCACGGAAGCCGTGACTATTTGCTTTGGTTATACCCCCAATTCGCAGGATGAATTTTAGCTGACCGGCAGCGGTGACTACCCCTTTGCTACGTGGAGCGCCCAGACCAGCGGGCGGGCCGCAAATTGCAAACCCATGATGGAGTTCCCCATGCTGTCCCAATTCCTTGAAGGCTTACGCGCCCGTCTTTTGACCACGTCCTCACTGGCCCAAGAGACATCCCGCGATGGCCAAACCCTTATCAACAACTTCTTCCAAAGCACCGTTGTCGACGACACTCCGGCCTTTGTTCTGGCCAATGATTTCTCGCGTCTGCTGAACTTCGGAGAAATCGTCACCAATAACGCGGTCGCGGCGGTTCTGGCGCAGGGTCAGGATGTCGATGTTTTCAACTTCCGCTCGGGCCGGATCGAGGCCAACTCTGGCCCCGACGCGTTGGCCACCGGCGTTCAGGTCACCGGCAGTGCCTCGGTCCGCAACTTTGGCGAGATCGCGGGTGAATTCAACGGTGTGCAGTTTGCGGGTGCAGGCAGTTCGGGCAGCCTCGATAACTTCCGCGGCGGCGTGATCAGCTCAGACAGTCGCGCGGTCGACATTCAGGGCCAGGGTATTGATGTGCGCAACTTCGGCGACATCATCGGCACCGGCGATCAGCGCAATGGTACGATCTACACCAACAGCACCGCCGAAGATGTTTCGATCTCGAACTTCACGGGCGGCACCATTGATGCGGGTGAAGGCAACCAGGGCGCCGGTATTTCGCTGCAGGTCGGTGACGAGGTCGGCGACCGCGTGGAGACCGATGTATTCAACGGTTTTGGCGCAACCATTCAGGGCCGAGGTCAGGCCGCGTCGAACACCGCGCTGGCCGGGGACGGGATCCGCATCGATGATGGCGCGGAAGGCATTATTCTGGAAACCGAAATCGTCAACAGCGGCCTGATCTCGACCGAGAGCAATCAGGGCACCGCCGCCGGTATCCGCATTGCAGATGGTGCGAACACCGAAGGCGAAATCCTGAACACCTCGACCGGTGTGATCGAAGGCCCGCGCAATGGCCTTTACATTGGCAACGGCGAACATGATCTGGACGTGCTGAACTTTGGCACCATCCAGTCGGGCAGCCGGGCGGTGAATATCGACGGCTCGGGCGTTGATCTGGTCAATGGCGGAGACATTCTGGGCACCGGTGATCAGCGCAACGGGACTGTCTATGCCGACGACACGGCGTCGGATTTCACGATCAACAACCTGGCAACGGGCCGCATTGACGCTGGTGAGCACAATAACGGCGCCGGTATCTCTCTGTCGCTGGCCGAAGATGGAAATGGCGAAGTCGAGATCACCAACGACGGCACCATCGCCGGGCGCGGCAATGCAGGTGCGGGTCTGGGCACAGCCGGGGACGGCATCCGCCTGGAGGGCGCACGTCTGGAAGGCGGCGGCTTTGGCCCTGCCCTGTTCGAAGGCACCATCACCAACACCGGCACGGTTTCGTCCGAGGGCGCAAATGGCACCGTGGGTGCGTTCCGCGCGGTGAATAACGTCAACTTCCGCGGTCAGCTGATCAACGAAGAAACCGGCGTCTTCGCGGGCGGTCAGAACGGTGTGTATTTCGGCACCGGGGATCACGCAGGCGGGTCATTCGTCAACCGCGGCACTGTGACGTCGGACAGCCGGGCGCTGAACATTGACGGTGACGGGCTTGAGGTCGTGAACGAAGGCGACATCCTCGGCACGGGGAATCAGCGCAACGGCACCGTTTATGCCGATGGCACGGCTGACAATTACAGCTTCACCAACACCGGCCGCGTCGATGCGGGCGAAGGCAATAACGGTTCGGCCGTTTCGCTGCAAACCGGCGATGTCTCGGGTGACGTTGTATCAGCAGTTGTGGTCAACGAAGGTACCTTTCAGGGGCGCGGCGACGCGGTTGAAGGCAATCAGGTCGGAGACGGTCTGCGCCTGTTCACCAGCCAGGATGATGCGGCTTTTGCAGGTGTGGTCATCAACGAAGGCCTGATCGCCGGGTCCGAAGATTCGGATGCCGCCGCAGGTATTCGCGTGGATGGTGGTTTGAACCTTCTGGGTGCAATCCTGAACGAAGGTGAGATTCGCGGCACAGTCAACGCAATCGACGCATCGGATGCCGGCTCGGTGACCATCGTCAATGACGACGAAGGCGTGATCAACGGCAACGTTCTTTTGGGCGCGGGCGATGACATCTTTGTTGATCTGGGCACCACCAACGGCGACATCGTCGGTGGCGCGGGCGATGATGTGTTGATCGCAGGCGAAGCTGACAATGTTCTGACCGGTGGCCTGGGTAATGACTTCATCGACGGCGGCGACGGCATCGACACGGCGGATTTCTCGGATCTGGATGTTGCGGTCGAGGTGTCTCTGGACGCCAACGGCAATGGCACCGCAACCCGCGACACCGGCTTCACCGTCACGGTCACCGATGCGGTGGTTGATGACCCGGACCAGTTTGGGTCAAACATCCCGGACCCCTCGTGGTTTGTTGAGGAAGCCATCCTGGGCAACCTGTATTACAACATCCACACTTCGGATTTCCCGGGCGGTGAAATCCGCGGGCAACTGCTGGTGGACAGTGTTGAAACCGTGAACGGCATCCGGACAGTCACGCTCAGCGGTGGTCTGGACGCGTCGCAGGAACCGGGGCCGCTGTCGGACAGCGAAGCCACCGGGCAGGCCACAGTCGTCATCACTCAGAACCTGAACACGGGTGTCGTCACCTATTCCAGCGAACTGAGCGTTGTTGGCCTGAACGAGGCCGACCTGAACACGCCGATCCCGGGTGTTGTCTCGGCCATTCATCTGCACAATGCACCCGCTGGTCAGAATGGCGCGGTCGTGCAGGACACGCTGGTCGACGCAGGCGCCACGCTGGATACCCAAGCCACAGGCGGTACCGGTGTCATCGGCCAGGACGTCATCGATAACCAGATTGAGGTCGACGTTCTGCGCTCGATCGAGCGGGTTGTCGGCTCGGATGACAGCGACACGATCGACGTGTCCGGCTTTGATGGTGTGACCGTTGATCTGGACCTGAGCGGCCCTGCACCGAACGCAGCGGGCAATGGTGATGAAGGCCCGCAGGACGGTGCCATTATCGTCGACGGTCAGATCGTCGCCGAAGTCGATGACTTCGAAAACGTTGTCGGTTCCAGCGGGGATGACCTGATCCTGGGCAATAACGAGTTCAACGTGCTCGACGGTGGTGCCGGAAATGATGCCATCCACTCTTTCGGTGGGGCTGACATCATCATCGGAGGCGAAGGCATCGATACTGCGCTGTTCACCGCAGGGCCGGGCGTTATTCTGGACCTTGACGAAGACGGCAACGGTGTCGCCACGGTCAACGCACCGGACGAGGCCACGCTGGATCAGGTGTTCGGCTTCGAAAACATCAACGGCTCGAACAATGCAGGCAGCCCGAATGGCGGCAATGACATCCTTTCCGGCAACTCAGGGGCCAACACCCTGAACGGTCAGGCCGGTGATGATGTGCTGAACGGTGAGGGTGGCAATGACATCCTGATCGGCGGCGCGGGCCAGGACACGTTCGTCTTTGCAGGCAATTTCGGGGACGACGTCATTCAGGACTTTGAGGTCGGCATTGACCAGCTGCAATTCGGTGACTTCGGTCCTGACTTTGGCGGCAACGTCAACGTCTCTCAGGATGGCGAAGATGCGCTGATCTCGTTTGGAGACGCAGGTTCGGTCCGTCTGGCCGGCGTCAACAGCGCTGACCTGAATGAAGACGACTTCGTCGCATAAACAAGCAACGACGGGGCGGTCTTTCGGTCGCCCCGTTTGCCATACCGGAAAGGGCCCATGACATGTTCCAGAACACCAATCCCGTCAAATCCGCCTGGGGGTCGCTGCGTAAAGGCTTTGTTGCGGTTGCGGTCTTCAGCCTGTTTCTGAACTTTCTGATGCTGGCCGGACCGCTGTACATGCTACAGGTTTACGACCGTGTGCTGACCAGCCAAAACGCCGACACTCTGATTGCCCTGTCGCTGCTGCTGGCTGGGGTTTTCGTCGTGATCGCCTGCCTTGACCTGATGCGTATGCGCATCCTGGGCCGTCTGGCCGCCCGGTTCGAGCTGAGCGTGGGCGCCCCCGTTCTTGGTGCCGCCATGCAACGCCGGGTGCAGGGCGAAAGCGAGGCCGGAGAAAACCTGGTTGAGGATGTGAACGGCTTTCGCGAGTTCATTTCGGGCACTACCCTGACCGCTTTCTTCGATGCGCCGTGGATACCGATTTACCTGTTGGTGCTGTATGTTCTGCACCCGTTTCTGGGACTGTTGGGTCTGATCGGAGCACTCACCCTGACCACAATGGCGCTGATCAACAACGCCCGCGCCCGTGAACCGATGCGGCAAGCATCGCAGGCGCGCGGACGTTCAGATGCTTTGTTCAAAACCGGGGACAGAAACGCCGAAGTTGTTCACGCGCTGGGAATGAAAGGCGATCTGGTGCGCCGCTGGACGGCCCTGCAGGCGGACGCGCATAACCACAAAACCCGCGCCGCAGATCGGATCGCCAGCTTTTCGGTGATGTCCAAGACCATTCGAATGGGGCTGCAATCTGCGGCTCTGGGCCTTGGTGCTGCGTTGGCGATCACCGGAGAGTCCACGGCAGGTGTGATGATCGCCGCAACCATCGTTCTGGCCCGTGCGCTGGCTCCGATCGATCAGTTGATCGGCCAGTGGCGCTCGTTTCTGGCTGCGCGCGGATCGTACAGCAAAATCAAACGACTGACCGAGGATTTTGCCGAAACACCGCCCAACCTGCATCTGCCGCGTGCGTTCAAATCTATGGACGTCCGTATCGCGCAGGCGGCACCCCCGCGGGCATTGAGCGCGACGCTGCGCGGGATCGATTTCAACCTGAAAGCCGGTGACATTCTGGCCGTCATCGGCCAGAGCGGGTCGGGCAAGACCACCTTGGGCAAGATGCTGGCCGGCATCTGGCATCCGCAACGGGGCGAGGTTTTGCTGGATGGCAGCCCGATGTCGAAATGGAATGCCGAAGATCTGGGCAATCAGATCGGTTACCTGCCGCAGGATGTAGAGCTGTTCGACGGCACCATTCGCGAGAACATTGGCCGGTTTTCAACGGCCATCGACGATGCCGAAGTGCTGCGCGCGGCCCGGGAAGCCGGAGTGCATGAATTGATCAGCAGCTTGCCTGATGGCTACGAAACCCGGATCGGTCAGGGGTTCTTTCTGTCCGGCGGTCAGCGTCAGAGGCTGGCTCTGGCGCGGGCGCTGTATGGCGATCCGTTTGTGCTGGTTCTGGATGAACCGAACTCGGACCTGGATGCCGAGGGCGAGCAGGCCCTGCGCGACGCGCTGCTGGCCGTTCACGAACGGGGCGCGATTGCGATCGTGATGACCCATCGCCCGGCAACGTTGCAGGCCGCCAACAAGGTGCTGGTTCTGCGCAATGGCAGCCAGACACAGTTTGGCGACAAACAGGACGTGTTGAAGGTGAACAGCCGTAACGTGCTGCAGACTGCTCAACGCCCGGCAAATGAAACTCAGATCGCAGGAGCGGCCCAATGACGGACCTGATCAAGTATACCTCTTCCCGCAACGCTGTCGGTTTCCACGAGGCGCAGTTGCAGGAGATCACCGATACGTCCTCAAGCATCGGGCGGTATGTGCTGTTCGGTCTGTTCACTCTGGCGGTGTTCGTCGGGGGTAGCGCCTATTGGGCTTTCGCCTCGAAGCTGGACGGGGCCGTCGTCGCGCCCGCCTCTTTTGTGGTGGAAGGTGACCGCAAGACGGTCGAGCATCTGGATGGCGGTATCATCCAGTCCATTCTGGTGGCAGACGGGCAATTCGTTGAGGCCGGGCAACCTCTGGTGCAGCTCGACACGACCGAGATCGACGTCGATCTCAGTGTGCAAGGCAGTCAGCTTGGCGAATTGTCCGTCCGCCGTGCGCGCCTGTTGGCGCAGATGAGCGGGCAGGCCGAATTTGACGAGGCCACCGCTTTGTCCGGGTTCCGCGAAGGGATGGAGCGTTTGCACTGGGTGTCTCCGTACTTGACGCAAAAGCAACTGTTCGACGCCGAGGCGAGAGCCCGCCGGACCGAGGCACAGATCAATGCGCAACGCATCACCGGGCTGCGCAATCAGATCGCAGGCCTGAACGAGCAACGAAAGGCCGCTCGGAACCAGCAAGAGATCACGCGGACCGAACTGACCAACCTGCAAGCCTTGTTGGCCAAGGGTTTGGTGGCCGTGACGCGGGTCAGTGCACGGCAAATCGAACTGGAACGGCTTGGCGGGGTAGACGCCTCGTTGCGCACCCAGATCGCGCAAGCCGAGGATCAGATGCGGGAATTGGAGCTGTCGCTGCTCAGCCAGAACAAACTGCGCGATGAGGTCCTCGCCGGGGAACTGGCCGTGGTTGAGGCTCAGCTTGATCTGGTTCGTCCGCAATTTGCCGGGACATTGAAACGCCTGAAGCGGACACAGGTTCTGGCGACCACCAGCGGGCGGGTCGTGAACCTTGGTGTATCGACCATCGGAGGTGTAATCCGCCCGGGTGAGCCGATCATGGATATCGTTCCCGCCGATCAGGCGCTTATTGTCGAGGCGCGGGTCAAGACCGGAGATATTGACAAGCTGCGGATCGGTCAGTCCACCCGCATCCGTCTCTCGGCCTTTGCGCAGGCGGATGTGCCCGAGGCCACTGGTCGGATATTCGACATCTCGGCGGATGCGCTCGAGGATGACCGCACTGGCGAGCCTTACTACAAGGCGCGGGTCAAGCTGGATACCGAGCAACCGCAGGACGTTGCCGCGCTGGAACTGGTGCCCGGTATGCCTGCCGATCTGTTCGTCAATACCGGCGAACGTGCGGTGATCAGCTATCTGTCGCAACCGATCAGCGACCGGCTGGCCAGAACGTTCATCGAATGAGTTCGGTCGCCTGTGCCTAATAAATAGGCACAGGCATTCGGTTCGGTGGAGTTTTCGTCGGCACGGATTTACATCGCGCATCGGCAGATTTCTACTTTGATGGAAATGATCAATGCCGCCGCCCCTGCCCTGCCCCTTCTGGTGTTTTCCGATCTGGATGGCACGTTATTGGACCACCACGATTATAGCTGGGAGGCGGCCAGACCGGGGCTTGCCCGTCTGAAGGAACTGGGCGCAGGGCTGGTTTTGGCCAGCAGCAAGACAGCTGCGGAAATACGGCCGTTGCAGCAGGACATGGACCTGGCCGGGATGCCCGCCATCGTCGAAAACGGGGCCGGGGTGCTTTGGCCTGGCGCAATTGACGAGGGCGGCGATTGCTATCAGCGCCTTCGGTCCATGCTTAGCACCTTGCCGTCGGGTTTCGTGGGTTTTGGTGATCTGACCGAGCGGGAAGTGGCGCAGAAAACCGGTTTGAGCCCTGAACAGGCCGCCCTCGCCAAGCAGCGCAGGTTCAGTGAGCCGGGGCTTTGGACCGGTTCGGAAGCCGGTTTGCAGGCGTTCCTTTCGGCTGTGGCCGATGCCGGGCTAAATGCTCGGCAGGGAGGGCGGTTTCTAACCCTTTCCTTCGGCAAGACCAAAGCGGATGCGATGGATGATATTGTCGGCCATCTGACACCTGCCCGTACCTTGGCTCTGGGTGATGCGCCCAATGACAGCGAAATGATCCGCGCGGCCGATCAGGGTGTGATCATCGCCAATCCGGACGGCCCCTCCATCCCCCGCTTCCCGCCCGAAGCCGAGGCGCGGATTCTCAGAACAACTAACAGCGGCCCGCGCGGCTGGTCCGAAGCGATCCTGACGCTGACGGCAGAGCTCTGACCCGGAAAAGGCTCCAGACATGGCAGATTTTCACCAGAACGGAAACATCACCACCCTGCACAACCTGCGCAGCAGACCGGCGGGTCACCTGGCGCATGAGATTTCGGTTTATGCCGAAACGCGCAAGATCACCCTGATCCTGCCGTGCCTTTATTCCGAACTGGAAGGCCCGGCATTGGCGGGCATTCTGAAGGAGCTGAGACAGGTTCCCTATCTGCATCGCATCATCATCGGTCTGGATCAGGCAGATGAGGCGCAGTACCGCCACGCCCGCGCATTTTTTGCCGATCTGCCACAAAACCACGCAGTGATCTGGAATGACAGCCCGCGCCTGACTGAACTGCAAACCCAACTGCAGGGCTTGGGGCTGGCTCCTCAGGAGCCGGGCAAAGGTAAGAACGTCTGGTCCTGCATCGGGTACCTGCTGGCCTGTGCCGACAGTTCGGTGATGGCAATTCATGATTGCGATATCGTGACTTACGACCGCCAGATGCTGGACCGGTTGGTCTATCCGGTCGTCAACCCGACCTTTCCATTCCAGATGGCCAAAGGGTTTTATCCCCGCGTTGGCGAGGGCAAGTTGAATGGCCGCGTCACCCGCCTGCTGGTCAGCCCGTTGCTGATCGCGTTGAAAAAAGTGATCGGGGATCGTGATTACCTCGATTACCTGCGCAGCTTCCGCTATCCGCTGTCGGGTGAGTTCGCCATCCGCACCCCGACCCTGCCCGATTTGCGCATCCCATCGGACTGGGGGTTGGAAATCGGCGTTCTGTCCGAGGCGTGGCGCAATCTGGCGCCGAAATCCGTCTGTCAGGTCGAGATCGCCGACAATTACGACCACAAACATCAGGACCTGTCGCCCGAGGATGCCAACCGCGGCCTGTCGCGCATGTCCACCGATATCTGTAAGGCGATCTTCCGCAAGCTGGCGGCTGATGGCACCGTGTTCACACCCAACACCTTCCGCACGCTCAAGGCCACCTACTATCGATCCGCGCTGGACCTGCTCGAGGGCTATTATACCGACGCCAAGATGAACGGGCTGGAACTGGACCGGCACAAAGAAGAAAAATCCATCGAGCTATTCGCCGAAAACATCATTCGCGCCGGGCAGATCTTCCTCGACAACCCGCACGAGACGCCGTTCATCCCGACATGGAACCGTGTCCATTCGGCGGACCCTGAATTCCTGCTGCGCCTGAAAGCGGCGGTGTCCGAAGATTTAGCGCAATTCACGCCGCGTTCGTGATCCAGCGGCACTGATACGGCGCCAACACGATATCGGGGCCGTTGGTGGCGAGGATTTCTCCGGTCAGCGCATCGGTCCAGACCTCGTCGGCGATCATGTTGATCTCGGCAGGGCTGACATGGACCGGTTCGGCCGAAACATTGTGCAGCGCAAAGATCGACTGGCTGCGGTCCAGGCTCTGCCGCCAGATGCCAAAGACACGGTCGTCCAGACGAAGGGTGAATTGCGTGGCATTGGGATGGAACGCCGGTTGCCGCGCCCGCAGGCGCAGGCGGCGGGACAATTCCGACAACACCAGCGCCTGATTGGAGCCCGGATCGGCCAGCCGTGCGAGCAGATCGGGGTAATGCCAGCGGTGCCGGTTGATCGCCCGGTTCATCCCGCGCCGCGCAACCGCCTCGTGATCGTTGGGGGTGGCCAGCAGAGAGTGGATGTAGAAGGCCGGTATGCCCTCAAGTGACATGACGATGGTCTGGGAACAGATGAACCGGGCCAGATGGTATTGATCGGGACCGTGGAAGGTCTCGGACATCGCCTCGAAATACCCGCAGTTCAGCTCATATGGCTCCTCGCGCCCGTCCGGCAGTGCCCGCATCGACACCAGCCCGCCGATCCGCCGCACGGTGTCGATCATGCGGTCTTTCTCGTCCGGGGGCAGAACGCCTTCGGCGGGACGCATCCCGATGCCGTCATGGCTGGCGGTGAAGTTCAGATAGGCACAGCCCAGCTGCGCAGGCGGCATCGCGGCCTGCCATTCACGCAAGTATCGCGCAGTACCCGACTGCATCGCGTGCAGGATCAGCGGCGGCAGAGGGAAATTGTAAACCGCGTGCGCCTCATTCCGGTTGCCGAAATAGCTGAGGTTCTCGGTGCGCGGCACGTTGGTCTCGGTCAGCAGCACCAGCGTTTCGGTGGCGTAGTCACACAGCAGCCGCAACAGTTGCACGATGGCATGGGTCTGCGGCAGGTGAATGCAATTGGTGCCGATCTCTTTCCAGACAAAGGCCACCGCATCCAGCCGCAGGATACGCACCCCCTTGTCGATATGCAGGCGGATGATCCTCAGCATCTCGATCAGCACTTCGGGGTTCGAGAAATCCAGATCCACCTGATCATGGCTGAATGTGCACCAGACGTGTTTCTCGCCCTGATCGGTTTCGACCTGCCGCAGCAAAGGCGTGGTGCGCGGGCGCACGACCTGAGACAGATCATCCTCGGGCGAGGCTTCGTAAAAGAACCGGTTGTGCGGAGGTTTCCCCTGCAGGAAGTTGGTGAACCACGCGCCCTGGCTTGAGACATGGTTCAGCACCAGATCGGACATCAGGTGAAAATCTCCCGCGATCCGGGTTATATCCGCCCAATCCCCCAATTGCGGGCTGACGGAATAGTAGTCGGACACCGCAAACCCGTCATCCGACGTGAAGGGAAAGAACGGCAGGATGTGGACCCCGTTCACCACGCCGCTCAGATGTCTGAGCAGGAAATCATGTAGCAGGTCCAGCGGTTTGTGGGCCTGGTTCTCGATCGAGTTGCCATAGGTGATCAGGACGCTGTCTTTCTCTGACCACAGCTTGTTGCCCGGCTTGCGCCCTTGTTTGCGCCGGTGCGTTCCCGCTGGCCAAAAGGCCTCGGTGATTTCACGGGCCAGTGCGGCTTGGTCATGATCAGGATAGATCTGAACAAGCAGATCGGTCAGACGGCGGGAAAAGCTGGTGTTCGCACTGGTCAAGGGTCACAGGGCCTTCGCTGTATCCGCCCGATGGTTTTCCAGAACGGCCCACCTGTCAAACTTCAACTGATTGATTGGCCTTTCTTCGGACAAATGCCCGCGCGCCTGCCCAAATCTTGATCAGACCCCGTAGCGGGCCATGAACATGTCCACAGCCTGCAGTGCGATTGCGTCGATTTCCGGCTGGCTGAAACTGGTCTGGATGCCCAAAGCCGCCTTGGTCCAGATGCGCACCTTGCATAGCTCCGAGAATTGTTCCGCCGCGATCTGGACGTCCTCAATGGCCAGCTCACCCTTTTGGACGGCCTTTTCCAGATATTCCACCATGTGGCGCTGGCCGTTCTGAGGCCCGGCTTCGAAAAACGCCATGCCCAACTCGGGGAACCGGTCACGTTCAGCCACGCAAATCCGAAAGACCTGTTGCGAGAAATCCGACACCAGAAAAGAGGTCAGTTGCGTGGCGGTGATCGTCAGAACTTCGCGCGCCGGTTTGGAGTCATCGATCATCGAGATGACGTTTTCGGCCAGACGTTTGCATTCGGTCTGCGCGACTTCCATGAACAGCAGCCGTTTGTCGGGGAAGTAGCTATAAAGCGTTGCCTTGGACACACCAGCGGCGCGTGCGATGTCGTCGACGCTTGCACCTTCGAACCCATCCGCCATGAAAACCTCTCGGGCGCCACGCAAAACCTGATCGAATTTGCGACCCGTACGAAGGATGGCGGCTGTATCGGTCATGGGCTCTCCTGGGTTAGGTGATCCCCTGAAACTATAAACCGTTCAGTTCAGATACAACGATTCGCGTGAACTCCACCGGTGTGACGTTGTGAAATCCGTTCATTTTCCCGTCAGAACCCCGTGTCAGTTCATTGCGTCGGCTAAAGGCTTGCCGCCCCGTCAAACAATGCTAACACTCTGGCCATGGTCGATATCTTTCTACGCACGCTTCCGTTTTTTGCGATCATCGGCCTGGGGTACTGGGCCGGGCGCAGCCGGTTTTTCACCGAGGAAGCGACGGCCTATCTGACCAAATTCGTGTTCTTCTTTGCGCTGTCGGCAATGTTGTTCCGTTTTGCCGCCACCCTGCCCTTTGCCGAGATTTTCAACGGCCGCCTTGTCATGGGCTATTTGCTGGGCACGGTCGTTGTCTATGTGCTGGCGACACTGGTGGCCTGGATGCGGGGGCTCGACATCCCCACCGCCGCAGTCGAGGCCCAATGCGCCGCAATCGGCAATGTCGGATTTCTGGGCCTGTCGATGCTGGCCCTGCTGTTGTCCGAGGCCGCCATTGGACCGGTGATGCTGGTTTTGACGGTTGATCTGGTGGTGTTTTCGTCCCTGATCGTGATTTTGATCAATGCCGGGCGCGACGGGCGATTAACACCTGCGACTCTGCGGTTGATCGGGTTGGGACTGATCAAAAATCCGATGATCGTATCGATTTCCGCCGGGATGTTGTGGTCGGCGTTTCAGGTGCCGGTTCCGGGGCCTCTGAACGACTTTCTGACCATTTTGGGCGGGGCCGCTACACCGGGGGCGCTGTTTGCAATCGGCGCTTCGCTGGCTTCCAAGTCGGCAGAACGCGTGCAGGTCGCCGCCTGGCTGAGTTTTTGCAAACTGGTCATCCACCCGGCCTGCGTTGCCGTGGCGTTGCTGTGGGTGATTCCGGTGGCCGCGTTTCCGGCTGCGGTGGCCATTGCAGCGGCCGCTCTGCCGGTGGCGGGAAATGTCTACATTCTGGCAGCCCATTACGGCGTGGCCCCGCATCGGGCGTCGGCGGCCATCCTGCTGTCTACGGCGGCCAGTATCCTGACCGTACCGGTCGTGATCGCCTGGGTCGCAACACTCTGAGCTTCATCTTTTAAAAAATACTCTCGCCGAAGGCGCGCGGCCTTTACGCCGCGTCCTTGGAGGGTTAGCCATGTCGCGACCCAAAGCTAAGGACTCTGCCAGATGGAAACCCTTTCGGAAAACGCCTGTTTCGGTGGCGTGCAGGGCGTTTACCGCCATACCTCTGCGGCCTGCCAATGCGACATGACTTTTGGCCTGTTTCTTCCCGCCGAAGCCAAGGATGGCCCGGTTCCGGTTCTGTGGTACCTGTCTGGCCTGACCTGCACCCACGAAAACGCCATGACCAAGGCCGGCGCGCAGGCTTGGGCGGCAGAACAGGGCATCGCCGTGGTGTTTCCAGACACCTCGCCGCGTGGCGAAGGCGTGGCCGACCACGAGGATTACGATCTTGGTCAGGGCGCGGGGTTTTATGTGAACGCAACACAGACGCCCTGGGCGCCGCATTTCAACATGTGGGACTACGTGGCCGAAGAACTGCCCGCCCTGCTGGCCGAAAACTTTGCCATCGACATGGACCGTCAGGCCATCACCGGCCATTCGATGGGCGGTCACGGCGCGCTGACACTGGCGATGAACCTGCCGGGGCGGTTCCGGTCGGTCTCGGCCTTTGCGCCGATTTCGAACCCGACCGGGGCGGATTGGGGGCGCAAGCAGCTCAGCGCCTATCTGGGCGGGGATGAGGCCGCGTGGGCCAAGCATGACGCCTCGATGATGATGAAGGAAAAGGGGTTCGACGGCCCCATCCTGATCGACACCGGCGCAAATGACCAGTTCATCGATCTGCTGCGCCCCGAGGCACTGGCGCAAGCAATTGCCGAACGTCGCCAACAGGCCACCTATCGTCTGCAGCCCGGCTACGACCATTCATATTTCTTTGTGTCGACCTTCATGGAAGACCACATCACCTTCCACGCCGAAGCACTGTACGGGGACTGAGGCATGAGCAAATACGACTATGACCTGATCATCATCGGGTCCGGGCCTTCGGGACGTTCGGCGGCGATTCAGGCGGGTAAGCTGAAACGCCGGGTTCTGGTGATCGACCGCAAGGACCGGTTCGGCGGCGTGTCGGTGCATACCGGAACGATCCCGTCCAAGACCCTGCGCGAAACGGTGCTGAACCTGTCCGGCTGGCGCGAACGCAGCTTTTACGGCCGCTCCTACCGGGTCAAGGATCAGATCCGGGCCGAGGACCTCAAGGCGCGCCTGCACATGACGCTGGATCACGAGGTCGATGTGCTGGAGCACCAGTTCAACCGCAACCACGTGGAAACTCTGGACGGTCTAGCCAAGTTCGTCGGCCCGCATGAGGTCGAGGTCGCCACGGACGCGGGCGAAACCACACGCCTGACGGCCGCCAAGTTCCTGATCGCAACCGGAACCAAGACTTATCGCCCGGACTACGTGCCCTTCAACGGCAAGACAGTCGTGGACGGGGATGAGTTTCTGGAAATGGCCGAAATCCCCCGCTCGCTGGTCGTGATCGGCGCCGGGGTGATCGGGGTGGAATATGCCACCATGTTTTCGGCGCTGGATGTCCGGGTGACGCTGATCGAACCGCGCGACACCTTTCTGGATTTCATCGACAGCCGCCTGATCCATGATTTCACCCATCAGATCCGCGAAAACGGCGTTGATCTGCGGCTGGGGTCTGCAGTCGAAAAGATCGAAGACGCAGGCGAGCATGTCGAAGTCACGCTGGATAACGGCCGCCATGTCAGGGCCGAAATGTTGTTGTTCGCCGCGGGGCGGATGGGTGCCACATCCAAGCTGAATCTGGATGCCGTCGGGTTGGAAACGGACCACCGCAACCGGATCAAGGTGGATCGCAAGACCTATCAGACCGCTGTGCCGCATATCTACGCCACAGGCGACGTGATCGGCCACCCGTCACTGGCCTCGACCTCGCTGCAGCAAGGCCGCGTCGCCGCCTGTCACGCGCTGGACACCCCGACCCTGCCCGAAAGCCCATGGTATCCTTACGGGATCTACTCGGTGCCCGAGATTTCCACCTGCGGCATGTCCGAGGAAGAGTTGCAGGAGCGCGGCATTCCCTATGAGGTCGGCGTTGCGCGTTTCCGCGAAACCTCGCGCGGGCATATCATGGGGTTGGAGCACGGCATGCTGAAGATGCTGTTCTCGCTGAAAACCCGCCGGGTTCTTGGGGTGCAGATCGTCGGCGAAGGCGCGACCGAGCTGATCCACATTGCGCAGGCGGTGCTGAACCTGAAGGGTACGGTGGACTACTTCGTGCAGAACACGTTCAACTATCCGACGCTGGCCGAGGCCTACAAGATCGCAGGTCTGGACGCATTCAACCGGATGCCGATCCCCGAAGAGTTCAAGGTGCGCAAGATATCCGCCGAGCCTGCGAAGAAACAGGTCAAGAAGGCGTGACCACGCTCTATGTCGATGGCGATGCCTGCCCGGTAAAGGCCGAGGCCGAGCGCGTAGCGGCACGGCATAAGGTGCCGATGGCGCTGGTCTCGAACGGCGGGCTGCGGCCATCGGCGAACCCTTTGGTGCAGGTCGTCATCGTGGCGGAAGGCGCGGATGAGGCCGACAAGTGGATTGCCGAGCGCTGCGGGCATGGGGATGTGGTGGTGACCTCGGACATTCCTCTGGCTGCGAAATGCGTCGAGGCCGGAGCGCGGGTGCTGCGCCCCAATGGTGAGGCGTTCACTGCGGCCAATATTGGCCAGCAACTGGCGATGCGCGATCTGATGGCGGACCTGCGGGCGGCCAATCCGCTGGGAGCTGGCGGTGGCGGCAAGCCTTTTGGCAAGGCGGACCGGTCCCGGTTTTTGGACGCGCTGGAGCGGGAACTCAGGTCGGCCCTGATGGGGTAACCCTCCGGCCCGTCAGAGACGCATCAAAGATGCGCCTCCTCCGGTTGGGCCGGGCAGCGCTGCGCGCTGCGGTTCGGCCCTTGTAAATCCGAGCGGGGATTGGTTCAGTCGGCGCTAGCAGGATTGTTTTGACAGGGGCACACCATGCCGATTGAAGCCGTGATTTTCGACATCGGGAACGTTCTGATCGAATGGCAGCCAGAACGCTATTACGACAAGGTGATCGGGGAAGAGCGCCGCCGGGCCATGTTCGCCGAGGTCGATCTGCACGGTATGAACGACCTGGTGGACCAGGGTCACCACTTCACCGACACGATCTATGACTGGGCCGAGAAATACCCTGAATGGCGCGACGAGATTCGCATGTGGCATGACAAGTGGATCGAGCTGGCCGCACCCGAGATCCCGCACTCGGTTCGTCTGCAGCGGGCCTTGCGTGCCAAAGGAATTCCTGTTTTTGCGCTGACCAATTTCGGGGTGCAGAATTTCGACTATGCCACCACGGTCTACCCATTCCTGAACGAGTTCGACCGGCAGTATGTCTCGGGCCGTATGAAGGCGGTGAAACCGCATGTTCCGATCTATGAAATGGTCGAGGCCGATTGTGGGGTCGCACCCGGGGCCCTGCTGTTCGCGGATGACCGGATCGACAATATCGAAACGGCGCGGGCGCGCGGGTGGCAGACGCATCACTTCACTGACCCGCAAGGTTGGGCAGATCGCCTGGTCGCCGAGGGCCTGTTGACCAAGGATGAGGCGCGGTGAATGTGCTACAGATCCCGTTTGCTGACGGAGAGGCAAATCTGGACTGGTTGGAACTGACCCGTGCCATCGCCGAAGGACATCAACGGCCCAAGGCCCAGATAGAGGACACGTTTCTGTATCGCGGTGCGGATACGCTGCTGTCGCGGTCTGCCTGGGTTGACGGGCTGGGCATTGCGGTGAAATCCACCACCATTTTTCCGGGCAATGTGCAGGCCGGACGCCCTGCGATAGATGGGTCTGTCTGCGTTTATGACGACGCAGATGGGCGATTGGCGGCGCTGGTCGACTTTTTCCTGGTGACCAAGTGGAAGACCGCGGGGGACAGTCTGCTGGGTGCGCTGCGGCTGGCCAACCCGGACAGCCGCGACATTCTGATTGTCGGCGCGGGCCCGGTTGCCGAATCCCTGTGCGAAGCTTTTGCCGCCGGTTTCCGGCAGGCCGCAATACGATTGTGGAACCGCACAAGTTCCAAGGCCGAAGCTTTGGCCACGAAACTGGGTCAAATCGACGTTGAATATGATCTGGCCGATGCGGTGGACCGGGCCGACATTATCCTGACCGCTACAATGAGCACCCAGCCTTTCATCAGGGGCGAATGGTTGCGCCCCGGTCAGCATCTGAACCTTGTCGGTGCGTATCGGCCAGAAATGCGCGAGGCCGAAGACCTGGCGCTGCAACGCGCCCGTATCTACATGGACAGCTTTGATTCAACCGTTGATCATATTGGTGAGATCAAGATTCCGATTGAAAAGGGCGTGATCACGCGTGGCGACTTGGTGGCCGACTATTACGATCTGGACCTGTTTGCCCCCGATCCAACCGCGATCACGCTGTTCAAGAATGGTGGCGGGGCGCATCTGGATCTGATGACCAGCCAGTACATTATCAGCAAATACCAAGCGTGATTAGGCGACGACGGCCATCTGAGGTCTGTTCTCGCGGATGGGCAGGTGGACGATTGCACTAAAGGCGCCGACGGCCACGCCGATCCACCAGACCATCGTATAGTCGCCGTAGACGTCATACATACGACCGCCGAGCCAGACCCCGAGGAAGCCTCCGATCTGGTGGCTGAGGAAGATAAAGCCGTAGAGCGTGCCCATGTAGCGCAGCCCATAGAGATGCGCGACGAGGCCCGAGGTCAGCGGAACTGTGGCCAGCCAGAGCGAGCCCATGACGATTGAGAACACGATGACCGACATCGGGGTGATCGGCATGATGATGAAGGTGGCGGCCGCCAGTGTGCGGCCGGTATAAATGGCTGCCAGCAAGTATTTCTTGGGGAAATGGTTGCCCGCCCAGCCTGCCAGAAGCGTACCGCCGATATTGGCCAATCCCACCAACGAGATGGCCACGGCACCCAAGGCGGATGTGGTTGTGATACCCAGCGAATGCAGGACCCCACCGGGCTGGATCGGGCCGCACATCTCGGTCACGAAGGCGGGGAAATGCGCGGTGATGAAGGCCAGTTGGTAGCCGCAGCTGAAAAAGCCCAGAAAGATCATCGCATAAGACGGGTCACGGAAGGCCCGGCCTAAGATCTGGCTCATGCTCTCTTCCAGCTCCGCCTTGCTGACCGGCTGCGGTGCGCGCATGAAGGGCAGCGTCAGCACCAGGGCGAGGATTGCGGCGGCAAAGACGATGAAAACCTGTTGCCAGGGCAGGAAGGTCAGCAGCCACTCGGCCGTTGGTGCACCGATCACCTGACCGAAACTGCCCGCCGCCGTGACAATGGCCAGAGACATCGAGCGGTTCTTGTCCGACGATGCGCGTCCAACCACGGCCAGCACCACGCCGAACCCGGTGCCAGCGATGCCGAAGCCCACCAGCCATGCGTACATCTGGTGACCAAACGGCGTGACCGACCAGGCCGACAGCACCATCCCGGCGGCGTAGGTCAGCGCGCCCAGAATGATCGCCTTGCGGTCCCCGACCTTTTCGGCGATCGCGGCAAAGATCGGTTGCCCGATCCCCCAGGCGAGGTTCTGGATCGCAATCGCCAGCGAAAAATCGGTGCGCAGCCAGCCGAACTCGCTGGCAATCGGAATCTGGAACACCCCGAATGAGGCGCGCACGGCGAAACTGACCGCGATGATGATACATCCAACGATCAGGATCGGGTTCAGCAGGCGGGTGGATTGCGGCATCGGGATCTCGGGGTTAGGTCTGGTGGACGTTATGGATTTTGCACACAGCGTCAAATCAGCAGTTTTGCGGTCGCGGTTAAGGAAAATTGATGCGTCGACAAAATGGCTGCTTTTCAAGCCTTAATGGGGGCGCTATGGCTCGGGTTCATGACGGATTTGATTTCGCTTTATAACGACCGCATTGCTGAGGGCATTCTGACACGGGATGACGCGCAAGAGGCCGTGCTGCCGCATTTCGAGCGCATCCGCACAGCCCTTGCCGCTCCGGTCAAGCGGGGGTTGTTTCGCAAGGCTCCGCCGCCGCCGAAAGGGCTGTACCTGTGGGGCGGCGTCGGGCGTGGCAAGTCGATGCTGATGGATATGTTCGTTGATGCGCTGGGGGATATCCCTGCGCGGCGCGTACACTTCCACGCTTTCATGCAAGAAATCCATGCGGGTATGCACAAGGCCCGTCAGGAGGGGGTCGAGGATGCGCTGGCCCCGGTGGCGCAGGAGGTTGTGAAGACGGTCAAGCTGTTGGCCTTTGACGAGATGCAGATCACCGATATCACCGATGCGATGATCGTGGGGCGGCTGTTCGACCTGCTGTTCGAGGGAGGGGTTGTGGTCGTGACGACCTCGAACCGGCATCCCGACGATCTTTATAAGGACGGGCTGAACCGGCAGCTGTTCCTGCCTTTCATCGCGCATATCAAGGAGCAGCTACGGGTATGGGAGCTGGTCTCGCCCACCGATTATCGCCAGAACCGGTTGAAAGGGTCACCGGTTTACTTCACGCCGATCGGCCCAGAAGCGCGACAGAGCGTTCGCAGTGTCTGGCAAGACTTGTCCGGGGGCACGGCCGAGCCGCTGATCCTGCAGGTCAAGGGGCGCGCGGTTGAGCTGCCTGCGTTTCGCAACGGGGTTGCGCGGGCGTCGTTCTATGATCTGTGCGGACGGATGCTGGGGCCGGCAGATTATCTGGCGATAGCAGAGGAACTGAAGGTTCTGGTGCTGGAAGATATCCCGCGCCTGTCGCGGAACAACTTCAACGAAGCCAAGCGGTTCGTGACGCTGATTGATGCGCTGTATGAAGCAAAGGTGCGTCTGATCTGTTCCGCCGCAGCCGAGCCAGAGATGCTTTATGTCGAGGGCGAAGGGACGTTTGAATTTGAACGCACCGCCTCGCGCCTTCGGGAAATGCAGGATCAGGACTGGGGGAGATAGGGGGCGCTGCCCCCGCCGTGCTTTGCGCGCCTCCCCCGGGATATTTTTGGCCAGATGAAGCTTTGCGGGCTTTTTCAGCCGTTTTCGCGCAGGATGTTACCAGCCAGATAAAGCGAGCCGCAAATCAGCACGCGGGCCTGCGGGTCTGTCGCCACGATTGTGTTCAGCGCATCGGCAACGCTGTCGGCGGTGGTCGCAGACAGGTTGACCCTGGCTGCAGCGGCGGCGGTGTCTGCGGCGCTAAGCGTGGCGGCCTCTCCGGGGATGGAGACGGCTGTCAGTCTTTGGGCGCGCTTCGCCAGCGGAGCCAGATAGCCGGTGACGTCCTTGGTGTTGAGCATACCGCAGATCATATGGGTCGGGCGGTCTGGCAGCTTGGCCAGTACGTCAGCCAGCGCAATCCCGGCTGCGGCGTTGTGGCCACCGTCTAACCACAGCTCGGCCTGCGGGGCGGCCTCGACCAGAGGTCCGGTTTTCAGGCGCTGCATCCGCGCGGGCCATTCGGCGCGGGTCACGGCGGCCTCATAGGCGTCATCGCCCAGGTTCAGGTGGCGCAGAACGGCCAGCGCGGCGCCGGCGTTCTGGATCTGGTGGGCGCCCAGCAAGTTTGGCAGCGGCAGGTCGCGCAGGCCGGTTTCGTCCTGATAAATCAGGCGCCCGTTTTCCTCATGCACGTGCCAGTGTTGGCCGTGGATCAGCAGCGGAGCCCCCAGACGCGCGGCGGTGTACTCGATGACCTCCAGCGCCTCGTCCGGTTGCGGGCCGACGATGCAGGGTACACCCGGCTTGATGATGCCAGCCTTTTCGGCCGCGATTTTGCCCAGCGTGTCGCCCAGAAACTGTTCGTGGTCGATCGAAACTGGTGTGATCACCGTGACGGCCGGTTCGTGGATGACATTGGTGGCGTCCAGACGGCCGCCCAGACCGACCTCAAGCAATGTGTAATCCGCCTGCGCCCGGGCAAAGGCCAGCAGGGCAGCGCAGGTCGTGATCTCGAAATAGGTGATGTTCTCGCCATTGTTGGCGGCGTAGCACTCATCCAGAACCGCCGTCAGGTCGGGTTCCGAGATCAGCTCTCCGGCCAAACGGATGCGTTCGTGAAACCGGGCCAAGTGCGGCGAGGTATAGGCGTGGGCTGACAGCCCTGCCCCTTCAAGGCCGGCCCGGATCATGGCCTGGGTCGAGCCTTTGCCATTGGTTCCGGCAATATGGATCACCGGTGGCAGTTTGGTCTGCGGGTTGTCCAAAGCCGCCAGCAGACGCCAGACACGATCCAAGGTCAGATCAATGATCTTGGGATGCAACGCCATCATCCGGTCAAGGATGAGGTCGGATGTCTGGCCGGTCATTTCTCGCCCGCGTCCTCAGCCGGAGTTTCAGCGGGGGTTTCTTCGGGCTCGGGCGCAGGCAGGTCGCCTTTGACGGCCGGAGGCTGGTTCATCAACATGCGGGTGATGGTGATCAGCTCTTCGCGCATCTCGGTGCGTTTGGTGACGCGGTCCAACATCCCGTGATCCAGCAGATATTCGGCGCGCTGGAACCCTTCGGGCAGTTTTTCACGGATGGTCTGTTCGATCACGCGCGGCCCGGCAAAGCAGATCAGTGCGTTGGGTTCGGAAATATGCACATCACCCAGCATCGCATAAGACGCCGTCACGCCGCCCGTGGTCGGGTGGGTCAGAACGACGATATAGGGCAGGTTCGCTTCTTTCAGCATCTCGACGGCCACGGTGGTCCGTGGCATCTGCATCAGGCTGAGAATACCTTCCTGCATCCGCGCGCCGCCCGCGGCCGAGAACAGGATCAACGGGCGCTTCAGCTTCACCGCCTCTTGCGCGGCGGCGATGATGGCGTTGCCGACATACATGCCCATCGACCCGCCCATGAACGAGAAATCCTGCGCGGCGGCGATGATCGGCGTGCGGCCAATCTCTCCGCTGGCGACCAGCATCGCCTCTTTCTCGCCGGTTTTTTTCTGCGCGGCTTTCATACGGTCAGGGTATTTCTTCTGATCGCGGAATTGCAGCGGATCGTCTTTTGGTGCGGGCACCTCGACTTCGGCGAAAATGCCACCGTCAAACAGGTGCTTGAACCGATCGCGCGGGGTGATCGCCATGTGATGGTCGCACTGGGTGCACACATTCTGGTTTTCGGCCAACTCGCGGTGGAACAGCATCGTGCCGCATTCGTCGCACTTGTGCCAAAGGTTTTCGGGCACTTCCCGGCGCGAGAAGATCGAGTTGATCCGGGGGCGGACGTAGTTTGTGATCCAGTTCATGTCGGAACCTTGCTTGAGCGGCGTTGACGTCAAATAAGACGCAACGGAAGGAAATGCAATCAACGCCTGAGCGCAAGACGCGCTGTTAGCCAACAGACAATCATCACCGCGAAATCCACGAACAGCCATTGTCGCAGCATTCCTGTCTCGGTCATCTCATATGGCAGCAGGTAAAGCGCAAGCCCGCTGAGAGTGTCAGGCAGCGAAATGAACAGAAGTGCGACGGTATTGTTGAGGAAATGCAAGGCGATAGCGGGTCCCAGCGCGCCGGACCTTGCGGTCAGATCCGCCGCCAGCAGGCCGAAAATAAAGGCCCAGACCGTCACGAGCAGCGCATTATCCCCGGTCACACCCGGCGCATAGTGCCCGGCTGCAAACAGCGCCGAGGGCAGGCCCATCCAGATCACCGGAGACCGAAATCTGGCCGCAAGGGATTGCTGGATATACCCTCGAAATAACACTTCCTCGGCGCTGGCCTGAATCAGTACTGCAAATGCCGACACTGGCAGGAGCAACAGCCATGTGGGCAAGGCGAGGTTCTGGGTAAGCGGTTTCCCCATCCCGTATGGCGGCAAAACGGCCATGACCACGCCCAGAACCGTGAGGGCCAGCGCCACAAGAATGAATTGCTGTCGGAACAGGTTGCGCGGCCCCAGAATCGCCCGTAGCGACCGCTGTTGCATTTGCCGGGCGGCAACAGCGACGCCCAGCGTCAGAAATCCGAAACTCAACAATAAGACCAGCGTCGCCACTACAGAGGTTCCGCGCAGAAAACCCTGCGCCTGATCCGGAGGGATCAGACCTCCGATGAGGGCAAACAAAACCGAATTCAGCGTCACATACAGCACGCCGACAATGACCAGCCCGACCAGCAGGCGCCAAAGCTCGGGCCGGGCGCGGGCATCGGCCACAAGCAGCTCATGGGCGGAATAGGCGGCGGGTTCACGCATTGTTGCCGGTGCTCTCGCCTTCGATGGATTGCGGTAAATCCGGGAAGACATCGGCGGTTTTCTGGACCTTGTTCAGCCTGGTCGACAAAGTGGTCAGATATCCCGCGACGGTCTGCAACAGCTGAACCGCGACCGAGGCGTCGCTTTCGATCACGGCACGCAATTCCTCGGCGCCGATGCGCAGAAAGGTGCAATCCGTGATGGCTTCCAGATCCAGTTGGCGCAGATCACCGGTGATGATCGACAGATCGCCAATCAGGCGGCCGGGCTCGATAATCGAAATTGGCCGCCTGCCGCCGCCTTCTTCGGTCCAGATCAGTTTGGCCTGCCCCTTGATGCACAGATAGGCCGCATCGGGCACCTGACCGCGGGAAAAAATCATCTGCCCCTCGGCCACCTCGTACCATTGTGCCGAAAACGCCAGCAGCCGCTGGTTGCGCGCGTCGATGCCCGAAAACAGCTCGGTCGAGGCGATAATCTGCAGTTTTCGGCTCAGATCGGCCGAGGTTCCCTCTTCGTGGTGGTCCTGGGTCCGGGCGACACCGTCGATGCGCCCGTCCTTGATTTCGATGAACAGATCATAGGCCTCGGGGTGGGCAAAGTGATCTTCCATGAAGACCATGACCGATTCGGGCAGCAATTCCCGCAATCGCAGACGCGTGCGCAGGCGGCTTTGGGAATCGTGGCTGGCCAGCGCCTTGTCGAGGATCAGAATATCGGGGCGCTTGATCCCCGCTCGCGAAAACGCCGCGCGCTCCTGAAACACGGTCGGCAGGTTGTTCCCGCCCAGACCGGTGGGCAAGTCGAACATGGTGGACGCGGCCCGCCGCCGCAAACCGGCCTCGTTGATGGCCTGCGCCACCACGTCCTCGATCTCTTCTGCATGGGCACCCGCCATCAGCGAGACCCGGCCATAGAGCGCGTTTTCCATCACCGTCAGCCGCGGCAGGTAACTGTCCGGAGACAGCGGCACGAACATGCCGTCCAAGGCCCCACGCAGCCGTTCGGCATGGTCCTTTCGGATCGAGAGGATCTTGTCCTTGTATTCCTCGGGGAAATCGGGGCCGATCTGCTCGGCCGTCAGCAGGAACGGGATGGTCAGCAACAGCGAGCGTTCAGACTCGGTGATGCTGCTGTCCCCCTTGGATTTACGGCGGTCCTTGATGTCAAGCAGACGGTGGAACATGTCCTTCGACATCCCCAGACGCAGGAACAGGGGGTGATCCGTTCCGTCGCGCCCAAAAGCCTGATCCAGCGTTTCAAGCACGGCGCTGGCCATGGTCATGGCATCGTCGGCCAGCTCATGCATCCCGAACATGTCTCTGAACCGCCTGTCACTGGCCAGAGAGTCCGGCGTGATATCGCGCGACGGGGTGGCGAACAGCAGGTTGCCGCCAAGCGGTACAGCGGGATTAAAGCGGTCGGGGTCAAAGCGATAGAGATGGCGGTCCAGCCCCTTTTCCCGAAGCCGCTCTGCAACGGTGTCGCGCAGGTCAACGATCCCTTGTGCAAGAACCGGGTGCAATTGCGGGTCGAACCGCGTGCGCAGGGTGCGGCGCAGCATGAACTCGTCGATCCCCATCGCTTCGACCAGTTTGAACCACCAGTCCCGTATGTCGTCGATATCGTCCAGCCCGGCCAACCCGGGATCGATCCATTCGTCGGTCAGCGAATCTGTCGGGTTGCCCGCCCGGTCGGCCTCGATCTGCCAGCGGTTCGGCGATTGTGCGGCGTCGGTTTCGTGTTGCGGATGCGGGCGCAGCGGCATCAACAGGTTGTCGCCCAGCGTGCCGTTGAACAGGTAAGGCCGGGAATAGGCATAGCCGATCCGGGCTGCGATCACCGCCTGATGCAGGTCTTTCAGGTTATGACCCGCCATGATGACCTCACCCTGCACCGGCAGAACCTCACGGGTCAGCACCTGCGCCAACGCGTTGCGTTCCGAGGCCTGACCGGACTGGATGGCGACGCGGGCGCCTTTCGGAATGGTCAGGTCGATATCTTCCAGAACGGTCTTGCCGTCATCGTCGCGCACGGTCACGTTGCGCAGCTCAATCTCGCCGGTCAGATGCGGGATCACTTTGGGCTGACCCACGAACAGTTCTTCCGGGATCATGTTCGAGGGCGCAAAGCGTTCGGTCACCACCTCCCACCGCAGGGACATGTCCTGAACCTGATTGTAATAGGTCAGCAAATCCTTCCACGGGCCGCTCAGGTCCTTGTAGGCCCCAAGCGCCGCAACCAGTGCGCCTACCGTCACCTCTCCCGTAATCGCCAGATAGCCGCCGACCGAATAGAACAGGAACGGCGTCATCTGCGTGATCAGGTTATTGAGGAATTTCATGAAGAATTTCTTGTTGTAGATCTTGAACCGGATCTCGAACAAGAGCCCCAACCGGTGGCTGAACTGCGCCAGCCGATACCGCCAGCCGCCATTGGTGCGCAGATCGCTGATGCCTGCCGCGCTTTCGCCAATCTCGGAGCTGAGGTTCCGAACCTCCTGAATACGTTCCTTGTTCAGCAGGTTGATCTGACGTTGCAATTTCGGGATCAGCCACGCCTGCAAGGGGATCAGCGCGATGCTGGCCAGCCCGAACCAGACGCTTTGCATGAACAGGAAGGTGACAATGGTCATCATCTGACCGAACTGGAACACCGGCTGAGCGATGGCGTCGCCCATCAGCCCGCCCATCGGTTCCGCCTCGGAGGTGATCATCGACACCAGCTCGCCCTGGCTGGTGGTGGCGAAATAGGATTTCGGGAATCGCATGGTGCGGTGGATCAGGGTGAACCGCAGGCGGCGCAGCATACGCTCGGCCAGAATGCCCTTCATCGTGTTGATGCGCATCTTCATCAACCCGCTGGCGATCACCGTACCCAGAAAGGCAAAGCACAGGATCATCAGATACTGCACCTGCGTCACCGTGAACCCCAGCACCGTGACCGAGTCACCCGGGGCACCAATGGCTCCGTTGATGATCTGCTTGGGCAGCTCAAGCGAGGCATAAAGGAACGGGAACGACAGGATCGTCAGCAACAGCAGGACAAGCTGTTGTTTCCTGGAATGTTTCCAGATGAATGCGAACAGAGTGGGTTCCATGCCCCGGTCGTGCCTCAAATCTCTTGGATGCGATTTTGGGATGATCCAACGCAATCAGGTGACAGACGGTACGCACTGACCCCGGCGATTGCAAGAATACGGCGCGGTAACAGATTGCCGCCGGGTTGACCATCCGCCCGGCCGTTCACGAATTTGAGAGTTTTGATCCTCAATATCGTTTATTCACCTTTAACCCCTGCGCGGTCTTTGACTAAACAGGGTCACATTCTGAATGATAGGACCATGGGCAGACTTCTGGATCGCTATATTCACCACCGGGTTGTCGCGCGTTGGCGCGCGGCGCTGCGTGGCGCGGCCGAAGCACCCGAGCCGCAGCTGCGACTACAGCGTGACGAAGCTCGCAAGCTGCGCACCCAACTGGACATGCTGATCCACGAAGCCGATGGCCGTTTGGCCCGGCCCAGAATCGGGTCGCTGCAGTTTCCCAAACCTCTGGGTACGGATTGGTGCTGGCGGCCGGATTTGTGGCGTGGACCGTTGCCGCGCCCCGGTGTGGCCTCGGCCCCGCGCAGGGCGCAGATGGATCGGCAGGTGACGCTGTTCCACGATTGCCCCTTGGCCGAGATCGGGATGCGGCAGACCCGGAATTCCCGCGACAAGGATCTGGCCGCGTTCGGGCTGACGGTCGATGTGTTCGGGTTTTCAGGCTCGTTCCTGTCGCTGTCCGTTGAGCTGCCGTCCGAAGCCGCGCAGGGTCTGACCAAGCAGCATCTGATGCGCGTTGACGTGCAGATCGAACTGGAACAGCCGCTCGAGATGTTTGCCCGCCTCAACATCCAGCACGGCCCCAACACCGAACAGGTGCTGCGCAAGCTGGACCTGCCCACCCCGTCCAATTCTGTTGACTTTGATCTGGCCCACCTGCCCCTGAACGAGTCGCGGATCGAGAAGATCTGGCTGGACCTGATTTTTGACAATCCCCGGATGAACCGTGCCACGCTGCGCGACCTGACCTTCTGCCGCCACCACCGCGCCGATTTGTGAGAGATCCAACCATGACACTGCCGACATTGACGCCGATCCGGTTTGAAAACGGCCTCTGGCAGGGGTTTCTGCAAGCCGACACCGAGCCGCAGGTCGAAGTGCGCTATTTGGGTGAGAATGTCGATGATGCGCGTATTTCGGCGTCTGAGGACGGGTGGAACCTGACGGTTCCCGTGCCCGTGGCTGCGCTGTCCGACGGTGTGCATTGTTTTGTGATCGTGGATGCGGCGACCTCGGAAAAGCTTGGCGATTTCACAATCATCGCAGGTACTCCCGCCGCGGATGATCTGCGTGCCGAGGTCGAGCTGTTGCGCGCCGAGCTGGACATGCTGAAACGCGCGTTTCGCCGGGCGCAAAGCGCCGACAAGTGATCCTTTCCGGGCAAGTCTCTATCTTTTCAGTGAGATTCCGTGCATCCTAGGGTGACCCGCAGCAGTCTGGGCAAGCTCATGGATCGCAGCAGCATCGTCAAAGTCATTGCATTGATGGTGACGGGGTTTGGGATCGGCATCGACTTTACCGGCGCGCTGATTCTGGTTCCGGCCATCGAAAACAGCTTTGATGCGGATATCACCAGCACACAGTGGGTTCTGAACATCTACGCGCTGTTCTTCGCCATGACCATGGTCGCCGGAGGACGCATGGGCGATATGTTCGGACACCGCAAGATGATGCTGATCGGGCTGTCGATCTTTCTGTTCTCGTCCGTCATGTGCTTTGTCTCGCCCAGCCTGGACTTTCTGATTATTGCACGCGCCCTGCAGGGGATCGGCGCGGGATGTGTCTGGCCCTGCACGCTGGCGTTCGGGGCGACCAAGGTCTCGCGGCCCGAACATCGGGCCATGATCATGGGGCTGATATTGGCTGGTGTGACCTGCGGCAACGTCTTTGGGCCTCTGATCAGCGGAATGGTGGTCAACCTGGGGGACTGGCGGCTGTTTTTCCTCGCCAATGTGGTGTTCTCCACCATCTCGATGCTGACCGCTCTGCTGCTGATGCAGCGCGAAACCCAGCACAAGCAGGGAGAGCATATCGATTTTGCCGGGATGGCCGTGCTGTCCTTTGCCGTTTTGCTGTTGCTCTACGGGCTGGATGTGGGCGCGGATTGGGGCTGGACCTCGGCCCCGTTGTTGTTGCTGTTCTTCGTCAGCGCGGTGTTGTTCGTTCTGTTCCCGCGGGTGGAAAAGCGGGTGAAAGAGCCGCTGTTGCTGCCGCAGATGATGGCGAACCGCGAATTTCGCATCACCTTGGGGCTGAACATGTTCAACGTGTCGGCAGCCTTCGTCGGTTTGATGTATTTCCCGCAATACATGCAAAAGGTTCTGGGCTGGTCGACCTTGCAATCAGCCTTTGGGCTGGCACCGCTGACGGTTCTTCTGGCTGTGGGGTCCATCCTGTCGGGCCGGTTGTATAACGATTTCGGCCCAAAACGGCTTTTGCTCTGGGGGTATCTCTGTGCCACAGCCGGGGCCGCCAGCGTTGTGGTGATGCCCGCAGGGCTCGGATATTTCCAGATCCTGCCGGGCATGGCGATGATCGGTTTGGGCGCGACGCTGACGGTCGGGCCATCCGGCACCGCCGCCGTCTGTGCGGTGAAACCGGAACGGGCGGGTCTGGTCGGCGGGCTGAGTTTCATGACCCATCTGGTCTACGGCGCCATCTCGGTCGCCTGCGCCACCGCGATCATGTATCTGGTAAGCCTGCGCAGCCTGGGTGAGCGGCTGACATCCGCCGGAATTGACCTCTCGGAAGCCAGCCAGAGAGCCATAAACGGGGGAACGCTGACCACGCCCTCAGCCAAGGTCGTCATGGAAAAACTCAGTTCCGCCGAGGCCGAAAAGGTTAAATCCGCCATCGCCGCTTCCTTTGACACCGGAATGAACATGGCCTTCATCTTCGCGACCCTTTCCGTTTCGGTCGGGGTCTTGCTGGCAATAATGCTGGATGAGGAAAAGCTGCATAAGGTGGAAGGCTGACCCCTCTGGCCAAAGGTCAATTCCGGATGAGTCAGCTGAAACTTGCCAGTTTCACTTCAGATGGGTATATACATTAATATATACCAGGAGAACCCAATGATCGAAACCAAGATCCGCAAGGTCGGAAATTCGGCCGTCATGACGCTGTCCACCGAGATGTTGACCATCCTTGATGCCAAAGAGGGTGATACCCTTTTCGTCTTGCGCGGTGATGATGGCACGCTGAAAATCATGGCCCACGACCCTTCGGTCGTCGAGGCGCTTGAGGCCGCAGAAATTGTCATGGATGAGAACCGCGATCTGCTTCAGGCGCTGGCGTGAAGCCCCTGACCTGGGTTCCTCGGGCGGCGGTTGTCGCTATTCACGACAGACAGATATCACGACATGGCGGCGCCCCCGGAATGCGGGATCGCGCCCTTTTGGAGATGGGCTGTGCAAGAGCCATGAACCTTGCGGCCTATGCCGATGCCGATCTTGCCGAAATTGCAGCCGCCTACGCGTTTGGCATCGCCAAGGCGCATGCTTTCGTCGACGGCAACAAGAGAACAGCCTTTGTGACTGCTCTTACTTTTCTGCGACTTAACGGGCATGCCTTCCTTCCTGACCCAACCAAGGGTGTTCTGATGATGGAAGGTCTGGCGGCAGGTCAAATTGATGAAACAGAGTTTGCAAACTGGGTGAAAGCTGGCTGGAAGCCAATCTGAGCCTGTCAGAGAACGCGTCCCGGACAAACCAAACCAAACAGAAAGCCCCGCCGAAAACGAGCGGGGCTTTCAATATCCTGTATCAGAGGCCGCTCATGAGGCGGCCTCAGTATATCACTGAGACGGCCCGTTCGGGTTGAAGGCCGACAGACCCTTTAGGATGTCGATGGCATAGGCCAGTTGATAATCCTCTTCCCGCAGTTCCGCAGTTGCTTCGGCGCGGGCGCGGTCTTCTTCGATCTGACGGATTTCATCCTCGCTGAGGCTGTCATTGTTCAGGCTGCCACGCAGGTCGGCCTCGGAGCGGGTTGGACGGTTCGCGTCCTCGTCGTCCGTTGCGGGCGCCGGGCGTGGTTGTTCGACGATGATGTCGGGGCTTACGCCGAGTGCCTGGATCGAGCGGCCAGACGGCGTGTAATACCGCGATGTAGTCAGGCGCATCGCACCGTCTCCGCGCAGCGGCATGACCGTCTGCACCGAGCCTTTGCCAAAGCTCTTGGTGCCGACCACGATGGCACGGCGATGATCCTGTAGCGCACCGGCCACGATCTCGGAGGCCGAAGCCGACCCGCCATTGATCAGAACCACAAGCGGCTTGCCTTCGGCCAGATCGCCGGGGGTCGCGTTGAACCGCTCGCCTTCGCCCGGATCACGGCCACGGGTCGAGACGATCTCACCTTCGTTCAGGAACGCATCCGAGACCTTGATCGCCTGAGTCAGCAGACCGCCCGGATTGTTGCGCAGGTCCAGAACAAAACCGTTGACCTTGTCGATGCCGCCAGCCTCTTCGATCTGTTCGCTCAAACCTTCCTCAAGGTTGGGGAAGGTCTGATCGTTGAACGTGGTGACCCGCAGCACGACACTGGTGCCTTCGGTGCGGGCGCGCACGGCAGTCAGTTTTATGGTGTCGCGGATGATGGTGACGTCGAAGGGTTCCTGTTCACCTTCGCGCACGACGGTAATCACGATTTCGGACCCGACCGGGCCGCGCATCAGATCAACCGCCTTGTCCAGCGTCAGGCCCAGAATGCTTTCGCCATCGACATGGGTGATGAAATCCCCGGCTTCGATCCCCGCCGCATCCGCGGGCGTATCGTCGATGGGCGAGACAACCTTCACAAAGCCCTCTTCCTGCGTAACCTCGATGCCCAACCCGCCGAACTCACCCCGGGTCTGCACGCGCATCTGTTCGGCATCATCCGGCGACAGATAGCTGGAGTGCGGATCCAGCGAGGTCAGCATGCCGTCAATCGCGGCTTCGATCAGTTCTTCGGGTTCGACCTCTTCGACATATTGCGCACGAATGCGTTCGAAAATGTCGCCGAACAGATCCAGCTGCTCATAGACGGTGGCATTGTTCTCGGCCTCCTGCGCCAGCAAAGGGCCTGCGATCTGAGTGGTTGCGATTACGCCTGCCACGGTTCCGGCCAGAGCGGCCATCACAAATTTCTTCATACGTACTCATCCATCCTTGCTGGTCCGAAACCACGATTCCGGGTCCACGGGGCTGTTATCCTGTCTTACCTCTATATAGAGCGTTTCTGACCGGTCAGTTCCAGTGCCATCACCGCTTGTTGACAAAATAGCGCCTATTTCGGGTGTTTCACCGGGCATCAACCCGACCGGCGTGCCCTCGGGGATCACCTGCCCTGTGTTGCCGTAAACCTCTTGCAGGCCCGAAAACACGAACAAAAGCCCGGGTTGAGGCTCAAGTATCACCAGATTCCCCAAATCCAGCAGGGGTCCGCGATAGCGGATCGTGGCGGCTGTCGGCGAAGTCACAATCGCGCGGGGTCGCGTGCCCAAGATCACACCGGGGCGTTTGACACCAGCCGCATCCGTTTCCCCTGCGCGGTGCAGCAGAACGCCCTGCGCGGGCAACGCAATCTCACCCTTGCGGTCCGAGATGTCTGCATTGGTTTCCGCGATTTCACCTTCGGAAATTTCGGACAGGCCGCTGGCAAACCCTTCCAGTGTCTCAGTGGACGAGATCAGGATTGCGGTCCGCACCGGGTCTTCGACAAAACGGCTGGGTAAATCGGTGCGATCGGCGATCGCGGCGCTGAGCTGCGTGCGAGCGGTTTGGACGCCCGTCAGCCCTTCGGTCAGGGTTTCCGCAGCACTCTGTTGCAATTGGCGCAGGGTCTGCACTTCTTGCAGATCATGGGCCAAAGCCTGCGCGCGGGTGTTGAGGCCCGGTGTGACCTCGGACAGCATCATCCCTGCCCGGGCCGATCCCAACGGCCCCGACGGGTGCAGCATCAGAACCGGAGGTGCGGTGGTTTCAATGGTCTGCAACACGCCCAGCAACTGCGCGATTTCCTTTTCGCGGGCGCGCAGCTCGGCAGTCAACTGCGCCTCACGCGTGGCGGCGCGGCGCAGGCCTTCGCGCATGGCGGTCAGACCGGCCTCATAGGCCTGAATGGTTTCGGTCAGGGCGCGCACGCGATCACGGGCGCTGTCGGCTTCGGTCAATGCGACCGAGGCGTCCTCGAGCATCTGCGCCGCATTCAGCGCGGCTGTGGACGGGTCGGTCTGTGCATGGACCGGGGCCGCAAACAGCAGCGCCAGAACAAGCGCGCGCATGGTCATGACAGCAGGCTCTTTCCAGTCATTTCCGGCGGCTGTTCCAGACCCATCAGTTGCAACAGGGTTGGCGCCAGATCAGACAGACGCCCGTTACGCAGCGTGGCGCCGTTTGGCCCGCCCACCAATGCCACGGGGACCGGGTTAAGTGTGTGTGCGGTATGCGGCCCGCCGGTTTCCGGATCGACCATCATTTCGCAATTGCCGTGGTCGGCGGTCACGATCATCGCACCGCCTGCTTTTTTCAACGCCGCTACGACCAGTCCCAAACCTTGATCCACGGCCTCACAGGCCCTGATCGCGGCCTGCAGGTCGCCCGTGTGGCCGACCATATCCGGGTTGGCATAGTTGGTGACGATCAGGTCATAGCCCGCCTCGATCGCTTCGACGAATTTGGCGGTCACCTCGGCCGAGGACATCTCGGGCTGCAGGTCATAGGTCGCAACTTTGGGGGATTTCGGCATGAAGCGGTCTTCACCCACCTCGGGTGTTTCCTTGCCGCCGTTGAGGAAGAAAGTGACATGCGGGTATTTCTCGGTCTCGGCCAGGCGGAACTGACGCAGGCCTTGTTTGGCGACCCATTCGCCCAGGGTGTTCACGATATCGCGTTTGGGGAACACGGTGGTCATATAGGCGTTGTGGCCGTCGGAATACTCGACCATGCCCAGCAGCGCAGACAATTGCGGGCGCGCGCCGGTGTCGAAATCTGTAAAACCGGGCTCACCGATCGCCCGCAGAATCTCACGGGCGCGGTCGGCGCGGAAGTTGAGACAGAAGACTCCGTCGCCGTCTTTCACCCCGTCAAAGCCATCCAGCACGGTGGGCACGATGAATTCATCGGTTTCCGATTGGTTGTAGGCGTGGTCAATCGCACCGTGCACAGTGGCAGCCGTCCGGCCCTGCCCCTTGATCATGGCCTCATAAGCCTCGCTGACGCGTTCCCAGCGGTTGTCGCGATCCATCGCGAAATAGCGCCCGCTGACGGTGACAATGCGCGCGCCTTCAGGCAGGCGGTCTTCCAGTTCGGCGGCATAAGTGAAGGCGGATTTCGGGGCCACGTCGCGGCCATCGGTGATCGTGTGCAACGCAACAGGCACGCCCGCGTCGGTGACCGCTTTGGCTGCAGCAACGATGTGGTTCAGGTGACCATGCACCCCACCATCCGACACCAGCCCCATCAGATGCGCCGTGCCGCCCGAAGCCTTCACCTTGGCAATGAAATCCTGCAGCGCCGCGTTATCGAAGAACGAGCCATCCTCGATCGCCAGGTCGATCTGTCCCAGGTCCATGGCGACAACGCGGCCCGCGCCGATATTGGTGTGGCCGACCTCGGAATTGCCCATCTGACCGCTGGGCAGGCCCACATCCGGCCCGTGGGTGATCAGGGTCGCGTGCGGACCGTCGGCCATGATCGCGTCGAAGGTCGGCGTCTTGGCCAGATAAGGTGCGTTGGCCTTGGTGTCCTCGGACAGGCCCCAACCATCAAGAATGCACAGGACAACGGGTTTGGGGGCGGTCATTTCGGCTCTCCGGATTTCTGCTCTTGGCCCGTCTTGTATCGCTTGACCTGCCTAGGGTGAACCGCCTTTTGGTCACGTCCGGACAGATTTAATGCTCGGACGATTTGTCCTTGCCGATATATTCAGCAAACGGCCAGGCTTTGCGCCCGCGGTATTTGACCGTCAGGTCCAGCGGAGCCTCGTTTTCGTCATAGATCCCCAGAACAACCCCCCTGCCCCGGCTTTTTGTGCGCATCTCGATCAGTTGCTGTTCGGACCGGGTGGTGCGCTGCGACGGGCGGCGGGTCCAGGCAAAGAGGTGGTCGTATATTTCCGCGATGACATCCACGTGGTCAGCGCTATCGCCCAGATCGGTCAGTTCATCCGGGTCGTTTTCCAGATCAAACAGGATGGGCCGGTGGCCGCCTTCGCAATGGATCAGCTTCCACTTCTTGTTGGCGACCATGAACATCACCGCATCCCGGACCGAGGCGTTCAGCATGTCAGCGATGGGCGAGGCCGAGTAGTCATATTCGCAGATCACCAAGTCGCGCGGCGTTTCATCTTGCCGGCCATGCAGGATCGGCAGCAAAGAATGCCCTTCGAGGATATGCGAAGCGACCTCTCCACCCGCCATCTCCACAAAGGTTGGGGCAAGGTCGATGGATTCCACCAGCGCATCGCTGACGGTGCCGCGCGTCGCGTCGGCCTCGGGCGACGGGTCGTAGATGATCAGCGGTATCTTGGTCGAGGCGTCGTGGAAGAAGGTCTTCTCGCCCATCCAGTGGTCGCCCAGAAAGTCACCATGATCCGAGGTCAGCACGATCATCGTGTCCTCCATCCGGCCGGTTTTCTCCATCCAGTCGAACAGGCGCCCCATCTGATCGTCGGCCTGTTTGATCAGGCCCATATAGGCGGGGATCACCGCCTCGCGCACGTCCTGGCGCGAGAAGGTCTGGCCGATTTTCGTATCCATGAATGCGCGCAGCACCGGGTGGGCATTCTCACGCTCGGCCTCGGACCGGACCACAGGCAGCACATGCTCGGGGTCGTACATCGAGGCATAGGGTTCCGGCACGATATAGGGCCAATGCGGCTTGATAAAGCTCAGGTGACAGCACCACGGGGCGTCATGGCTTTCCATGAATTCGATGCCGCGGCCGGTGAGATAGGGCGTTTCACTATCCTCTTCCGCGATATTGGCCGCTTCGGACGAGTTCTTCAGAAACCAGCCCGACAACACGTTGCCATCCGCATCCAATCCGGAATTGGCAAAGTCGTGCCAGGGGTTGTCACTCTCATAGCCTTTGTCAGTGAGGTACTGATTGTATTTCTTCGCCCCGTCCGGGTCATAGAACCCATCCGGGCCTTCGGGGCGCATTCCGTCATCACGTTCAAAGACGTCGAACCCGCATTCCGCCACGCGGGCGCCGATCAGGCTGTCGGGTTCCAGCCCCAGCCGCGCCATCCCCTCGGCATCCGCCTTCATATGGGTTTTGCCAACCAGCCAGCAGCCCATGCCCGCCTTGCGCAGATGATCGCCCATGGTGATCTCGCCCACTTTCAGCGGGATGCCATTCCACGAGGCCCCATGCGAATGCACATAGCGCCCGGTATAGGTGGACATACGCGAGCTGCCGCAAATGGGGGATTGGATATAGGCCCGCTCGAAGCGCACACCCCGCGCGGCCAGACGGTCAATATTAGGGGTATGCAGATGCGGGTGGCCGTAGCAGCTCAGGTAATCCCAGCGCAGCTGGTCGAACATGATGAACAGGATGTTTTTGGCTTTGGCCATGCGGTACCCCCAGTATTCAGGGACCTAGTTAGCCAATTCCCGGCTTGGGGCGAAGTGCAAATTACGCTTCGGCCTGACGTTCCATCTGCTCCTGCATCTTTCTGGCGCGTTTGCATTGGAGCTTGTCGCGCAGCGGCGAGTTCGGATCGACGTCTTTCTGGCAGACCACGCATTTATCTGCGCCCGAGATCGCGTTCAGGCCACCGCAGCTGCCCTTGATGGTCTTGCCCATCAGCATCACGCCCAACGACATGCCCACCACGACGAGGGTCAGCAAAATGAAGGCCAGAATAAAAGTGCTCATCGTGGGTCCTACCGGTTAGTTGGTGCCAAGCGCGTCTTTGAATGCGGTGCTGTGTACGGTGATATAGGCTTCTTCGCCGCCTGTCACATCCCGCGAGATGAAATACACGGCAAGTTCATGCTTTTCGGCAAGCTCAAGGCCCTTTTCCTGCCCCAAAGCCAGCATCGCCGTGGCCCAGGCATCCGCCATCATCGCGTTTTCGGCCAGAACGGTGACCGATGTGGTCCGGTGCGTGATCGGGCGGCCCGTCGTCGGGTCGATGATATGCGAATAGCGCACGCCATCCTGTTCGAAGAAATTCTTGTAATCGCCCGAGCTGGCCATCCCAAGATCACCCACCGATACGATCAACTGCGGGGTCTGCGCACCGGCCTGCGGTTTTTCGATGCCGATGCGCCAGGCCTCACCCTTGTCGTTCTGGCCTTTTGTGACCAGATCGCCGCCAATCTCGACCAGATAGTCCTCGATCCCCGCTTCGCGCAGGGTCTCGGCGACGGCGTCGATACCATAGCCCTTGGCGATCGCAGACAGGTTAATGCCGACGCCGGGTTCGGATTTCGCCAGTGTACCGGCTTCGGCATCCAGGGACAGCAACCGGGTTTGGCCGACACCGCTCAGCGCGGCCTCAATATCAGCATCCGAGGGCACAGGATCTTCCGGCGTGCGCGGGCCAAAGCCCCACAGTTCGATCAGCGGGCCAAGGGTGACGTCGAAAATGCCACCGGTTTTCTCATGAACCTCATTCGCCGCCGTCAGCACCTGTGCGAATTCGGCGGATACCGGCATCGGGTCAGTGCCGGTTGCGGCGGAAAAGGTCGAGACCTCGGAATTCGGGTCCCAGTTCGACATTTTGGCGTTGACCTCGGCCAGGGTTTCTTGGACTGCGGCAGCCAAGGCGCCCTCGTCCAGATCCTCGCCAATCGCGGTGATGTTGAACGTCGTTCCCATGGTCTCGCCCGACAGGCGGACCACTTCGGGCTCTTTATCGAACAGGCAGCCGGACAGGAGTGTGACAACAGCCAGTACAGGCACAAGACGCATGGGGTGGTCTCCGAAAATTCAGTGCCCGGCATATGCCAGCCACCCTTGCCGGAGTCAAACCGGCGTCACAGCTTCAGCGGCAAAAAGCCCAGAACCAAAAGGCCGATCCCCGCCGGCACCCCGAACAGCCATGCCCGTTTCTGCCATCCCGGCACCTGCTGTTTCCACGCCATGCGGAAATTATGGCCGCATACGACCACCGCAAAGAAAATCAACGCGGCCAGGGGCGGGGTGAGATACAGTTCGTTCAAAGGCTTAAGGTTCCTCTGCTGGCGGCAGTTTCCGCCGATCAGTGCAAATGCACCCTATACAGGTCGTTTAGCTGCGCTAAGGTGAAAGGGAAAGACTTTGCAATAACCATGAAGGAGATTGCCCATGGCCCCAACCTCTTACCAATCGCCATCGCGTGGCGACAAGGCTGACAAGTCCACGTACAGCCAATCGACGGACTCGAACCTGTCGCACTCGCAGACAACCGTGGCCAAGTTGCTGGAAGGTAAAGGGGATGCGGTGTTTTCGGTGCGCCCGAACGAGACGATCCACTCGGTCGTCAATACGCTGAAGGAAAAGCGGATCGGTGCGGTGCTGGTGACTGATCAGAACGGCGCGTTGCAGGGCATCCTGTCCGAGCGTGACATCGTGCGGCGCATGGCGGACACGCCGGGCCAGACCCTGCCGCAAGCGGTCGAAGACCTGATGACCCGCGAGGTCAAGACCTGTACGCCGGATGATTATCTGAACGACGTTCTGAAATCCATGACCGAAGGCCGGTTCCGCCACATGCCGGTTCTGCGCGACGGCACCCTTGTCGGTGTCATCACCATCGGAGACGTTGTGCATTTCCGCCTGAAAGAGCTGGAATACGAAGCGCTTCGAATGAAACAGATGATCGTCGGCTAAGCGATTTCGCCCAGAATCCCCTTGACCTTGCCCCGGCGACGGTATCCCTGATGCGTCAAAGATTGCGTTAAGGTCGAGGGTTACATGAAACGAGTTCTGATCACGGGTACGGCGGGATTTATCGGGTTCCATCTGACAAAGCTGCTGCTGTCTGAAGGATTCCGGGTGCATGGCTATGACGGGATGACGGATTATTATGACGTCACCCTAAAACAACGCCGGCACCAGATGCTGTTGCAGACGCCCGGTTTTTCCGCGACCGAGGACCTGCTGGAAAACCACGAACGCCTGATGCAGGTCGCTGATGAGTTCCAGCCCGAGGTGATCGTCCATCTCGCCGCGCAGGCCGGGGTGCGATACAGCCTCGAAGATCCGCGCAGCTATGTCAGCTCGAACGTGGTCGGCACGTTCAACGTGATGGAGGCCGCCCGGCAGCACAAGGTCGAACATCTTTTGATGGCCTCCACCTCCTCGGTTTATGGCGCCAACGAGGTCATGCCCTTTACCGAGGTGGAAAAGGCCGACGCCCCCCTGACCATCTACGCCGCGACCAAAAAGGCGAATGAGGCGATGGGGCATTCCTATGCCCATCTGTGGAACCTGCCGACCACGATGTTCAGGTTCTTCACCGTCTACGGCACCTGGGGGCGGCCCGATCTGGCACTCTACAAATTCGTGGACGCCATTCTGGATGAGCGACCCATCGACATCTACAACCACGGCGACATGTATCGGGATTTCACCTATGTGGAAGACCTCGTGCGCGGGATCAGGCTGCTAATCGATGTCCCGCCCGAGCGTCCGGCCAGCGCCGAGGAAATCGAGGAAGGCGACAGCCTTTCCCCCGCGGCGCCGTGGCGTGTGGTCAATATCGGCAACGGCGACAAGGTCCGGCTGATGGACTTTGTCGAAGCCATCGAAGAAGCGCTGGGGAAAAAGGCCATCCGCAACTATATGCCGATGCAGATGGGTGATGTACCAGCGACATGGGCCGACAACGACCTGTTGCAACGGCTGACCGGCTACCGGCCGCAGACGGATTTCAAAGACGGAATCGCACGATTTGTTGAATGGTTCCGCGACTATCACCAAAAGTGACCCGAGGGGCTGTGATGCTTGAAACCAACCCGAATTCCCGTCGGATCGCTGTTATTGGGCTGGGCTATGTCGGCCTGCCGCTGGCTGTGGCCTTCGGCAAGATCGGCCCGGTTGTGGGCTATGATATCAACCCGGACCGGATCAAAGCTTTGCGCGTGGGGCTGGATGCAACGCAAGAGGTCGAGCCCGAAGACCTGACGGCAGCCTCCGGGCTGATTTTCACAACCGACAGGTCCGACCTGGCGGAATGCGACACGTACATCGTCACGGTCCCTACGCCGATCACCGACGGCAAGCAGCCGGACCTGTCCCCCTTGCTTGCGGCGTCTGAAATGGTTGGCGGGCTTCTGAAACCCGGTGATCTGGTGATCTATGAATCTACTGTCTATCCCGGCGCGACCGAGGAAGACTGCGTGCCGGTTCTGGAACGCGCATCGGGGCTGGATTTCAACCGCAATTTCTTTGCCGGATACAGCCCCGAGCGGATCAATCCCGGCGACAAGACGCACAGGATTTCCGATATCTGCAAGGTGACCTCCGGCTCGACCCCCGAAGTGGCCGATCTGGTGGACGCGCTTTACGCCCGGATCATCGCGGCCGGCACCCATAAGGCCGAAAGCATCCGTGTGGCCGAGGCCGCGAAGGTGATCGAGAACACACAGCGCGATCTGAACATCGCGCTGGTCAATGAATTGGCGATGATCTTTGGCCGTATGGATATCGACACGGATGCCGTTTTGCGGGCGGCGGGCACCAAATGGAACTTCCTGCCCTTCCGTCCCGGTCTGGTTGGCGGGCACTGTATTGGGGTCGATCCCTATTACCTGACCCACAAGGCCGAGGCCGTCGGCCATCATCCGCAGATCATTCTGGCTGGACGGCGGCTGAATGACAGCATGGGCGGCTATGTGGTTTCACAATTGGTCAAGCGGATGATGCGCGACGGGATCAACGTGGGCGCGGCGCGGGTTTTGGTGATGGGGCTGACTTTCAAAGAAAACTGCCCGGACCTGCGCAATACACGCGTTGTCGATATCATCGAAGAACTGCAGGAATACGGCGTTACCGTGGATGTCTATGATCCCCACGCCGATCCGCGCGCCGCTGAGGCCGAGTATGGGATCTCACTGATCGATGACCCCCAGAACGCCACCTATGACGGCGTGGTGCTGGCGGTGGCGCATCGGGAGTTTCTGGACCTCGATCCTGCGCAGGTGCGCGCCTACGGCAAAGGTCAGAGCGTCGTGTTCGACGTCAAATCCTGCCTTCCCAAAGAGGCTAGCGACCTGCGCCTGTAAAAAACCGGCGCTGGATGCGCCGGCTCTTTGTTCCTTACCCGCCGAAATCGTCGAGCATGATGTCTTCGCGGTCCACACCCAGATCCAGCAGCATGTTGATGACCGACTGGTTCATGATCGGTGGGCCACACATGTAGAACTCGCAATCTTCGGGCGCGGGGTGGTTCTTGAGGTATTCTTCGAACAGGACGTTGTGGATGAAGCCGGTGTAGCCTTTCCAATCGTCCTCGGGCTGCGCGTCCGACAGGGCCACGTGCCATTCGAAATTGTCGAATTCCTTGGCGAGAGTGTCGAAATCCTCGACAAAGAACATCTCTTTCTTCGAGCGCGCACCGTACCAAAAGCTGATCTTGCGGTTGCGGTTCTCAAGACGCTTGAGCTGGTCAAAGATGTGGCTGCGCATCGGCGCCATACCGGCGCCACCGCCGATAAAGACCATCTCTTTTTCAGTCTCGCGGGCGAAGAATTCACCAAACGGGCCTGAGATCGTAACCTTGTCGCCCGGCTTCAGGTTGAAGATGTATGACGACATCTGACCCGGAGGGATACCTTCGGAGCCCGGAGGCGGCGAGGCGACCCGGACGTTCAGCATGATCATGCCCTTTTCATCCGGGTAGTTGGCCATCGAATAGGCGCGCTCGATCGGTTCGTTCACAACCGATTCATACTGCCACAGATTGAAGCGATCCCAATCTTCACGGTACTCTTCCTCCACGTCGAAATCAGTGTATTTCAGCGCGTGCGCCGGGGCCTCGATCTGGATGTAACCACCGGCGCGGAAATTCACATCCTCACCCTCGGGCAGGTCCAGCGTCAGTGCCTTGATGAAGGTCGCAACGTTTTCGTTCGAGCGTACGGTGCATTCCCACTTCTTAACGCCAAAGACCTCTTCCGGAACTTCGATATCCATGTCCTGCTTGACCGCAACCTGACAGGACAGACGGTCACCGCAGGAGGCTTCGCGCTTGGTGATATGGCTTTCCTCGGTCGGCAGGATCGAGCCGCCACCGGAATGTACCTTCACCCGGCATTGCGCGCAGGTGCCGCCGCCCCCACAAGCCGACGGGACAAACAGTTTCTCGGCTGCCAGTGTCTGCAGCAGCTTGCCGCCTGCCGGCACCGAGATGGTTTTCTCACCGTTGATGGTGATGTTCACGTTGCCGGTCGAGACCAGCCGCGAGCGTGCGGCCATGATGATGGCGACCAGCGCCAGAACGATCAGCGTGAAAAGGATTACGCCAAGGCTAAAAGTTTCCATTGCGCCCTCCTTACAGTTTCACGCCCGAGAAGGACATGAAGGCCATCGCCATCAGCCCCGCGGTGATGAAGGTGATGCCCAGACCTTGCAATCCGTCGGGAATGTCCGAGTATTTCAGCTTTTCCCGAACCCCGGCCATTGCGGTGATCGCCAGCGCCCAGCCAAAGCCGGAGGACAGACCGTAGGTGGTGGCCTCGGCAAAATTGTAGTCGCGTTCGACCATGAACAGCGAACCGCCCAGAATGGCGCAGTTCACCGTGATCAGCGGCAGAAAAATCCCCAGCGCGTTGTAGAGCGGCGGGAAATACTTATCGAGCACCATTTCCAGAATCTGAACCATCGCCGCAATCACGCCAATGTAGGAAATCAGGCCGAGGAAGGTCAGGTCCACATCCGGGAACCCGGCCCAGGCCAGCGCGCCGGGCTTCAGCAGGTAGTTCAGCAGCAGGTTGTTGGCAGGCACGGTGATCGCCTGAACGACCATGACTGAGATGCCCAGACCCAGCGCGGTCGAAATCTTTTTCGACACGGCGATGAAGGTACACATCCCCAGGAAGAAGCTGAGCGCAAGGTTTTCGACAAAGATGGCCTTTACGGCCAGTGAGATCAGACCTTCCATCAGTGGGCCTCTACCTGCTGAATTTTGTATTCACGCTCTTCCACCTGGTTCGGCTTCCATGTGCGGAAGGCCCAGATGATCAGACCGATGATGAAAAACGCCGACGGCGGCAGCAGCAACATGCCGTTGGGCACATACCAGCCACCGTTGTTGATGGTCTCCAGAATGGTGACACCAAACAGCGACCCGGCACCGAACAGCTCACGAATGAAGCCAACCAGCATCAGGATCAGGCCATAGCCCATGCCGTTGCCCACACCGTCGATGAAGGACGCCATCGGCGGGTTCTTCATCGCAAACGCTTCGGCGCGGCCCATCACGATACAGTTGGTGATGATCAGACCAACGAAAACCGACAGGGTTTTTGAAATCTCAAAGGCATAGGCCTTGAGAACCTGATCCACCAGGATCACCAGCGAGGCGATAATCACCATCTGCACGATGATCCGGATCGAGCCCGGGATTTGATTGCGTAGGATCGAGATGAACATCGACGAGAAAGCGGTCACAAAGGTCACCGCCAGCGCCATCACAAAGGCCACCTGCAGCGATGAGGTCACCGCCAGCGCCGAGCAGATGCCCAGAACCTGCAGCGTGATCGGGTTGTTGTCGACAAGCGGGTCGACCAGCATCTCTTTCTTGGTCTGAGACATCAGAGTTCTCCTGCTTGCAGTTTGGCCAGGAACGGAGCGTAGCCCGCATCGCCCATCCAGAATTTCACCAGGTTATCGACACCCACGGACGTCAGCGTGGCACCGGCCAGCGCGTCGACATAGAAGTCGGGACCTGCGGCGGGTTGCGATTTGGCAACGGTGATCTGCAGATCGCCTGCGTCATCGCGCAGTTTCTTACCGCTCCACAGCGCTTTCCAGCGCGGGTTATCCACCTCGGCACCCAGGCCCGGGGTCTCACCATGCTGATAGAACTGCAGGCCGAAGATATCGTTGCCGTTGTTTTCGAGCGCGATAAAGCCATAGAGCGTCGACCACAGGCCATAGCCGTGCAGCGGCAGGATCACCTTGTCCAGCGCGCCTGCATCGTCGCGCAGCAGATAGATCACGCGGTACTTTGCCTTGCGGCCAATGCCTGCCGGATCGTCATCCAGCGCGACGCTCAGCTCGGGGTCGCTGGCGGCGGCGATATCATCGAACGTGGTCGGGTCGAATTGATCATCGACGAACTCGCCTGTGGCCAGCTCCAGCACATGCGGCTCAAATGCGGCAAAGGCTTCGGACACGTCGATGCCGGGCTCGTAAACGCCCGCCACCTGCAGAACGTTCACCTGTTTGTCCTTCAGCGCGTTTGCTTCCTGCACCGGGCGCAGGCTAACCGCAGCGGCGGACACAACCATCGAGGCCACAAGGCAGACAGCCACGGCGATGAAGATCGTCTTGCCAACCGAATCCGGCGAGGCCGCCAGAAACTTGGCAATCGCGCCTTTTGGTTCTTGGGATTGCGTATCAGACATGGCGACGCGCCCTCCGTTTGATGTTGGCCTGAACGACGAAATAATCGATCAGCGGTGCAAAGACGTTGCCGAACAGGATGGCCAGCATCATGCCTTCGGGGAAAGCCGGGTTGAGGACACGGATCAGCACAACCATGACACCGATCAGCGCGCCATAGATGTAGCGGCCCAGATTGGTGTGGCTTGCCGATACCGGTTCGGTCACCATAAAGGCCAGACCGAACGCATATCCGCCCAGCACGATGTGCCAGTACCAGGGCATGGCGAACATCGGGTTGGTGTCCGACCCGATCAGGTTCAGCAGCCAGGTGAACACGATCGTCCCGGCCAGACAGCCCACGATCAGGCGATAGTTGGCAATCTTGGTTACAAGCAGGAAGGCCAAACCAATAATACAGGCCAGCGTCGAGGTCTCGCCAAAGCTGCCCTGAATGGTGCCGTAGAAGGCGCTCCACCAGGTGATGCCCTCGGCGGCTAGCGCCTGCATCCCGTCAGCCGCAGAAACGGCCAGCGCCGTGGCGCCCGAGAACCCGTCAACCGGGGTCCAGACCGCATCACCCGACATCTGCGCCGGATAGGCGAAATACAGGAACGCGCGGCCCACCAGCGCGGGGTTGAGGAAGTTCTTGCCGGTCCCGCCAAACACCTCTTTGCCGATCACGACGCCAAAGATAATGCCCAATGCCACCTGCCACAGGGGCGTCGTTGCGGGCATAATCAGCGTGTAAAGCATTGATGTCACAAGGAAACCCTCGTTTACCTCGTGCCCGCGTACGGTCGCGAAGATGACCTCGAAAATACCGCCTGCGACCAGTGTCACGATATAGATCGGCAGGAAGTACAAAAGCCCGTGCATGACATTGGCAAAGATGCTGGACGGGTCCAGTGAAATGCCGAACATCTGCAGCAGCGCGATCCGCCAGCCGGTGGCCGACTCCGGCCCCAGCGTGGCAATGGCCGAGTTCGCCTGATAGCCGGTGTTCCACATCCCCCACAGGATACAGGGGATCGTCGCGATCACGACGTAGGTCATGATCCGCTTCATATCCACATAGGACCGCGCATGTGGGGCGACGGTGGTTACGGTTTTCGGAGTGTAGATGAAACTTTCGACCATCTCGTAGATGGGGAAAAGCTTCTCGTACTTGCCGCCCTTGGTAAAGTTCGGCTCAATCCGGTCAAAGAAGCTGCGCAAACCCATTCGGATCAGCCCTCCTTTTCAATTTTGGTCAGGCAGTCGCGCAGCGCCAGCCCGTATTCATATTTCGCCGGACAGGCAAAGCCCACAAGGCCCAGATCCTCTTCGTCCAGCTCCAGCGCGCCCAGTGCCTGAGCGGTATCAGTGTCCATCACCAGCAGCGCCCGCAGCAGCTGGGTCGGCAGATAGTCCTGCGGCATCAGCTCTTCGAACGTGCCCGTGGGTACCATCGCGCGGCGGCCACCGTTCAGGTTGCTGGTCAGGTTGTAGAGCTTGCGGGCAAAGGCCGATCCAAGAACCGGCTGGATCGCGAATTTCGACGGCATCGGAAGAATCCAGCCCATAGTGTGCTGGTCGTGGTCTTCACGAATGATCGAAATCTGACGAGCGAAGCGCCCCAGATAAGCGGTCGGACCGTCGGCCTGCGTTCCGGACAGGATCGAGCCCGAGATGATCCGGGCGGTGCCGTCCACATCAACCTCATCGCGGGTCAGGTCATCGGTCGAGGCGCCCATCACGGTGCGGATCAGACGCGGTTGCCGCGCGCCCGGACCACTCAGAGCGATCACAACGTTGGGGTCCAGATGCCCGGTTTGGAACAGCCGGCCAATCGCGATCACGTCCTGATAGCCGATGGTCCAGACCTGCTTGTCGCCTGCCAGCGGCTCGAGGAAGTGAATATGCGTGCCTGCCAGACCTGCGGGGTGCGGGCCGGAGAAGGCCGCGGCCTCGACACCCGCCACATCCGCACCCGGAATGGAATCACTGTCCTTGTGGCACAGATAGGTTTTGCCCTCGGTCAGCTTGGAAATCACACCCAGGCCCGCAGCAAACGCTTCACCCGCATCGGCAATGATCACGGCGGCGTCGGCCGCAAGCGGTTCGCTATCCATCGCGGTAACGAAAATCGCTGCCGGAGAGGTGCCCGGCACAGGCATCTTGGAATAGGGGCGCGTGCGGAAAGCCGTCCACAGGCCTGCGGCGCACAGCTTATCGGCCACACCTTCGGCGCTGTCACCGCTGCCGACACCCGAGAAATCAACACCTGTGTCGTTCGGGTCCGAAACCTCGATCACGACGCTCTGCAGCACGCGGCGGGCGCCGCGATTGATCGCCACGACTTTGCCGCTAAGCGGAGCCACCATCATCGCCTGAGGCACATCCTTGTGACAGAACAGCGGTGTACCGCGCTGAACCGTGTCACCTTCCTGAACCAGCATACGCGGTTTCAGGCCAAGGTAGTCGCCCCCCAACACTCCAACAGATGTGAATTCTGGTCCCGGATGGATGGTTTGTTCCGGTGCGCCCTGCACCGGCAACTCCAACCCTTTTTTCAGTTTGAAAGTTTGCATGTCGCTACTGTCTTCCAAGCCTCTTTACCTGCGCCAGCCATGCCGACACCTTTTCAGGGTCAGACAATAACGCGGGATTTCCAGACCGTCGTCGCAAAAGCGTCGAAATGCGTCCGAATTCCGCGGGCGTAATTCTGATTGTGGCCCCTTTACGCGGGGATGATGCTAAAAGCAAACCTGTTACCGTCAAAACTGCACTTTGAATGGCACTTTCCGCGGAAGATTTACGTTTTGTCGCAGCTCAATTTGCGTGTCGCACCCGGAAAGCTTCCAGTGTAAGCAAATCCAATGGAACAGACGAGCGATCTTGAGATTTTTCTGGTGGCCACCCCGGGGCTTGAGGCGCCATTGCACGCCGAGACCGTCGAGAAGGGATTCGCAGCGGCCAAAATCGTGCCCGGCGGGGTCAGCTGCCGTGGTGACTGGGCCGAAGTCTGGCGCGCGAACCTGTGTCTGCGCGGGGCCAACAAGGTTCTTGTCCGATTGGGCAGCTTTCCCGCGGTTCATCTAGCGCAGCTCGACAAGCGGGCGCGCAAGTTTCCGTGGTCCGATATCCTGCGCCCTGACGTTCCGGTCAAGGTCGAAGCCACCAGCCGCAAGTCGCGTATCTATCACGCAGGCGCCGCCCGCCAGAGGATCGAGCGGGCGATCTCGGAAACGCTGGGGGTACCGATTTCATCTGATGCGGACCTGCGCGTCTTGCTGCGCATCGAAAAGGACATCTGTACCTTGTCCGTCGACACCTCGGGCGAGCCATTGCACAAACGCGGCCATAAACCGGCAGTGGCCAAGGCTCCGATGCGCGAAACAATGGCGGCGATGTTTCTGCGTGAATGCGGCTTTGACGGGTCGGAACCCGTTCTGGACCCGATGTGCGGTTCGGGCACATTTGTCATCGAAGCGGCCGAGATTGCTTTGGGGCTGAACCCCGGCCGGTCCCGCCATTTTGCTTTCGAAGACCTGCACGGGTTCGATTCGAAAGCCTGGGCCGCAATGCAACAGAGCGACCCGCGATCGGAAACGGACATGGTGTTTCATGGCTCAGACCGAAACGCCGGCGCCGCGGACGCGGCCACCACCAACGCCGACCGGGCCGGAGTTGCCGCACACACCCGGTTTCAGTGCAAGTCGGTCAGTGACATCAAACCTCCGGCGGGTCCTGCAGGTTTGGTCATCGTCAACCCGCCCTATGGCGCCAGAATCGGAGACGAAAAGCGCCTGCGCTCTCTGTACGGCAGTCTGGGCAAAGTTCTGATGTCACGATTCAGCGGCTGGCGTGTTGGGATAGTGACCAGCAACCAGCCGCTCGCCCGCGCAACACGGCTGCCTTTGCTGGCCCCGGGACCCGTGGTAGATCATGGCGGCACGAAAATCCGGCTATACCGAACCGATCCCTTGCCCTGACGGGAAATCCGTGTCGCCCGCCCGCCTGGAATTCCTGCGCGGGACGTCAAAAACCCTCTTGCACATCCAAATCCCCGGGTATAGATCACCCGCCACGGTCGGAGTGTAGCTCAGCCTGGTAGAGCACTGTCTTCGGGAGGCAGGGGTCGGAGGTTCGAATCCTCTCACTCCGACCAATAAAATCAGACACTTTCGCTGATTTCTCGCCTCTCAAAATTTCCCTGTTTTCGTTACGCGTAGTGGTTTGCGGTAACATGTCCGATTCAGCGCACCAGACCCGGTTTGATCATCGTGATCATGTTCTGGTTAACGTGCCTGACCTATGCTGCAATCTCGGCCTGGCTCTTTGTCGATTTCAGCGCTAGCACCCCGACGCTCGACGTATTTTGCCAACCTTGCGTTTTCGTATGGTTTCCTAGTCATCGCAATCTTCTCAAAAGCGACGCAGCACGTGCTGCACGTCTTCTCTAAAGCGATGCTGACAATGGGAAATTGCCACGGGAAAAAATCATTCTGTCAAAGTGTTTAGCCAGTTGGGAACCGCTCATTCTAACTCGGTTCATCTATCCGGGCGGAAAAACGGCGGTCTTTTTTACCGTTCCATAGACAAAGCTGGTATCGATCGAGGCTATCCCGCCGATCGGATGAATTCGGTGACGAATAAATTCCTCATAGGCCTCGAGGTCCGATACCAAAACCCGCAATTGGTAGTCCATTGCCCCAGTCAGCACGTGGCATTCAAGAACTTCATCGATCATCCGAACACGCTTTTCAAAGTTCTGAACGTCCGTTTCATTGTGCCGCTCCAACCGGATACGCACGAAGACAGTAATGGCCATCCCATACGCGGCAGCGTCAACGTCGGCGCTGTATCCCTTTATCACTCCGTTGGCTTCGAGGTTTTTGACCCGGCGCAAACACGGCGAGGGGGACAAGTTCACTTCGTCGGCAAGATTCTGGTTCGTCATGCGCCCGTCCCGCTGCAGCGCTCGAATGATTTGCCTGTCCTTGGCGTCCATTTCACCCTCTTGCTTGGCAGAATATGCCAATATTGCCGTTCAAGTTGGTATAATTCGCAACCATTAGCCCAAAGTAAAGGCGCAATCTGGCTCCAACATGTATCAGGAGCTTGCAATGACTCGTTCAACCGGATTTGCCACCCGCGCCATTCACCACGCTTACAACCCTCTGGAAAATGACGGTGCGCTGACGCCACCCCTGCATTTGACGTCCACATTTACTTTCGAAACCGCAGAGGCTGGCGGAGAGATGTTCGCGGGCGAACGTGAAGGTCATATCTACAGCCGTATTTCAAACCCCACATGCGACCTTCTTGAACAACGCATTGCCGTGCTTGAAGGAGCCGAGGCTGGACTGGCTCTCTCAAGCGGCATGGGGGCGATCACGGCTGTTCTATGGACCCTGCTGTCGCCGGGGGACGAAGTCATCGTGGACAAAACGCTCTATGGCTGCACCTTCGCGTTCATGCGTCACGGTTTGGCGAAATGGGGAGTCACGATCACACATGTCGACATGACAGACCCCGAGAACCTGAAAGCGGCCGTTTCTGACAAAACCCGCGTTGTCTATTTCGAAACTCCGGCCAATCCGAACATGCGCTTGGTGGACATCGCAGCGAGCGCCGAGATCGCGCATTCGGTCGGCGCAACGGTTGTCGTCGACAACACCTATGCCAGCCCGTATCTGACCCGCCCGATTGAACACGGGGCAGATATCGTTCTGCACTCCGCCACCAAATACCTCGGTGGGCATGGCGATGTGGTTGCCGGTCTGGTTGTCGGGTCGGCCGAACAGATTGCTGAGATCCGCCTTGTTGGGATGAAGGACATGACCGGTGCGGTAATGGCCCCTTTCAACGCGATGCTGATCCTGCGTGGTCTGAAGACACTGAACCTGCGTCTGGATCGCCACTGTGCGTCTGCCAAGGTCGTCGCAGATTTCCTCGAAGCACATCCCGCCGTCGGCGAGGTTTATTTCCCCGGGCTTGAGAGTTTCGCCCAGCACGATGTCGCGCAGCGCCAGATGTCCCAACCCGGCGCCATGATAGCGTTTGAAATCAAGTCCGGCCTGTCCGGTGGGATTGAATTCATGAACCGCCTGAACATGATCCAGCGCGCGGTGTCTTTGGGCGACGCGGAAACTCTGATTCAACACCCAGCATCCATGACGCATTCGACGTATACCCCGGAAGAGCGGGCCGAGCATGGGATCAGCGATGGCCTGATCCGTCTGTCCGTCGGGCTGGAGGATGTCGAAGATATCCTTGCAGACCTGGAGCAAGCCTTGCCCTACCCTGCCCGCAGCGCCGCCTGAACCCGGAGACAGTCATGCACATTGATCCCACCCAACTGAAGATCGTCGAACAGCGCCTGCTGTGGTTGTCGCATTGGATGATCCACCATGCCAACCATGTTCGGCCAAAGGTGGATGGGATCAAGATCGGTGGCCATCAGGCTTCGTCTGCTTCGATGGTATCGATCATGACTGCGCTCTATTTCTCGGCCTTGCGTCCAGAAGACCGGGTTGCAGTCAAGCCCCATGCCTCGCCGGTTTTTCATGCGATGCAGTATCTCATGGGCAATCAAACGCGCGAGAAGATGGAGAACTTCCGCGGATTTGGGGGTGTGCAAAGCTATCCCAGCCGGACCAAGGATATTGACGATGTTGATTTTTCGACCGGGTCAGTGGGTCTGGGTGTCGCGATCACCTCGTTTGCCTCGATCATTCAGGATTACATCAAGGCTAAGAGCTGGGGCTCCGACGCCCCAATGGGGCGTATGGTGGCCCTGGTGGGCGATGCCGAACTGGACGAAGGCAACGTTTATGAGGCGTTGCAGGAAGGCTGGAAGAACGACCTGCGCAACACTTGGTGGATCATCGATTACAACCGACAGTCACTGGATGGTATCGTCCGGGAAGGGCTGTTCGAACGGATCGAGAAAATCTTTGATGCGTTCGGGTGGGATGTCGTGCGTGTTAAATATGGGGTTCTGCAACGCGCGGCCTTTGAAGAGCCCGGCGGCAACCGCCTGCGTGACTGGATCGACGCCTGTCCCAACCAGGACTACTCCGCTTTGACGTTCATGGGTGGCGCGAACTGGCGTCAGCGTCTCTTGGACGACCTGGGGGATCAGGGAGACGTGACCGCCCTGATCGAACGGCGCACGGACGCTGAACTTGCGGCCCTGATGGAGAACCTGGGTGGCAACTGCGTCGAGACAATGGCCCAGACATTTGCCGCCATCGATCATGATCGCCCAACGTGCTTCCTGGCCTACACCGTCAAAGGATGGGGCACCCCCATTGCCGGCCACAAGGACAATCATGGCGGGCTGATGAACAATAGCCAGTTTGCCGCGTGGCAGTCACATATGGGCGTCTCGAAAGGTGAAGAATGGGAGCCGCTCGCGACAGTGCAGGACCCAGACGCCCTCAAGGATTTTCTGGCCAGCACCCCGTTTTTTGCCAAAGGTCCGCGCCGCTATTTTGATGACAAGCTGGATGTGCCGCCAATCGAGATCGACACCAGTCGCGAAACCTCGACCCAGATGGCGTTCGGCAAGATCCTTGACGATCTGTCAAAAGGCGCCAGCCCATTGGCCGAGCGCATAGTGACGACCTCGCCAGATGTGACAGGCACGACAAGCCTTGGTCCTTGGGTGAACCGGCGCAAACTGTTTGCCCGTTCCGAACAATCCGACGCCTTCATAGAACACCGGATCCCTTCGACGGCGAAATGGGTGTTTACGCCGGAAGGACAGCATATCGAGCTTGGTATCGCCGAAATGAACCTCATGCTGCTTCTGGGCGCAGCGGGTCTGTCCCATTCCCTGTTCGGCAAGCGGCTGATCCCAATTGGCACCGTCTATGATCCATTTGTCAGCCGCGGCCTCGATGCGCTGAATTACGCCTGTTATCAGGACGCGCGCTTCATGCTGGTTGGCACACCTTCGGGCGTTACACTGGCCCCCGAAGGTGGAGCACACCAATCCGTTGGAACACCGCTGATCGGGATGAGCCAGGACGGGCTGGCCGCTTTTGAACCCGCCTTTGCCGACGAGCTAGCGGTGATCATGGAGTGGGCCTTTGATTACATTCAGCGCGACGGCGAAGGGCAGCCTGACGAGCGCACATGGCTTCGCGATGAAACCGGAGGGTCCGTCTATCTGCGCCTGACCACCAACCCGATTGAACAGCCGGGAAAACGTGTCGACGATGAGTTCCGCCAAGGTGCCATTGATGGGGCCTATTGGTTGCGAAAACCGGGGCCCAATTGCGAAGTTGTAATCGCCTATCAAGGCGCCGTCGCGCCAGAGGCAATCAAAGCCGCTGGTATGATTGGCGAGGGCCGTCGCGACATAGGTGTTTTGGCCGTGACGTCCGCAGATCGCCTGAATGCCGGATGGACTGCCGCCCAACGAGCGCGTTCTCGCGGTAACCAAGCGGCACGCTCCCACATCGAAACCCTGATGTCCGACCTTCCACCCCACTGTAAGCTCGTCACCGTTATCGATGGTCATCCTGCAACTCTCTCCTGGCTCGGGGCAGTGCTTGGACATCAGACTATTCCAATGGGCGTTGAGCATTTTGGTCAGACCGGAACAATCGGCGATCTATATCGCCACCACTGCATCGATGCAGATGCTATTCTGGAGAAAGTGAATGGCCTGACCCATGGCCGGACTCTTCACCGTGCATAAGTGGGTTGGATTTGGGTAGAGAAAACAGAGATCAAACCAGCTCTGAACTTAGACCAAAGCAGCTACAGGGGTATGTAGACAATGCTCCATAGACGAAAACCAATAACTTGGCTGCCAGCACCGATCTTCGGGAGGCATGGGGCGGAGGTTCGAATCCTCTCACTCCGACCAATAAAACAAGGCGCTCGAGGGCGCCTTTGTTGTTTTTGGGTTTTTGAACGCATTGATCTTCGCAACGTTAAAATCGCCCGCGCGCTCATTTCGTTCCCACCCATTGAAGCCGAACACCGCAACCCCACCTCAAACCTCCCAGTCCATAATCCCGACGGCTTTCTTTAGCGCGTCAGGACTATCGGACCGGCAAACTCTTTCCGGCGTTTCCTGTGAAGTAGCGAGATAAGCCGTGGCGTTACCTTGTTGTCAGATGGTGTTGTCCAGTTTCACACCGTGGCGGGCCTGAATCTGCTGGCTGAAGCCTTGCGTGATGCGGTCGGCAATCATGGCGATGATGGCCATACCGATCCCGGCAGTCATGCCAACCCCAAAGTCACCGTCCCCAAGTCCGATGTAAATCTGCTGGCCCAGATCATCCGTGCCCACCAATGCGGTGATCACCAGCATCGAAATACCGAACATGATCGTCTGGTTCAGCCCCAGCATGATCGACGGCACCGCCAGCGGCAGCTTTACCTGCCACAGTGATTGTTGGGGGGTTGTCCCGATGGCCGTCGCGGCCTCGATCACGTCATGGGGCAGATTGCGCAGACCGTGCTCGGTGTATCGGATCGCGGGGACGATCGCATAAACGATGATGGCCAGAAGAGCGGTGAACTCACCGATCTTGAACACCATCACAAAGGGGATGAGGATCACGAACAGAGGCATGGTCTGCAGCGTGTCGATGACAGGCCGCACCATGCGCGAGACGGTGTCATTCTCGGACGCCCAGATGCCGATTGCGCTGCCGAACAGGAAAGACAGCAGCACCCCGACCCCACAGAGATAGAGCGAAACGACCGACGGTTCCCATATCCCGGTCAGCAACAGGAAAGCGACCCCGGCCAGCGCCCACAGGGCGAGGTTCGTGCCACCAGCCTGCCAGGCCAAAGCGATGATGATTGCGCAGAGTGCAATCCAGGCCAGACCGGTCAACCCGGAATACAGAACCAGAGCGAACAGGATGACCCAAAGCGCCGGCAGCAACCGCCCCTTGATGGCCAGATAGCCTGCCACCGCCGCAACAATCAACGCATAGCCAACAGTCACCGCCGGGGTCATGGCAAAGCCCCAGGTGAACGGGCTGACGGCCTGAGCCAGACCAATTTTGATCGGCAGCATCAGGTAGAACAGCGCCGCCCGCTTGATCGCCTCAAGCACAGTGCGGAATTCGACAAACACCCATTCCAGACCCGCGTTCATTGCCGGGGCCGGGTTCAGGACCCATGCCTCGGGCCAGTCCTTGAGCGGCGAAAGGACCAGAGCCAGCAGCCAGGCCGCTCCAAACAGAACGGCGCATGTGATCCACCCTGACGCCTTGCGCTGAGTCGAATTGGATTGCACCGCAAATCCCCAGGTGATCCGGTCCAGCACCATCGCCATCAGCGCAATCACGATCCCGGCCAGCAGGCTTTCTCCGAATTGGGCCTTGCGCATGGTCGACAGCACTTCCCAACCGATATCGTTGGTGCCCCCGATGATCGAGGCGATGATGACCATCGACAGGGACGCCATCGTTGTCTGGTTTACGCCCAGCAGAACTTGCCGCTGCGCCGTTGGCACCCGCACGCGCCAGAACAGTTGCGACGGGGTGGCACCGCTCATCAGGCCGGACTCGATCACCTCATCCGGGACACCGCGCAGGCCGACGATGGTGTTGCGCACCATCGGAGGGAAGGCAAACAGGATCGAGGCGACCAGACCGACCGTTGTGCCAAAGCCGAACAGCAAGAGGATCGGCAGCAGGTATGCAAAGGCGGGCACTGTCTGCATCAGGTCCAAAATGGGCATGATGATCCGGCAGGCCCGCTCAGACATGAACCCCCATGTTCCCAGCGCAAACCCCAAAACAACCGCCATCGGGATCGATACACACACCAGAGCGAAAGAGTTCATCGACTGGGTCCAGAACCCGAACGTCACCATGTAAAGCAGGCTGGCCGCGGTGAAGATCGCCAGCCCTTTGCCCCCGGCGCGCAAGGCCAGAAAAACCCACAGAACAAACCAGGCCGCCCAGGGCACAGCGTGCAGAACCGTCTTGGCCAGCAGGATCGGCCAGTCCAAAAGCCACGAAATGGCCTTGAAGAACCACCCGAAGGTTACAACGAACCACCGCATCGCGGTGTTCATCGGATCGGTCACCGGCAGGACCAGAGCGTCGGGATAGGTCACCAGCGGTCCGAGGTTTTTGGCAAAAACAACGCAAACCGCCACCAGAATCGTGACCGCAAGCCAGACCACCAGCGATCTGTTCGAAGCTGCGTCCATAGTGTCAGTCCTTGACCGCAGAGGCGTCCGAGACACCGCTGGCCAAAGCGGCAATCACGTTCTGGCTGGTCATGTGCACCAGCGCGTTGTCGTCCCGACGCACCGCGACACCGGTGTCATGCGAGGCCAGATAGGGCAGCAGGTCGGCCACGTTGGTCGAAGCCGGAACCTCTTTGATCCCCGCGGGCGGGCTGTTGTCCGAGGCCACATCGCCTGCGGTCAGGATCAGCTCCCACGGGACATCATTGGTGAATTCGCGGACATAATCATCGACCGGGTTCAGGATCAGATCCACCGGACGTCCGATCTGCACGATCGCGCCGTCCTTCATGATCGCCATCCGGTCGGCAATGCGCAGCGCCTCAAGGAAATCATGGGTGATGAAGACGATGGATTTGTGCAGTTCTTGCTGCAGCCGCAGGAATTCGTCCTGCATCTGGCGGCGGATCAAAGGGTCCAGCGCACTGAAGGGCTCATCAAGGAACCAGACCTCGGGCTCCACCGCCAGCGACCGAGCAATACCGACACGCTGTTGCTGTCCACCGGACAATTGGCTGGGGAAGCTGCTTTCCCGCCCCTCCAGACCGACCAGCGAGATCACCCGCTCGGCCCTCTCCAGGCGTTCCTTGTCATCCAGACCCTGCAGTTTCAGCGGAAAGGCCACGTTCTCCAGAACGTTCAGATGCGGCATCAGGCCAAAGCTCTGGAACACCATCCCCATCTTGTGACGTCGAATGTCGATCAATTCCTTCGAGGACACTTTCAGCAGGTCCTCTCCATCCAGCAGAATCTCTCCGGCGGTGGGTTCGACCAGACGGGACAGGCAGCGCACGATGGTGGACTTGCCCGAGCCCGACAGCCCCATGATCACGAAAATCTCGCCCGGCATGACGTCAAAACTGACGTCGGTCGAAGCAACGATACCACCATTGTCCCGAATACGTTGCGCTATCGCCTTGGCTTCGTCGGGCCCCTGCCCGGCAACATCGACGTTGCCCAGATGCTGGTCCGCCCCTTTGCCGTAGAGCTTCCAGACATGCTTGCAGGACAGTTTCGGGGTGGTGGTCGGGGAGGGTGTAGTCATTTCGGCAGCCTTGAAAAAGGTGGAGCACGCATATGGCGCTCCACCGGAAGCGTTGGTGTTTATTGCTTTGCGGCTTCAACCCAGGGCTGCCAGACGTCCTGGTTTGCACCCATCCATTCGGCCACGACCTCTTTCACTTCGCGCCCGTTCTGATCCACTTCCAGGATCAGGGCGTTTTGCACATCGTTGGTCATGCTCATCAGTTCGACCATCTTCATCGCATCCGGATAGGTCGAGGCGAAATCCTTGGCGACGATCTTGTCGACGGTCGCCTGCTGAAAGCCACAGGCCTCACCGCGTTTCTGGCTGGCCTCGTCGCAGGTGCCGTGCGGCGTGTCCCATTCGACCCATTCAACCTCGGTATCCGCGAATACCCAATGCGGTTGCCACATCATCATCAGAATCGGCTGCTCTGCGGCAACGGCACTTTTGAGTTCGGCCAGCATCGCGCCCTCCGAGCCACCGGGTACCGGCTTGAACGGCAGGTCGATCAGTTTGACCAGATCGGCTGAACGGGTCCCCCAGTCCGCCGGATAGGTGATCAGACGGCCATCGGGGAAGGTGTCTGCGGCGGCAAAGGCCTGCGCGCAGTCATAAAGCGCCTCATAGGCGGGCAGACCCGGGCAGAGATCGGCCATGTACGGGGGGTAAATCCAACCTTCCTGCGGCTCGAGCCCCAGCCCGCCGACAACAATGATGTCCCCGGCTTCGACAGCCTTGGGGTAGATGTCGCCCACGTTATTGGTCCACAGTTCGGGCTGATAATGCAGGCTGCCTTCGGCAATCGCAGCCAGCTGCGGCACGGCACCGGCGGTAACGTATACGACCTCGTGGCCCAGCTCTTCGAACAGTGCGCCCGCGAAATGGGCCGAGATGTGCTGGCCCGTCCATTCGTTGACGGCAATCTTGATCGGATCAGCAAGCGCCGCGCCCTGCGTCAACATAAGCGTAGCGGAAGCCAGCAAAGCAGGCCTCAGTTTGCGTGAGAATTTCATGGTTAACCTCCGTTGGTGCGTTGGCCGTTTTCGGCCTTTTGTGCCCGCATCGAAAAACAGTACAGCTGCAGGTAATTTGATGCATTGGATCATTTTATGTCAACTGCGTTTGTTTTTCACCTTCCCGAATGGTACTTTCGTATCCATTACGCTGAGCATGAAAGCGATCCTAACATGAGAAAGCAGACCATCAAGAACATGCGTCGCAAGCAATTGACCGAGGCGGCGTTTGAAATTCTCAAAACTCATGGAATCGCGGGGACGACTTTTGACAAGGTTGCCAAAGAAGCAGGTGTCTCCAAAGGCGTGGTGCAGCACTATTTCCCAGGAAAAGAAGCCTTGTTCGAGGCTGTTTTGCGCGAAGCCAACGCCAAAGCCCGCCGCTGTGTAACTGCGTTATTTGCCCATAGCGACACACCGGCCGAGCGGCTATACGCGATCTTTTACGGCAATTTCGCGCCGCCGCTTTTTCAGCCCGAATTCTGCCACGCCTGGGTCTGTTTATGCGCAGAGGTGCCGCAGAACGCCCAATATCTACGCATACAAAATACCATCCATTCCCGAATGCGCAGCAACCTGATGAGCGCCTTGCGCCATATGGTTGAACCGGCCTTGGCCGAACAGATTGCCTTTAACCTGACAACGCTGATCGACGGGATATGGATGCGGACCGCCTTGCAGGCAAAACCGATTTCCCCGGCCGACGCCGTGTCTCATATGGAGTTTGCACTGAACCGGTTGTTTCGTGATACGGCGGTCGACAGCGCGAACCTGCAGGCGGCGCGTGAAAAAATTGCGCAAGTCAGCGGAATCCTGTTCAAAATTTGAGGAAAGACAGCAAGGGGTTGCGGCAGTTTCGCCCGTGATCAGGCGCCGCGATTGCTAATCGCGCGGGGTCTTTTGCCCTGCCAAGTGCCTATATTCTAATTTAAACTTGAAATTCCCGGAACTTGACGGCTAAGTGCACGCCGTACGATTTTTCTGTTTCAAGAGTAAAAAATGGCGACCAGTTTTACCGTTTTCTCTCTCGGATCCCTGCCGATCTGGGATACTGTCGAAGGCAACCAAACCCTTGCGACCGGTAATGTTAATGCGGCCCTTGGCACCTATGGCTCTGCTGGCGATCCGCTCTATGACAGCAGGCAGACCTTTGCCGAGGCGGGTGCGGGTTTCGGCGGCGGAGACGCGAACACCTATGATCTGAACAACAATAACTCGAACGATCAGTTCAGCATCGATGGAGGCCCTCCCCAGACCTTTGACGCCTCGATGATTTTCAACGCGGTCATCACATATAACGACGGCACCACCGCCAACATAACGGCCGTTGTTTTTCAGGACACCAACGGCAACACCTATTGGGCACCGGAATTCGAGGAAAACGCTGACCAGGACGCGATCGAGGAAAGCGCGATCCAGTCGATTCAACTGGTGTCGCCGATTTATGCGAACGGTTTCAACACCGGATATTCGCTGACCGGGATAAGGGTCGATTCCAATCCACTGTGTTTTGCACGGGGCGCGATGATCGCCTGCCCCGACGGGCCGCGAGCAATCGAAAACCTGCAAGCCGGAGATCTGGTGCTGACCATGGATAATGGCGCGCAACCGATCCGCTGGATTGGTCGTCGCACCATGGCCGCCATTGGGAAATTTGCGCCGGTCAGGATTCGGGCGGGCGTTCTTGGCGCGCAAGAGACGCTGGAAGTCAGCCCGCAGCATCGCATCCTGTTACAGGGGGCCGAGGTCGAGTTGCAATTCGCCTGCCCACAGGTTTTCGCCGCCGCCACTCATCTGGTTGACGGCGACGGGGTATCCGTGCGGGAAGGTGGAGAAGTCGAGTATTTCCATTTGCTTTTTGACGAGCATCAGATCGTCTGGGCCAATGGCGTCGCGTCTGAAAGCCTCTTTTTGGGAAAAACGGGCATGGCCTCACTTGATGATGACAGCATCGCCGAGATTCAGACCATGTTCCCGGAACTCGATCTCGCCTCGGGGCAAGGCTATGAGTCAGCCCGCCCGGTTCTCAAATCATTTGAGGCGTCCCTGTTGGTCACACAACCGGCGGCCAAGAAACCTGACACATTGGTCGAGGCCGCCTAAGGCACCGCAACGATTTGGGCCGCAAGCGTTCAGGTTCTTCGGACCCCCTAGCTTGGCCGCATTGCGACAAGAACGACGTCAAGCTTATCTTCCAGGGCCTGCAGCTTTTTCAGGTCTTCTTTCGGCAGGTTGGCCGTATCGGCGTCAACTGCGGCAAGCGCGACAACCGGGCGTCCGATTTCCTGTTCAAGCGCCTGAACCGCGTTGAGCTTGTCGGCCTCAAGCGTTGCAAGTGGGTAAAGCATGGCAATCTCCTGTCTACTGATGACTAGGAGTATAGCCGAGTTTCCGGATTTTTCCCCCTATTTACCAAGTTCTTGCCGATGCGCAGCCGGATGGCGGCAAAGAACGGAGAGAGCCGTGACCAGACAGAAAACCCGGAGAGCGCCAAGCCTGCATCCGTTTCAATATCAGTTTTTTCGCTGAAAATCATAGTGGTGCGGGTGGAGGGACTTGAACCCCCACGCCTTGCGGCGCCAGAACCTAAATCTGGTGCGTCTACCAATTTCGCCACACCCGCAGTACCGGCCCTGAGTGCCGGAATGACGTGCTCAATAACAAAGCCTGTGGTCGAGTGCGAGAGGGAAATTCACTTGCGCGCAAGATTATTGAGCGCGGCCCCATAGCAATCGAACCTGACGTATTGGTGGCGACTGACCCGCAGCATCAAGCCCCGGAATCGCAGTCGAATTTTTGACCAGTGCCCTTGCCCCCGATTCTGCCTGAACCGTGTCCGCCAGCATTTTGGCGCTAGGGTGTCATGCTCGGAATACGCCGCCTAGCGCATGATTTTTCCGCCCGGCACGCCATGGAAAAACCCACTACACGTTAAACGCGCCTACGTTGAGTAACGTGCTGCTTCGAAAAAAAACGCCGAAACTGCCTTTTACGCTCCGCACATCAGAGAGCCCACCCCTTCGGCTCAGCGCAATTCTTACAAGCTTGGTATTTTTGCTTACTATTCATAGCATTACAACACAGCTTTCGATCAAAACCGCGCCTCAGAAACGCAGATCAATCACTCATCACTCGCGGTCGTGAATTGTCGGAACTCTGATCTTGCGACCATGGGTTGAAAGCCGCCGCAGGGCTCAGACCATATTTGCGCCACATTTCAAACGCCAAAATATCTTATTCGCGTCAAAATAACACCGCCTTGCCAGTAATTTATGGAGAGCGGGAATTAATGAGTCTTTCCTGCCTTCGGGCGCCGTAAGAGTTTTTTGCTCAACTCGAACACAGGGGTCTTAGCCGTGACCAATATGATGAACTCTGCTGCTGCTGAGCAAGACGCTGTTGGTCTTGCACGTGAAAGTTTCCTTGGTGAACTGAAGTCCTTGAATCAGGACCACCCGAACACGGGCTTTGGCGTTTCTTTACGCACGCATTCGGGGGGCCACTATCTGCTCGCCAATTCCCGGATGCCACTGCCGAAATCCAAATCCCAAGGCTTTCCGACCGGGCGCCGTTTGGCCCTGCTGGAAAACAGTGAACAGTTCAGCTCGATCGAAGTGCTTGCCGATTCCGGCGCCTACGAAGAAATTTCGCCGGGCGCCGAGGCTGCGATTCTGGGCAATGCGCTGAACCTGATCGCCCGGATCGATATCCTGACCAGCTCTGCTGACGGTCAGGTGCAACCCCACATCGCCGCTACTGGAACCGGAGGCTGAGCATGGCCCGTAACGACCACCTTCTGTCCGTAGGGAATGAAGCACTGACGCCGATGACCTCGGCGATGACGGCGCTGACCACGCAGATCGACCAGCTGACAGAGGTGGCGGATGCGCGGTCCTCGGCGCGGCTTGCGACGCTCAAGACTCGCATGGAGAACTTCACGGCCAGCGTGACGTTGGTCGGACAGGTCAAGGCTGGCAAATCCTCGATCGTGAACATTCTGGCCGGGCGTCCTGCCCTGTTGCCTTCGGATGTGAACCCGTGGACCTCGGTGGTGACCACGCTGAACATCAACACCCGCACCGAAGGCGACAAAAAGGCCAAGTTCACCTTTTTCGAACAGGAAGAATGGGACAACCTGATGGTCGGCGGTGGCCGTCTGGGCGAGTTGGCCAATCGCGCCGGTGCCGATGACGAGATGGAAGACATCCGCCGTCAGATCGGTGAGATGAAGGCCAAGTCCGAAGCGCGGCTGGGCCAGCATTTTGACCTGATCCTTGGGCAAAGCCACCAGTACGACTATTTCGACGACGAACTGATCCAGCGCTATGTCTGCCTGGGCGACGAAGACGACCCGGATATCAACCCGAAAACCGGGCGCTTTGCCGATGTCACCAAGTCGGCGGAATTGTTCATGGACATTCCGCAATATCCGATCTCGCTGAAGCTGTGTGACACGCCCGGCGTCAACGATACCTTCATGGTGCGTGAACAGATCACCCTGCGCAGTCTGCGCGGGTCCGAAGTTTGCGTTGTGGTGCTGGCGGCGAGCCAGGCGCTGACCACCATGGACATGGCGCTGATGCGAATCATCGCGCAGTTCGAAAACCGCCAGATCATCCTGTTTGTGAATCGGATTGACGAGCTGTCCGATCCGGTGAACCAGGTGCCCGAGATTCGTGACCGGATTCAGGACACGCTCAAGCAGAACAATATCGACACCAATACCAGCGTCGTGTTCGGCAGCGCACTCTGGGCCGAGGCAGCCCTGACCGGGAACCCCGATATCCTGTCGGAAGAATCCCGTCAGGCCCTGAACACCTTCTATCTGGCCGCCGGGTTTGGCGATCAGGCGCCCTCGCTCGACAAGATCTGGGCACTGTCGGGCCTGCCCGACCTGCTGCTGGCCATGAATGAGCGTATCGCCGAAGGGGCGGGCAATCGCCTGCTGGACCGCGTCCGTCACCGGGCCCGCAACATTGCCAGCCAGATTCGGGCAACCGCGGTGGCCAAGAACCTGTCCGACGGTCAGGGCGTGGTGCGCGATCTCGACGGTGTTTCGCCAGAAGAGGCCATCGCCAAGGTGACAGAAGAATATGAAAAGAAGGCCGCCGAACTGGCCACCTCTCTGCGTGACAAGGTGTTGGATCGTTTGAATTCGGCCGAGAAGAATTTTGTCAAACGGGCCACGGACTCGTTGATTTCGCATCTGGAACAGAATGGCGAGCAAGGCACCTGGCAGTATGACCCGGCGGGTCTGCGTACCCTGCAAAAGGCCGCCTATTTCAGCTTTGCCCGTGCAATGCGCAAAGACGCCGGGGCGCTCTACAGCGCTGCTGCGGCGGATGTCGAAGCGCTGTATCAAAAGCTGCTGGGCAACCATCTGGGTGAGTTCAGCATCGAGGCCCCCATCGTGCCCCGTGTGCCGCCGCCATTGGGCATCGGTCGCACCATCGCGCTGGACTTGCAAAGCACCTGGTGGCGCCGCTGGTGGCAACGCCGCAAAGGGTTCGAGGCCTATGCCGCGGACTACACGCGCCTGATCGCGTCCGAGGCGAACTCGATCACCAAGGACCTTGAGGAAAACCAGATCGCAGCCGTTCTGGAAAACGTTCGGGCGGGCCTGTCCGACTTCCTGCGCGAGCAGAAAGAGACCCTGCTGAACATTTCGGCCTCGGCCGAGCAGGATCCGGGCCAGGCGGCTCTGATGGCGGGCATGACCCCCAAGAAATCGCGCGACGATATCCTGGGCGACATCCTGAAAGATCTTAGTAACGAGGCAGCATAAGTAGCGACATGGCAAAAGATACACAAACCCGCTTCGTCTCTCCTAAGGCTTGGGAACGCATCGAGCAATGGTCCCGGCGCAAACCGATCTTTGCGCTGATGGGAGAGTTCAGTGCCGGGAAATCGACGCTGATGAACTTTCTGCTGCGCTCCCAGGCGCTGCCGACGCAGGTAACGGCCACGCAGCTGCCACCCGTCTGGTTCAGCTGGGGCAAGAAATCGGCCTATGTGCAGCGCCCCGATGGGACCCGCGAGAACATTACTCTGGATCAGCTGGAATCTGTCGGTGTCAACGATGCCCAATTCGTGCGCATTTTCCTTGAGGCCGACATTCTGGAAGCGGTGGACCTGATCGACACCCCCGGTATCTCTGATCCGAAGATCTCAAACGACGTCTGGCGCCGTGCGGTTGGACAGGCCAACGGGGTTCTGTGGTGCACCCATGCGACCCAGGCCTGGCGCGAGACCGAACGTGCGACATGGGTATCTCTGCCGGAACGGTTGCAGCATAACTCTCTGCTGCTGGTGACCCGGGCCGACGTGCTGGGTCCGAAAGATCGGCAAAAGGTGCTGCGCCGGGTCAACCGCGAAGCGGGCCACCTATTCAACCGGTCGATCCTGTTCTCGGCCCGTGATGCCATCATTGCCCGGGACAAGAGCGGTGATGCGGAACAGTGGGCGCGCAGCGGCGGCGGCAAAATGGTCGACAGCTTCCTGCAGATCACCGAACAGATCATGGACAACCGCGCCGATATGTTGACGCGCTATCAGATCGACAACGGTCTGGCCGGGGGCGCACCCGTGCAGCCGATCCGCCCGAAACGCATGGTGGAGCAGGCCGAAGAACCGGCCCCCCTGAAACTGGTCAACCCCGTTCCCGAGACCCCCCGGGAAGACGAGGTCGTCACCAGCTTCCCCGTCCGCCCGACCCGCGTCGAGCGTCGCTCTGAGGAAACCGACCGCGACGAACGCATTGACGCGGCAGAGGCCGAGCGTCTGCGCGCCGAGATGGGCACCGAAACGCCGGTGTCAGAACCGCAACCAGAGGCCGAAGGCGACGATCTGCGCGCCTTTTTCCGGGATACGGAAAGCAACAGTCTGAATCTGGCGGACTACACGGACGAGTCGACAGGCGAAGATCATTTCGACCTGCTGGACGATGATGAAATGGACGACGACGGTGTCAACCTGACAACAGAACCAGTTGAGGCATTGGAAGAACCTGCCGCTGCAGACTCCGACCCGTTCATGGCGTCGCTGGAAGGCAAGCTGGCAGACACGCCCGAACAGGATCAGGAACCGCTCGCAGAGCCGGAAGACCAACGCGCCGAAGTTTCGGTATCCTCGATCGCCGCCTTGCTGTCTGAACAGTCGAGTGGCGCTCAGGATGAATACGAACCGGAACCGGAATCCAGCGGCCTCGTGAACATGCAGGTTGTGCCCATGTCCAATGGCTCCGCCAGCGACGAGCCCGCCTCGTCGGACGACACGGATGAAAGCCAGGAAATCTTGGTGAACGTTCCGACCGACGCACCGCTCAGCGCGGCCTCGATGTGGCGCGACATCACCGCCGGTGAGGATTTGCCGGACGATGTCGAAGGCATGACCAGAGTGTTCGGGGCGTTCCTTGAGGAATTCGACCAGATCGCAGCCGAGCATTTCGCGCGCTATGCCAAGGGGGCGGTTCGCCCGGTGCCGAATGCAGCGAAAAACGGCGGGGCAGAATTCCGTGTGTTATGACCAGAACCTCAGGTAGCAAGCGATGACGATCGAAGCCGCACTGAACACCGCGATGGAAACCATACCCGACTGTATTGCAGCCGGGTATGTCGATATGGAAACCGGGATGTTGCTTGGGACCAACACCCAGGACCAAGACAGCGCCGACGTTCTGGACAGTCTCGCCCTTGCCGTGGCTAACCTGTTTCAGGGTCGCGGTGTCAAAGCCTTTGAGGAATTGCTGCGCGAAGCTGGCGCCGAAGAGGTCGACAATTCGGGATTTGGGGAAATCGCGGTGTTTTCGGATGATCGGCTGAATATCTTTCTGCGGACCCGGGAATATCCCGATCATGTGGTCTGCTACATCTGTCGCAGCAGCGCCAATGTCGGGTTGGCGCTGACAAAATCGCATCTCAGCCTGGGGCCGGTCGCGGCCGCAGTTTAGACGGGACCAGAGGGGGTCACGGCATGGTGGATACGAACATACTCGAGATGCTCGACGACATCGGGCGCTTGTCTGTGGCGCGCCTGAACCCGGCGGTCACGGTTCCCGGGGAGACGGCCCGGGGTCGGCGCGATAAGGTATTGGACACCATTCGCGGCACGATCCTGCCGCGCCGTTTGGAATTCACTGCCGCCAATGGCGATTGCCTCGCCATCGAGGTCAACAGTTCCCGGATCACCGATGTGTTCCGGGTTCAGTCCGGCATCGCTCCGGATTTCGAAACCGAACCCCGCGAGGAACTGGCCGCCAAGCTGGCACAGCTTGTGACCGACATTGCGGCGGCCCCTGCACCGTTGGAGATGATTTCGCTACAGCCCGACAATGCGCTTGAGGCCGACGATGTAGGCATCACCTACAGCGAGCTTGAAAGCGCTTGCGGGAAAATCAAACTGCCTGCGGATCCGGTCATTTCCATCGTCCCGGACGAACCCGAGGACTCCGCCCCCCCCAAGGAAGAAGCGGCAGAAGAACCCACCGACTCTCTGGCGCAGCGGTTCTATGACGGTTCGGAACGGTTTGCCCAGGGCCGGGTTCTGGCCCAAGGCGCAGACGGGGCGTCGTCGCGCATGGACGGCACCTGTGACGAAGGGGAACCGCTGTACCCGAATTCCGATCTGCTGGCCCGGTTCGCCCGCGACCTTGCGGGTTGGGATGGCGACTCGGCCAACGTGATGGACCACCCGCAGTTGATTGTCATGCGGCCCTCTGGCGGCAAGGGCGCCGGGCTGGCCGTTCTGAACGATGGTAAGAGTTTTGCCATCGCCGTACACGAGGCACGCAAGCTGGGCGCCGTTGTCAATCTGTGGGCCACACTGAAAAGGCCGGATGGATGATTGCGCCCCTTTCGTTCAATTTTTCGATGAATTCGATCCGTGATTACAGGTTACCAGGGTAAGGTTTATGAGTGAAAACAATCGTCGCGAGTTAATCCGTATTGCCGCAGACATGAACGGCGCCTCGAATGATGAGACCCGCCAGTTCATCTCACGCATCGTCAGCGACCTGACGAACCTGAAGCCTTCGATCGCCTTTGTCGGGCAGATCAAGGCGGGCAAGTCCCGTCTGATCAATGGATTCACAGGTCAGGCCGAATACCTGCCGTCGGACGTGAACCCCTGGACAACGGTGATCACCGACATGCATTTCGGCCACCCCTCGGGGCGGACCTCGGGGGCCGAGTTCCATTTCTTCGACAACCGCCAGTGGCAGGCGCTGATCGCCGAGGGCGAAGAGCTGCGCAACATGTTCCCCGATGACGAGGACAGCTATAAGCGCGAGATGATCGAAGAGCAGGTCGAGGCGATGAAAACCCGCGCCAAGCTGCGTCTGGGCGAAAGCTACAAACATCTGCTGGGGCAGCATCACGACCTTGACAAGCTGACCTCGGACGATCTGGCGCGCTATGTCTGTGCCGGGGATGATCCCACCGAAGCAGGCGAGCACGATCCGGGTTCGGATCGTGGCCTTTATAGCGACATCACCCGCAAGGCCGAGGTCTATTTCGACATCGGCCATTTCCCGTATCCGCTGACGGTGACCGACACGCCGGGCGTCAACGACCCGCTGCTGATCCGCGAAGAGATCTCGCGCCAGTACCTCAAGGAATCCGATTTCTTTGTGGTGGTTCTGTCGGCGCATCAGGCCCTGTCGCGGGCCGACCTGAAACTGTTCCGCCTGATGCAGGCGCTGGAACTGGGTCAGATCGTGGTCTTCATCAACCGCGTCGATGAGCTGGGCGGTGGTCCCGAAGATGCCGGCAAAGTCCGGGCCGATGTCATGGACGGCCTGGAAAAAGCCCTTGGAAACTCGGATATCGACGTGTTGATGGGCAGCGCACAATGGGCGCATTACGCCCTGACCGGTGACGAAACCGGTATCAATCACGACGAAGTCCTGGCCTGGTTGCGGGCGCACCCGGCACAGATGAAGCAATATCTGGACGGGGTGGAAGAGATCAAACAGGGCCCTGGCCCGATCAGCCGCGAGGGTGTGCTGCGCTTTGCCGCAATGATCGCCTCGGGTTTGCCGGACCTGCGCCGCCACGTGACCAGCGCCCTGACCGAGGGCCCGCGCAACGAACAGCTGCGGATGGCATGGCAACATCTCAACACTTTCGCGCAAGGCGAGGTCGAGCGCAGCAGGGCACATCTGCGCGCAATCGAGGACGAATCCACGCCCACCGCCGAAAACAATTACGAGAATGACAAGACCCTGGCGGATCTGCGCGCGCTTGTTGCCGAAAAGATGGGCGGAATCGTCAACGACATGGACGATATTCTGGCCAATTTGCGCGGCGTCATGGACGACACCGTGGCCGAGTCCGTATCGGCCGTGGTGCGGGGTCCAAACGGGGATTCTCCGTTGCTGGCCAAAGGCGGCGAAACCGAACTGAACTTCACCCCGCTGCGCGACCGTATGCGCGAGCTTGTTCAAGGCGCCACGCAGGTCGTGCGCCAACGCATGCTGAGCGAGCTGTATACGGTCGATATGCAAAGCAACGCGGCCCTGCGCGCCCTTCCCGGTTGGCAGGACCCGACCGACAACCGGATGAACACCAGCGCCGTGCGCTGGTTCCGCCCCGACACCACGGCGCTGACCCGCGGCATAACGGTGGAACTGCGGGTCACCTGGCTGTCGCGCCTGATCTCACGCAAGAGCGTTGTGAGCCGGGCCGAACGCATGATCGTGCAGGAATTCGAGATGATCGGCGACGATTTGGTGGACACCGCGCGCAGCGATCTGCTGGAACGTCTGAACACTGTTCTGGATCACTATTTGGCCCTGCTCGCCGGGCACCTTGAACATCGGGCCGGAAGCGGCGAAACCAATGAGCGCGCACAGGCACAAGAGGCCTTTGACCACGCGCAGCGCATCACCGAAGAGCTGGGCGCCGTCTTTGGCCCGGATGAACTAGACAAACGATTAACAGAGGCTGCGGAATGATCGAATTTCCCGGAACCGAACAGGAAGTTAGACAACTTGAGCGCTTTCTGACCGCGACCGAAAACCTGCCGGCCGATACGGCGCTGGACGAGATGCGTGAGCGCGCCCTGGCCCATGCCGGACGGCTGTCCAACGCGGTCAATATCGGTTTCGCCGGGGAATTCGGGGCTGGCAAATCCAGCCTCGCCAACATGCTGGCCGGGGCGGACATCCTGCCGACCGGCCCGCAGCACCTGAAACTGCCATTGGTGATCGTCGCCTATTCCGACACACCAGAAACCACCGTCGGCTGGTGGGACAAAGAACCCAAGACCTATTCCGGCATCGCGCTGGAAAAAGCCGCGGCTGATGCGCCCGATTTCATCTCAGTCGGGCTGAACACCCCTGCCCTGCAGGAAATCTCACTGTTCGACCTGCCCGGAACCGGGGCGCTGGATGATACTTACAAGGAAACGCTCGATCTGCTGAAATTCGTGGATTGCGCGATCTGGTGCACCAACGGCACCAATGCCTGGCGCGAAACCGAACGGCATCTCTGGTCACAGGTCCCGCAGGAGCTGCGCACCAACAGCCTGCTGGCCGTCACCCATGCCGACCTGCCACCGGTTCGCGATGCGCTGGACCGGGTTGTTTCGCGACTCAACAAGGAAAAGGGAGACCTGTTCCGCACGGTCGTGCCGATCGGCACTCCGGTGGCTGTGCGCGCCATGGCGCAAGAGCCCGAGCCGGATTTCACCCTTTGGGAAACCTGCGGCGGCCAGAATCTGGCCGAACAGGTCCTGCAGGTCGCATCCGACCGCCGCCTGGCCGATCTGGAAGCCGCGCGCACCGATCTGAAGCAGGACTTCCTGCCGTTTCTGGAGACAGTGACTGGACCCGAAGTCGAACTGCAGCAGCCGGATACCGCGTCCATGCATGCCGCGCTGGAATCCGCCTTGCCGCCGCTGGAAAATCCGATCCTCGAAGATTGGCTGGCCGCGATTGCCAGTATCTACGAAGATCTGCGTGAATCGTCAGATATCGAACCTTCGGCCTTCCTGCACTCGTGTCAGGAAATCGTCGAGGATTTTGCCGAACGTCTTGAGCAAGGCGGAGAAATCGACCCCAAGGCCGACTGGATACCGGGCGAATTCGAAAAGGCCACGGACCTGCTGTTGCTGCTGCAATTCGAAAGCGGCGACGCCCCCCTGAAAGATGCGATCAGCATTCTGGCGCAGCTCAGTGACAACCTTGCCTGGGCGGGCAGCCGGGTGGATTCGGTTCAGCCGAAAACCGGAACCTGACAATTTCTCGTTAAGATTGCGCCGCGACGCTGCGATTCGAGTCCCGTGGAATCGGGGCTCGAACGTATCGACTCCGTTGACCAAGCAGAGACAAAGAGTCGTTCCCTCTGTATTTTGTGCAGAGCGTTTTTCAATATTTAGATGCCGCGCAGGATAAAAACACAATATATAGTCATTCCATAAAAACGATCCATAGTGAAGCCATCAGGCGGCCCCAATAAAGTCAAAATTGAAACGTCTAACCGTCTCAAGTGTCCTGCGGTTGTGTTTGGTTGCGAGTTCAGGGGCGAATTGGCCCAGTTAAGAAAACCGCAAAACGATCAGAACGGGCGGAAAGAAATGAGCCACAACCAGGCGGTCGGTGCATCGCACGACGAACCGAAAATCGAAGGACTTCAACCCGGCGCCAAGCTGCTGCGCGGACAGTACGAAATCCTGCGTTTCCTCAGCAATGGCGGTTTCGGAATCACCTATCTGGCCCGCAACAGCCTGGACCGCGAGGTGGTGATCAAAGAGTGCTTCCCAGGGGCGCTGTGCCACCGCAATGGCGATCTGGTTGAGGCCACCGATCCCGACCACAAGGACGATCTGCGCGCGATCATCGATCTGTTCATTCAAGAGGCGCGCAACCACGCGCGTCTGGTCCACCCGAATATCGTCGACGTCCATCAGGTGTTCGAGGACAACAATACCGCCTATATCGCGATGGATTTCATCAAGGGCTGCGACCTGCTGGACTATGTCGAAAACACCGACAACAAAACCGGCCCCGAGTTCATCGTTCAGGTCACCGAAAAGATGCTGTCGGCAGTTTCTTTCATCCACCAGAGCGGAATGCTGCACCGGGATATCTCGCCCGACAACATCCTGATCGATGAAAACGGCGATCCGGTTCTGATCGACTTTGGTGCCGCGCGCGAACAGGCCGCGAACCAATCCGCTGCGCTGTTGACCCTGCGCGTGATCAAAGACGGATATTCGCCGCATGAGTTCTACGTACGCGGTGCCGAACAGGGCCCGAGCAGCGACCTCTATGTGCTGGCCGCAACGCTGTATCACGCCATCAGCGGCGAGCGTCCGATTGACGGTCAGACCCGCCTGAACGCCTTCAACAACGGTCAGCAAGACCCTTACGCCCCGCTGGCCGGACAGTTCAAAGGCTATCCCGAAGGGTTCCTTGAGGCGATCGACAAGGCGATGGAGGTGCACGTCACCGACCGCCTGCAAAGCGCGCTGGACTGGCTGCGCATGTTCCGCGGCCCCAGCGTCATGTTCGATACGTTCGACTATCGCCCGGTCTCGGTCATCGTGGGCATGGACCGCAAGGATGAAGAGGCCGAAAAGGCCCGGATCAAGGCCGAAAGCGAAAACGCCGAAGCCGTGGTCACTGCCCTGTTGGCCGGAAATGCCGATCTTGCCCTGGGCAATGAAGACAAGAACGAAGATGAACTCGCCAAGTTCACGCCTAAAGAAGAGGCCGCTGTTGCGGTCGATACCGTGGTCAAAAGCGGATCGGGTGGCAGCGGCAAACTGATTGCCGGCGCAGCTGTCATCGCCGTTGGCCTGGCGGCGGGCGGTTATTTCCTGATGTCCGGCGAAACGAACGAACCGGCACAGGATGTTGCAGTTGCATCAGCACCTGCAGTCCCGGAAACAGAAGAACAGGTGGCAGTAACGCAAGAACCTGTCGAGCAGGTCGCCGCTACCGAAAACACGCCGGAACAGGCTGATCCGGCACCGGTTAAGGCAGAACCAACTCAGGCGCCTGTCGAGCAGACACAGGACCAATCGGCTGATCCGGAACAGGCCCGGACAGCCGAAACTCTGCCAACCTCACCGGCCCCGACTGCATCAGCCCCGCCGGCCGAGACGCAGGTTGCATTCTCGCATTGGGATGTCGAAATTCCGTTCCAGACCTCCAGACGTCGTGCATCGACCGGCAGCATCATCGCCGTAACCGGTGTTAATCCGGCGCAGGACATGTCGGTGATCGGTGACTGGGTCAAACGCGGCGATGCGATCTACACCCTGAACGGTGAACCCATCCGCGAAAACACCAGCTTTGCGGCACAGGTGCTGGACGATCTGGCAATTGATCCCGACGGCTATATCCGTGTGACGGCCCGCTACCGCCCGCTGGGCAAAACGCTTGCTCAGAACGGATTGCTGGCGCTGCCCGCCATCCGCGTTGTCGGGCTGGAAAACGGCTACGGCTTTACCGTTCGCAATGAGGATGGTCAGAGCTGGACAACTCTTGTCACCTCCATGCCTGCCGGTGCGACCGGTGGTCTGAAGCGGGGCGATGTTCTGATCTCGGAAGCGCAAACCGGGACGAGCCTCGACGACCAGGAAAGCCTGGATGCCATGCTGAACGCTTTGGTTGCGGAAAAACAATCCGAGGCCCGCCTGACCGTGATGCGCGATGGTGCCCCGACGGATGCCGTGATGCCGTTGACGCAGGAGTAATCTGACCGGTCGCAAGTGATCTGCCGCTATGTGAAAGCTGAGGGTGGTGCCTGGAAATCCGCCACCCTGACGGGGACCGGCCCGCCGCGGAAGATAAAAGTTGGTTTGATTTCCGCATCATAAGTGCCGTTGTGCCGATGCGCGCAGAGGTGAATAGCAGCCCCGCAGGACGCAGGTTCTGTGAAAGACAGCAAAGGTATCGACATCATGTTTAAGTACAAAAGCCCTCTCAGCCGGCTTCTCGAAGGTGCTGGCAAAGCCAAGGAAGCCGAAACCGAAATCACCGAGACCGAGGCCGAAGACGCCGCCGCGCCCGAGGCTGAAAAGCCCCAGCCGATTGCCGATTTCAACGCGCTGCGCGCGGCCCTGGGCGGCAGCAACATGTCGTCCGAGAGTTTCGAGGACAGTGATGACCTGATCCCCGAAGAGGAGATGCCCGAGTTTTCGGAAGATGTAACCGACGACGCAGAAGACGAGGTTGTTCTGACCGAAGTCGTCGCCGAAGATCACGACAATATTTTCGAGGCCCCCGAAGCGCAGCCCGAACCGGAAGAGCCTGTCGTGACCCTGCACGTCGCCACCGAGGAAGACGCTGCGGTGGAATCGCCCGCTCAGGACGAAGCGGTTGTCGAGGTGGTCGTTGAAACCGTGGAACCCGAACCTGTGGCACAGGCCGAGCCCGCACCCGAAGCGCAGCCCGAGCCGCAACAGCCAGTCACAGACCCTGCCCCTGCCGAAGACCGTCGCGGTCGCGTCAAGACCACCTTCCTGGGGTTCGAGCGCGCGGACACACATGTTCAGGACCTGATCGAGAGCACCGAACCGGTCGCCAAGACCGAGACCGCGCAAGAGACCTTCCCGGTTGGCTGGCTGGTTGTCACCGCCGGTCCGGGCCGGGGCGCATGCATCACGCTGACCGAGGGTCTGATGCAGATTGGCCGCAACGATGATCAGGCCATTCAGCTGGACTTTGGCGACACGGGTATCTCGCGCAGCAACCATGCGGTGATCGCCTATGACCCCGAGGATCGCAAATGCTACCTGGGTCACGGTGGCAAGGCCAATCTGGTGCGCCTGAACGGCAAACCGGTTCTCAGCACCGTTGCGCTGTCCAGCGGTGACCTGATCCGCATCAGCGAAACCTCAATCCGTTTTGCCGCCTTCTGTGACGACGGCTTTGACTGGCGGGATGCCTGATAGATGCTGGCGCAACCGGCATATGATATTGCGCTGATCCTGGATCAGGGTCAGCGCGAAACGCAGGAAGACGCGATTGCCGCGCGCATGTTCGATGCAGCGGATGCAGGCTATGTCGTGATTGCAGACGGTATGGGCGGCCATGCGGCGGGCGAGGTTGCTTCGGATCTTGTGATCGCAGCCTGGCGTGAATCCCTGGACGCCGAACTTGAAAATACCCCCCTGTCCGAGGCCGCTGCGGTCGATGCATTGCCGCTGGCGGCGATGCAGGCCAACGCAGCGATCGCGGCCCATTGCGAAGGCAAAGGCGGCAAGTTCAACATGGGGTCGACCCTGCTGGGGCTGCTGTTGCTTGGTCGCCGCGCGTTCTGGATCTCGATCGGTGACAGCCCGCTGTACCTGTTCCGCGACGGGGTTCTGCGCCAGATCAACGAAGATCACTCGATGGCGCCGGTGATCGACGCACAGGTGACACAGGGCAAACTGACCGAGGCCGAAGCACAGGTGCATCCCGACCGCAACCAGCTGACTTCGGTTGTCATGGGGGCCGCGATCCCCAAGGTCGACTGCCCCGAAGAACCGCTGGAACTGACCGCATCAGACGTATTGATCCTGGGCAGTGACGGGCTGCAATACCTCAGCGACGCCGAAATTCAGACCATCGTTCAGAGCAACGCACAGGCCTGGGCGCAGGATATCGCCGACGCGCTGTGGCAGGCCCTCCGGGGCAAAGGCGATCCGGATCAGGACAATACCTCGATCGGCGTTGTGAAACTTACAAGAAACTAACCAAGGCAAAGCTACAGGACCCATGAAACCCCATCTGTTCATATCCAGCCTGGCACTTGCTGCCGCGGCCGGTACCGCCTCGGCGCAAGAGGCATGCTCGACCTATGAAATCCAGCGCGGCGACAGCCTGCGCGAGCTGGCCATCGAAGTATATTCGACCGAAGATTTCCGCATCATCTTTGACGCCAACCGCGATGTGATCGGCAACAACCCGAACGTCATCCGGGTGGGTGATGTGCTGACCCTGCCCTGTCTCGAAGAGATCGGACGCGCGCCGGCAGCGCCGCAGACAGAAGCCGAAGCAATGGCCGCCGAAATGGCAGCAGAGCTGGTCAAGGCTGCGGAAAAACGCGCCGAAAAAGCCATCGCCGACGCTGAAGCCCGGGTTGCCGAGGCCGAAGCCGAAGCCAGAAAGGCCAGCGAAGACGCCGTGATCGCAGCCAGGGCCGAGGCCAAAAAGGAAATCGAAGCCGCCCGTGCCGAAGGGGCCGCCCTGATCCGCAACGCGGATGAAGGTGAACGTCCGAAGATCCGGGATCGCCAATTGCTGCTGATCACTGGTGGCAACTATGCGCCCTTCACCGACGAAGGTCTGCCCCATCGCGGCCTCTACACCAATCTGGTGGAAACCGCGATGCTGCGCGCCGCGCCCGAACAGAACTACAAGATCCAGTTCGTCAATGACTGGTCCTCGCATCTGGACCTGCTGATGCCGACACTGGCCTTTGACGCCACTTTCCCCTGGTCGCGCCCGAAATGCGAAGAGGCCGCAGCACTGTCCGAAAAAGACCGCGAACGCTGTGAAACCTACAACTTCTCGAACCCGTTCTACGAGGTTGTGGACACGTTCTTTGCCCGGGATGGCTCGGGCTATGAACAGACCCTGACCTACGCCGATTTTGCAGGCACCACGATCTGCCGCCCCGAGGGCTGGTCGCTGTCGCATATGGACGCCGTGGGTCTTTACGAACCCGCGATCACTCTGATGCGCCCCGTTTCGCCGGATGACTGCTTTCACGCGGTCATGGACGGCACGGCCGATATCGTGGCGATCGAGGCCCATCTGGCGGTCGAGGCAATCGGGCGGCTGGGATACGAACACCGCATCATCGAAAACCCCAACCTGGCGGCGATCAAGTCGCTTAACGTCATGACCCACAAAGACAATCCGGATGGGGAAGCGATCCTTGAGACGCTCAACCAGGGTCTGGCGATCATGCAGCAATCTGGAGAGTGGCGAGACATCGTTTCAACCGCTCTGCGTCATCAAATGGAAAATGGCTAAGGCCCAAACCGGCCTGACAACAAAAATGTCTGGAGGAAGTGGACATGTTAGAATTCAACCTGAAGAAAGTCGTGATATCGGCCACCGCCGTCACTGCCCTTAGCGCCGGAGCCGCTGCCGCGCAGGAAGCCTGTACGAACTATACCGTCGAAGACGGCGATACGATGGCCACCATCGCAATCGCGGCCTATGGCACCTCGAACTACCAGCCGATCTTCAACGCAAACCGCAACGTCATCACCAACCCGAACGCCCTGGCCCCCGGTCTTGTGCTGGCCCTGCCCTGTGAAGACGGCAGCCTGCCGAATGGCCAGTCCGCACAGGAAATCATCGCGGCCGAGGAAGCACGCGCCGCCAGCGTCAAGCGGTCGAGCGTTTACGAGCCGCCGATCAAGCTGGTGACCGGCAATGGCTGGGCTCCGTTCGCCGATGAATCGCTGAATGGCGGCGGCGCGATCACCCGTCTGGGCACAACAGCGCTGCAGCGCGGTGGCAACGCGCGCGACTATTCGATCAGCTTCGTGGACGACTGGAACTCGCACCTGGAAACGCTGCTGCCGTTGGGCGCGTTTGACGTTTCGATGGCGTGGAACATGCCGGACTGCACCAACCGCACCTATGAGTGGTCATGGGAAACCGAAGTGCGCTGCACCCAGTTCGACGCATCCGTACCCGTCTATGACATCGTTGTGGGTTTCTACACCCTGCCCGAAAGCGAATACGCAAACGCCACCACGTTCACTCAATTGGAAGGCGCAACGATCTGCCGTATGGATGGATGGTTCATCCACGACCTCGAACAAGAAGGGCTCCACAACGGCGACACCATGACCCTGATGCAGCCGATCACTGCGCGTGAATGCCTTGACGCTGTTCTGACCGGCACCGCTGATGTTGCAACCTTCGAGGTTCAGCTGTTCTCCGACACAATGGTGGAAATGGGCCTCACCTCGAACGATCTGGTGGAAAATCCGTTTGTGACTTCGCTGTCCTCACTGCGCTTCATCAGCCACCGCAGCAATCCGTTCGGAAAACAATATCTGGCGATGCTGAACAAAGGCCTGAACGAGATGCGGGAATCCGGCGAATGGTACGCCATCGTTTCGGACACGCTGCGCGAGCATAACGAGAAACTGATGGCAGCGTCGAACTGATCCCTCGGTTCAGCTGACAACTAAGGGGCTGGTCTCAGGACCGGCCCCTTTTTGTGACGCAGCACGTATAACCGTGCAAATCCGCCCATTTTTTTCGTCCATCGACTGAAATTACGGGAATCCCCCAATTTTCCGGAACTTCAAAAATGGTAATCTGGATTTAACAACACCGGTGAGGCTCAGCCTCCCCACTCACTCAAAAAGGGGCTGACTTTGGGGGTCAGCCCCTTTTTCTATTCAACACGCTGATCTGAAATGCAAAAAGCCACGCCTTTCGGCGTGGCCTTGACGGATCAGCCAATGATCGCGTTCAGAGTCGCGCTGGGGCGCATGACTGCTGCGGTCTTGGCGGGATCGGTGTGATAGTACCCGCCCAGATCAGCAGGCGCGCCTTGTGCGGCGGCCAGTTCACCCAGGATCTGCTCTTCCTTATCGGCCAGTTCCTTGGCGATGGGCGCGAATTCGGCCGCCAGGTCCGCATCGTCGGATTGTGCCGCCAGAGCTTCCGCCCAGTAACGTGCAAACCAGTAGTGGCTGTCGCGGTTGTCGGGCTGGCCTACCTTGCGGCTGGGCGATTTGTTGTTGTCCAGAATGCCCTGCGTTGCGGCCTCGGCCGCGGCACCCAGAACACCGGCCTTGGCGTTGCCCTTGCTGTCGGCCAAAAAGTTCAGCGATTCACCCAGCGCACAGAACTCACCCATCGAGTCCCAACGCAGGTGGCTTTCTTCGACCAGCTGCTGCACGTGTTTCGGGGCCGAACCACCCGCACCGGTTTCGAACAGACCGCCGCCATTCATCAGTTTGACGATGGACAGCATCTTGGCCGAGGTGCCCAGTTCCAGGATCGGGAACAGGTCGGTCAGATAGTCCCGCAGAACATTGCCGGTGATGGCAATGCTGTCCTTGCCTGCCGTGATGGTCTCGAGTGATTGACGGGTTGCTTCACGCGGCGCCATGATCTGGAACTTGTCGGCCACACCTGCAGCCTCAAGCGCCGGTTTGACGTATTTGATCAGCTCGGCGTCGTGGGCGCGGTTTGCGTCCAGCCAGAAGATCGCCTCGGACCCGGTCAGGCGCTGGCGGTCCATCGCCAGTTGAATCCAGTTCTCGATCGGCGCTTTCTTGACGGTACAGGACCGCCAGATATCACCCTTTTCAACGTCATGGCTGAGCAATGTCTCGCCATTGGCCAGAACGACACGGATAGTCCCGTCGGCAGGCGCCTGGAACGTGGTCGGGTGCGAGCCGTATTCCTCGGCCTTCTGCGCCATCAGACCAACGTTGGCGACGGCACCGGCGGTGGCCGGGTTCAGCGCGCCATTGGCTTTGAAGAAGTTGACCGTCTCGTCATAGACACCGGCATAGCAGCGGTCGGGGATCACACAGTTGGTGTCACCCTTGGCACCGGTCTCATCCCAGCCCTTGCCGCCCGCGCGGATCACGGCGGGCATCGAGGCGTCGATGATTACGTCCGACGGCACGTGCAGGTTGGTGATGCCCTTGTCGCTGTCGACCATATACATCGACGGACGGTCGCCTTTCAGCGCGTCGATGGCGGCCACGATCTCGGCATTGTCCTTGACGCGGTCCAGCAGGTCACCCAGGCCCGAGTTCGGGTTCACACCCAGCGCGTCCAACTCGGAGCCGAATTTCTCGAACACCGGGGCCAGCCAGGCTTTGACCGCATAGCCAAAGATGATCGGGTCGGACACTTTCATCATGGTCGCTTTCATGTGAAGCGAGAACATGGTGCCGTCTTCCTTGGTGTCTTCGATGGCCTCGGCTAGGAAAGAAGACAGGGCTTTGACCGACATGAAGGTCGCGTCCGCCACGGTGCCTTCGTCCAGCGTCCAACCGTCTTTCAGAACTGTCACGCTGCCGTCTTTGCCGACGAATTCGATCCTTGCATCACCAGCCTGCGCCGCAGTGATGGTGGCCGATTTCTCATTTGCGTAGAAATCATCGCCCGACATGGACGAGACTTTGGTTTTGCTGTCTGCGGACCACTCGCCCATCGAGTGCGGGTTGTTCTGAGCGTAGTTTTTAACGGCCTTTGCCGCGCGGCGGTCGCTGTTGCCTTCGCGCAGAACCGGGTTCACGGCCGAGCCTTTGATGGCATCGTAACGCGCGCGGATCGCTTTTTCGGCGTCGTTTGCCGGGTCTTCCGGATAGTTCGGGATATCGTAACCCTGCGCCTGCAGCTCTTCGATCGCGGCCACCAGCTGCGGGATCGAGGCCGAGATGTTCGGCAGCTTGATCACGTTGGCCTCGGGCGTTTTCACCAGCTCACCCAGTGCGGCCAGATCGTCAGTGATACGCTGTGCCTCGGTCAGGTTTTCCGGAAAGGTCGCCAGAATACGGCCCGCCAGCGAAATATCCTTGGTGCCAACGCTGACACCCGCGGCGCCAGCGAACTTGCGAATTATGGGCAGGAACGACGCGCTGGCCAGCTCGGGCGCTTCGTCTACAATGGTATACAATATATCGAAGTTCGATTTTTCTGCCATATTCTTTTACCTTTTTTAAGCCTTTCGGGGCGTGCGATCCAAGAGTGTGCCACGTCTTCGTGGCTGCGGATGGGGCGCGAGAATCCTACCGCCCCAAGGGTGACTCTGATTTGACAGGGCCTCCCTTAAAACAGGATGCGTTTCGGATCAATCCTCTAGTGGGGGCGCAAATTGACACGGGGTAACAGGTAGTATCTGTTTTCCAAGAATTTGGGCGCGGCAGCCCCAGCATGGCGGTCAGTCTTTGTTCTCCAAGCCGAAATCACTGAATCCGCCCATATCCTCAACATGGTCCAGATAACGCAGTATGGTGCCGTCAAGCTGCGCGCGTGAACCTGCCTGAGCTTCCTCTGGAACCGGAACACCTGCCTTTTGGACCAGTGCCCAAAAAAACCGTGCGACCGTTTTCCCCGGTGTCTCGCAGAAAATCATCTACCACAGCTTTGGCCAGATCCCTTCGGCCAATCACAGCATAGTTCATCGCACGAACAACCCATTGATCACTCCGTCCCAATACCTCCCAGCTCATCGCAGACTGATACCATTGTTAGAGTATTGGCTGCCAGGAAAAATACAGTTCAGCAAATTTCCTGGCATATTCAATGCCTTTGGCTTCATCCCTGTTTTTAAGGTGACTCAATGCAAGCGTGAAAGCTTCACTGGCGGGGTCGAGTTTGCCTCTGGCTTGTTCAGACACCCCACGTGTCGCTCAACCGATACCCGCCGGGCCAGGGGTCGTCCGGGTCGAGCATGTGTTGGTGCGTGCCGGTGATCCAGCCTCTGCCGCTGATTTCGGGGATGATGGCTGGGCGGTCGCCGACTTGGGCTTGCTCGACAATACGTCCGGTAAAGCGCGATCCGATGATCGACACCGCCTCGAAAGTCTGACCAACCGTCATTTGCCGTTTCGCGGCCATCAGGGCCATCCGGGCCGAGACCGCCGTGCCAGTGGGGGACCGGTCAACCTTGCCCGGCTGTATGGCGACCGCGGATTTGCCGGTCAGGCCGGTTTCGGTTTTATCCAGCGGCCCGCAGAAGGCACAGAAGGAGATGTGATCCCAATCAGGGTTCTCGGGGTGGGTAAAGCCAAGTTGATCATTGGCCGCGTTGGTGATGGCCACGCCCATGCGGGCAATGTCGCGGGCTTCGGCCTCGACGATCTCGAACCTCAGTGCCGCTGCATCGACCACCACGAAACTGTCCCCACCATAGGCCGTGTCCACGGTCAGGGTGCCGAGGCCCGGGACCTCCAGCGGGACCGATATCTTATCGACAAAGCTGGGCAGGTTCTGCACGAAAATGCGCTCGGCCTTGCCGTTTCGGCATTCGGCGCGGACCTTCACCAACCCGCCCGGAGCCTCAAGCGTCATCCGCGTCTCGGGCTCTTGCATCGGAATGATGCCGCCATCCAGCAAAACGGTGGACACGCAGATCGCGTTTGAGCCGGACATGGGTGGCGTGTCTTCGGGCTCCATGATGATAAAGGCAGCGTCGGCCTCGGGGTGTTTCGGCGGCACCAGCAGGTTGACGTGCCGGAACACGCCGCCGCGCGGCTCGTTCAGCACGAAGTTTCGCAGGGTCTGGTCCTGCGCGATGAAGGCGCGTTGTTCCCAAATGGTCGCGCCGGGTGGTGGTTGAACACCCCCGACGATGACATCGCCCACCTCACCTTCGGCATGGGCCGAGATCACGTGAATGGTTTTGATGCTGCGCATGACCTGTCCTCAAAAACGTGACGCCGAGAAGGGGGTCAGAGAAATCTGGGCCGGTTGATCGTCAATCAAAGCGCCAACCAGTTCCGCGGTTCCTGCCGATTGGGTCAGGCCCAGATGGCCGTGGCCGAATGCATAGATCACATCCCTTGCCTGTGGCGAGGCCCCAATCACCGGCAGGCTATCGGGCAGCGACGGACGAAACCCCATCCATTGCTTGCCGCCTGCCGTATTCAGGCCGGGCAGAAACTGCGTGGCTTTCTGCAACAGCGTATCAGCCCGTTTGAAATTCGGGGGGATTTCCAGACCCCCCAGCTCAACCGCGCCGCCGATCCGGACGCCGCCATTGATCCGGCTGGCCACAAAACCGTGGCGCGAGAATGTCAGGTGCATTCGCAGGTCAAACGCGCCTTCAGGGAGGGTCGTGTTATAGCCGCGTTCGGTTTCCAGCGGGATGTGATCGCCGAGTGTCCGCGCAAGGTGATGAGACCACGCACCGGCGCACAGCACGACCTTGCCCGCCTCAATCTCACGTTCTGCCAATGTGATCCGTACGCCGCTGCCGATGGGAGTCAGTGTGCGGATTTCCTCACGATCGATCCGGCCACCCCGGTCCTGAAACGTTTTCGCCAGATGCTCGACCCATTTCTTCGGGTCGACGGTGTTGATCCAGTTGGGCGTGAAACCGGCATGGGTGAACAGGGGACTGAGACCGGGTTGTCTCTCGGCAATCGCTTCGAGGCTTTCCAACAGGTCAAATTCAATCCCATGCTGGCGGCGCAGCTCCCACGTAGGCAGGCTGGCGCGATACTCAGCCTCGCTTTCGTAAAGCTGCATCTGGCCATCGCGCTGCATCATCGCCTCGCCGTCCACCGATGCGAGCAGCCGGGTCAGGGCTGCGCTGGCCAGTTCCATCAAACTGGCCTGGGCGCGCAGAAGGTCTTTGTAACGGCCTGGACGGCTGGCGCGCCAGAACCGGTACATCCACGGCGCGATCTTAACCGCATAGGCGGGCGGAATGGACAGCGGCCCCAACGGGTCCAGCAGCCATTTCGGCGCTTTTTTCATGATGCCGGGGGTTGCAAGCGGTTCCACCTCGGAAAAGGCAAAGGCGCCCGCGTTGCCAGCCGAGGCCTGCGCGGCGACGCCTTCGCGATCCAGCACCAGAACGGAATGGCCCCGGCGCTGCAATTCCAGCGCCGTTGTGATGCCGATGATACCGGCACCGATCACAACGACCTGCTTGGTCATAGCTCAATGCCCTTCTTGAACGGATCGCTTGCATCAAAAATCAGCGTTGCCTCGGCCATGATATGCGCCTGCCCGGTGATCGAGGGGATGACCCCTCCGTTCGGCCCCGGTTGATAGGACAGCCGATAGGCGCTGCCGATGACGCTGTGCTGGATGATTTCCTCACCGGGCGACAGCGCACCGTCCGCAGCCAGACAGGCCAGCCGCGCTGAGCTGCCGGTTCCACAGGGCGAACGGTCGTAGTTATCGTCCGGGCACAGCACAAAGTTGCGGCTGTGGACCTTCGGGTCAGAAGACGCATCCTGAAAGATCACGTGGTCGATCGGCTCGCCCTGCTCTCCTCCGATGCCCTGCGCGATCGAGGTCTTGCGGATCGCAACTGTCATATCGGTCAACTGCTGGATATTGCGGGTTTCGACTGGGATTGGGCTGGGGTCGACGATGAAAAACCAATTGCCACCATAGGCAACATCCCCGGTTATCGCACCATAGCCCGGTACATCCAATGTCACATCCTTGTGGACCCGGCGGCTTTCGATATTCGTGACGGTGACGGTATTGGCATCGTGCAGATCAACCGTCACGACCCCGGCGGGGGTTTCGATCTTGTGCCGACCAACTCCAATCCGCCCCAGATGCACCAGTGTCACTGTCAGGCCAATGGTGCCGTGGCCGCACATGCCCAGCACGGCGTCCACGTCGAAATAGATCACACCGGTCACGCAGGACGGTTCAACCGGCTCGACCAACAGCGCGCCGACCATGGCGGGTTGGCCGCGGGGCTCCAACATGATCGACCGATAAAACCCTTCATGTTCGGTCGCCAGCCTGCGGGCGCGTTCGGCCAAGGGGCCAGAGCCCAGATCCGGCGCGCCGTCGAGGATGACCCGTGTCGGCTCACCCCCGGTATGGCTGTCGATCACATGCATTCAGCGATCACTCCACCCTGTTTTGACCAATCGGCGAACCATGTGCGGAACAGGTCGTATTGCTGTTCGCAATAGTTGCGCTGTGCGTCGGTCAGCTCATCGGTTTCATTGAAGTGCAGACGGTATTCCTGTTCGCCGTTCATCACCAGAAGATGCTTGTAATACAGCACCAGATCGGGGCCTTCGTCAAAGCTGGAAAGCACCTGGATCGCCTCGGTCAGTTCCAGCGCCCGCTGACGCGCCTCGGCATGGCCTTGCGCTGCCTTTTGGGACAGGGTGGCCAGCAACAGAGCCTCGTGCGGCAGGGCCGTGCCGATGCCGGTGATCGACCCGGTTGCACCGCAATTGACGAAGCCGTGGTAAACCTCGGTGTCCACGCCCACCATCAGGGTCACCTGATCGTCCTGGCCGGTGATGTTTTCGGCCGCATAGCGCAGGTCGTCCTTGCCGCCGAACTCCTTGAAGCCGATCAGGTTGGAATGCTCGGCCCGCAGGGCAAAGAACAGATCGGCGCGGGTGGCGAAACCGTAATACGGGCTGTTGTAGATGATTGCAGGGACATCCGGCGCGGCGGACAGGATCGCCTTGAAATGGTTCTTTTGTGCCGCCGGAGACGTACCGCGCGACAGCACCCGCGGGATCACCATCAGGCCGACCGCGCCGACCTTCTGTGCATGTGCCGCGTGGGCCACGGCGGATTTGGTGTTGATGGCCCCGGTGCCGACCACAACGGGCAACCCGGCAGCGACCAAGCGTTCGACGCCTTCCATGCGCTGCTCATCCGTCAGCAGCGGCCAGTCGCCCATCGATCCGCAATAGACAACCGCCGACATGCCCGCGTCGATCATCTGTTTCCCCTTGCGCACCAACGCGTCAAAATCCGGGGTACGGTCCGTCTTGCAGGGGGTCATGAGCGCAGGCATGGTGCCGGTGAAAACATTGGTCGACATCGGATCTATCCTTTGAAAATGCGGAGTCACGGCGGGCGGAACGAGCCCTTTGATTTCGCATAACGGATATTGGATACAAAATCCATAATAAATAATGCCACAAAAAAACGCGCCAAATCGCAGGATCGGCGCGTTCGATTTGGGGTGCTGCGTGATGGCTACCGGAACCGCTGGCCGGTTTCGGGATCGAACAGCATTGTGCGGTCCGGGCGAATGACAAGACCGATCCGCTCGCCCTGCTTGCTGCGTTGATCTTCGCGTTCTTCGACGATCAGCTTATCACCGTTCGGCGTCAGCAGATACGAATAGCTGACCCCACCAAGCGCCTCGGTCAGATCAACGGTGCAGGTGTCACCCGTGCGGTCGATCTCAATGTGTTCCGGCCGGATACCCAGCGTGACTTTGCTCTGCCCTGCCGGCACGTTGGCCGCCACTTCCAGCGGTGCACCAAGCGCCGGATGCGAAACCTTGCCGTCCGCATAGTCGCATTTAAGGAAATTCATCGCCGGAGAGCCGATGAACCCCGCCACGAACCGGTTGTCCGGATCGCGATACAAATCCATCGGCGCACCGACCTGCTCAATCCGGCCATCCCGCAGCACCACGATCTTGTCGGCCATGGTCATCGCCTCGACCTGATCATGGGTCACATAGATCATCGTGGCACCTATTTCATTGTGCAGCCGCGCGATCTCAACCCGCATCTCGACGCGCAGTTCAGCGTCGAGGTTGGACAGAGGTTCGTCGAACAGAAACACCTCAGGCCCCCTGACAATCGCCCGTCCGATAGCCACACGCTGACGCTGGCCCCCGGACAGTGCCTTGGGTTTGCGCTTGAGATACTGATCCAGCTTCAGGATATTCGACGCTTGCTGCACTTTCTGATCGATCTCGGACTTTGCGACACCGTTCATGCGCAGACCAAAGCCCATGTTTTCAGCCACCGTCATATGCGGGTACAGCGCATAGGTCTGGAAAACCATCGCCACGCCACGCTTGGCCGGGTCCATATGAGTCACGTCACGCGCGCCGATATGAATCTGCCCTTCGGTGGTCTCTTCAAGCCCGGCAATCATCCGCAGCAAGGTAGACTTGCCGCACCCCGAAGGGCCAACGAAGACGCAGAACTCACCATCCTCGATATCGAGATCAACGCCGTGAATCACCTGCGTTTCACCATAACGCTTGATTGCCTGGCTCAGAGTCACACCTGTCATGTCGCTTGCATCCTGTCTGTATCGGCGCTTGGGCGGGTCTCGGGGAACCGCCACGCCTGTGCTTCGGCTCCGATCTGTTCGGCCACACGGCGAACTCGGGGCACCCAGGTTTCCAATTGTTCAAAATTCATCCGCTCGGTCGATCCTGTTACGGAAATCGCCCCCAGCATCCGCCCGCCCGAGGTCAGGATCGGACAGGCAATACAGATGATACCGGGTTCATGTTCCTCGTCATCGATGGCATAGCCGCGACTGCGGATCAGTTCGAGGTCGGCCCGCAACGCCGCTTCGGACGTCAGGGTCTTGTCGGTAAACCGGTGGTAGCTTTGCTGCGATACGGCGCGATCCAGCGCCGCCTCATCCAGAAACGCCATCATCGCCTTGCCCACTCCTGTGCAGTAGGCCGGGCCAACCTTTCCGGCCTGCGAGTACATCTCGATGGGCTGGGCAGCGTTACGCTTGTCAACATACAGCACCTGGCTGGAATCAAGCTGCGCCAGATGCACCGTTTCCCCGGTCTCTCGGCTGAGCGCATCCAGAAACGGCCGCGCAATCGGCGCCAGCGAGCTTTGTGTCCACGCCGCGTGAGCCAACCGCACCAGCCGCAATCCCGGTGCGTATGTCTGCCGCTCGGGATCATAAGACAGCATCCCCTGATTGGTCAGCGTCTGTAGAAACCGATAAAGCGTCGCCTTTGGAAAATCGCTGCTTTCCAGCAATTCGGCGAATCGGACCGGGCGGGCAAAAGCCGCCACCTGGTCCAGCACGTCACATGCTTTTCCTATTGTTCCGTCACCAGCCACGTGTGCCTGTTCTCCTCCCATTGACCCGCCGCTTTCCGCACGAGGGTCTTGACAAGACTAACCGAGTCGATGTGTAGTTTTCAATATGTAAAACATAGTTCCATTATTTGGAACTTAAAAACTACAAATGGAAGCTAAGGGAGGAAACCATGCATTCCATGTTCAAGCGCACAGCGGCGGCGCTGGCGGCCAGTGTGGCACTTGCCGCGCCTGTTGCGGCCGAGCTGACCGGCGAGCTCGTCATTTTTTCGGACATGCACGACCCTGCGCCTAGGGCTGTTATGGAAAACTTGGCCCAGCAGTTCGATGACCTGCACCCAAATCTTACTGTCGAACTCACAATCATTGATCGCGAGGCGTACAAAACTCAGATTCGTAACTTCCTCGGAGCCAATCCGCCCGACGTGGCGAACTGGTATGCTGCCAATCGCATGAAACCATACGTAGAAGCCGGCTTGTTCGAGGATGTTTCCGATCTGTGGACCGACCCCGCGATTGCCGACAACCTCGCTTCGACCAAAGGCGCGATGACCATCGACGGCAAGCAATGGGGGGTTCCCTACACATACTACCAGTGGGGCGTGTACTACCGCAAAGACATCTTCGACGAGTTGGGCCTGAGCGAACCCACCACGTGGGAGGAAGAGCTGGCCAACTGCCAGAAGATTGTCGATTCTGGACGTGCCTGTTACACGATCGGCACCAAATTCCTGTGGACCGCAGGCGGCTGGTTCGACTACTTGAATATGCGCACCAACGGGTTCGAGTTCCACCAGCAACTTGCGAACGGCGAGATTAGCTGGGAAGACGACCGTGTCAAACAAACCTTCGCCAACTGGAAGCAGCTGATCGACATGGGTGCGTTCATCGACAACCACCAGACGTATAGCTGGCAAGAGTCACTTCCCTTCATGGTCAAAGGTGATGCTGCCGCCTATCTGCTTGGGAACTTTATCGTGCCGTCGTTGCGCGACGCAGGTTTGACCGAGGATCAGATAGACTTTTACCAGTTCGTTGAAATCACACCCGGCGTTCCAAAATCCGAGGACGCGCCAACCGACACGTTCCACATTCCGTCTGGCGCAAAAAATAAAGAAGCAGCACGTGAATTTCTGAAATTTGTTGTGTCCGCAGATGTTCAGACAGCGGCCAACGCAGGCGATGGCCTCGGCCAACTACCCGTGAATGCGCAATCTGCGGTGGATGATGACAAGTTCCTGCAACAGGGTTTTGAAATGCTGTCGTCCAACAGCCCCGGCGGCGTCGCCCAGTTCTGGGACCGCGACGCGCCCGCCGAAATGGCCAAAGTGTCGATGGAGGGTTTCCAGGAGTTCATGGTCAAGCCCGACAATCTGGATCGCATCCTGTCCAAACTCGAGCGCGCCCGTCAGCGCATCTACGAGAACTAAACCGGTCAGGCCGGGCACAAGCCCGGCCTGCACCTCATTCTGCGTAAGGTGGGTGATAACCCGTCTTACCCCTTTTACCTGAACCCCGAGTGTCCGTATGTCAGCCGTCGAAGCCCCCGAACACGAAAGCTGGTTCCACCGCAACCAACAGCGTATCGCGCCCTGGCTGTTTCTGGCCCCCGGTCTGCTGTTCTTCATGGTCTATGTGATCATTCCGGTGTTCCAGTCCTTCAACCTGTCGCTCTACGAATGGGATGGGCTGGGCGCGGCCGAATATGTCGGCGTCCGCAACTACGAAGATCTCTATTGGGAATGGGTGGACCGGGATGCATTCTACATCTCACTGAAAAACAACCTGATCTGGCTGATCCTCTACCTCGCCGCGATCCCGGCGGGCCTCTTCATCGCACTTTTCCTGAACCAGACGGTCTGGGGGATTCGCCTCTATAAATCACTGTTTTTCTTCCCCTTCGTTATTTCTCAGGTCGTTGTCGGCCTTGTCTTCACCTGGTTCTACGACCCGACCTTCGGCCTGCTGAACGAATTCCTCGGCCTGTTCGGCATGGGTCCGCTGAATGTCCTCGGCGACGAGCGTTTCGTCACCTATGGCATCATCTTCGCAGGCCTCTGGCCGCAGACAGCCTATTGCATGATCCTCTACCTCACCGGCCTGAACGCGGTGGACCCCGAACAGATCGAGGCCGGACGTCTGGACGGTGCCAAAGGCGCGCGGATGCTGTGGCACATCATCCTGCCGCAACTGCGCCCTGCCACGTTCATCGCCTTTGTCGTGACCATCATCGGCGCGCTGCGCAGTTTCGACCTGATCTCGATCATGACCCAAGGTGGCCCGTTCGGCTCATCCCGCGTGCTGGCCTATTACATGTTCGAAGTCGCGCTGTCCGAATACGGTTTCCGCATGGGCTACGGCGCCGCCATCGCGGTGGTTCTGTTCCTGATCATGCTCTGCTTCATCGCTTATTTCCTCTGGTCGATGTATCGCGAAGAAAGGGGGCACTGAGATGTTTCCCAAACCCATCGAAAAACAACCCCGTGCGGCGCAAATCAGCTATCAGGCCATGTTGCCGCTGGCCTTGCTGCTGTGGCTGGGTCCGCTACTTGCAGTCGCGCTATTCTCGGTCAAACCGGCAGCAGACTTCACCAACGCCAACTACTGGGGACTGCCGTCCAGCTTTGAGGGCGCGTTCAACTACGGCCAGGTGTTCTTCAACTCGGACATGCCGCGGTATCTGCTGAACTCATTTCTGATCACCATCCCCACGGTGATCGGAGCGGTCGCGCTCAGCTGCATGACCGGCTTCGCGCTTGGCATCTATAAGTTCAAATCGAACCTCTGGATCTTCTTCATGTTCGTGGCAGGCAACTTCGTGCCGTTCCAGATCCTGATGGTGCCGGTGCGCGACCTGACCCTGCAGCTTGGCCTCTACAACACCAAAACAGGTCTGGTTCTGTTCCACATCGCCTTCCAGACCGGGTTCTGCACGCTGTTCATGCGCAACTTCATCCGCGCGCTGCCTTTTGAACTGATAGAGGCCGCCCGCGTCGAGGGCATCAGCGAATGGCGCATCTTCTGGTACGTCGTGCTGCCGCTGATGAAACCGGCCATCGCCGCGCTCAGCGTTCTGATCTTCACCTTCATCTGGAACGACTATTTCTGGGCCGTGGTCCTGACCCAAGGCGCTGAAAGCCAACCTGTCACCGCAGGTATCACCAGCTTCAACGCCCAGTTCCGCGCTGCCTATCAGTTTATGAGCGCCGGTTCCATCGTCGCTGCGTTGCCGCCGGTGGCCATGTTCTTCCTGATGCAGAAACACTTCATCGCGGGCCTGACCCTCGGTGCCGTAAAATAACGTCAAACCAAAGGTTTGCCTCAATGACAAAGATCACCTTTATCGGAGCAGGCTCCACGATCTTCATGCAGAACATCGTGGGCGACGCTCTGCTGACCCCCGCTCTGGCCGACAGCCATTTCGCCTTGATGGATATCGACCCCGAGCGTCTTGCCGAAAGCGAGACCGTGGCCCGCGCCATGATCCGCTCGGTTGGAACGGGCGCGATCGTGTCCACCCATACCGACCGCCGCGCAGCGCTGGACGGGGCTGATTTCGTCATTACTGCCTTTCAGGTCGGTGGCTATCAACCTTGCACGGTCACTGATTTCGAAATCCCCAAACAGTACGGCCTGCGCCAGACCATCGCCGATACGTTGGGGATCGGAGGCATAATGCGCGGCCTGCGCACGGTTCCGGTTCTGTGGGATGTCGCGCAAGACATGATGCAGCTCTGCCCGAATGCGACCCTGCTGCAATATGTCAACCCGATGGCGATCAACACCTGGGCGCTGGCCGAGCAGTTCCCTACGCTGAAACATGTGGGCCTGTGCCACTCGGTCCAGAACACGGTCGAGGAACTGGCGCATGACCTTGACCTGCCCAAGGGCGACATCCGTTACAAAGTCGCAGGCGTCAACCACGTTGCGTTCTTTCTGCGGCTTGAACATCAGGGCCACGACCTCTACCCCGCACTGCGACAGGGATACGCCAGCGGCCAGCTTCCCAAAGCCCCTCTGCTGATGCCACGCTGTCCCAACAAAGTCCGCTATGAGGTCATGGACCATCTGGGTTATTTCTGCACCGAAAGCTCGGAACATCTGGCGGAATATGTCCCCTGGTTCATCAAGGACGGACGGCAGGATCTGATCGAGCAGTTCTCGATCCCGCTGGATGAATACCCCACCCGCTGCATCGAACAGGTCGCCAGTTGGAAAGAACAGGCCAAGACCCTGACCGACGGGCGCGATATCGACGTCACTCGCAGTCACGAATTTGCCGCCGATCTGATGAACGCCATCGTGACCGACGCGCCCTACGTGGCCTATGGCAACCTGCCGAATACAGGGCAGATACCGCAATTGCCCTTGGGCGCAGCGGTTGAAACCCCCTGCCTGGTGGACAGCAACGGCGTACAGCCCTCGGTCGTCACCAATATCCCGCCGCAACTGGTGGCCTTGATGCGTAGCCAGATCAACGTGCAGGAACTGACCGTTCAGGCGCTGGTCGACCAGAACCCGGAATACATCTATCACGCCGCCATGATGGACCCACACACCGCCGCCGAACTGGATCTACGCCAAATCCGCAATCTGGTGACAGACCTTCTCACCGCACATTCGGACTGGCTGCCTGGCTGGTGCCAACCTGCCCGCGCCGCCTGATCTTCATCTTTTTTCAAATACTCAATTGCAACCCCAGCCACGAAAAGCACAGCCAGAAATGAAAAAACGCCGCTCACAACACTGGTATGGAAAGCTCGACAAAGACGGCTTCATCCACCGCTCGTGGATGAAGAACCAGGGCTTTCCCGATCACGCCTTTGACGGACGCCCCATTATTGGCATCTGCAACACATGGTCGGAACTCACCCCCTGCAACTCGGGCCTGCGCGATCTGGCCGAGGGCGTCAAACGCGGTGTGTGGGAGGCCGGCGGCTTCCCGGTGGAATTCCCCGTCATGTCGCTGGGCGAGACCCAGATGAAGCCCACCGCCATGCTGTTCCGCAACCTTCTGGCCATGGATGTCGAGGAATCGATCCGCGCCTATGGCATCGACGGCGTGGTTCTGCTGGGCGGCTGTGACAAGACCACGCCAGGGCAGCTGATGGGCGCAGCCTCGGTCGATCTGCCATCCATCGTTGTCAGCTCCGGCCCGATGCTGAACGGCAAATTCCGCGGCAAGGATATCGGCTCGGGCACGGATGTGTGGAAATTCTCCGAAGCCGTGCGGGCCGGAGAAATGACCCTGCAGGATTTCATGAACGCCGAATCCGGCATGTCCCGAAGCGCGGGTGTTTGCATGACCATGGGGACCGCCAGCACCATGGCCTCGCTGGTCGAGGCAATGGGCATGTCCCTGCCCACCAACGCCGCCCTGCCCGCCGTCGATGCGCGCCGGATGGCGCTGGCGCATCTGACCGGCAAACGGATTGTCGAGATGGTGGACGAGGACCTCAAACCCTCGGATATTCTGACCAAGGAAGCGTTCGAGAATGCCATCCTCGCCAATGCAGCCGTTGGAGGATCGACCAATGCGGTCGTGCATCTTCTGGCGTTGGCGGGTCGCGTCGGCGTGGACCTGACGCTGAAGGATTTTGAAATCGGGTCCGAAATCCCGCTACTCGTCAACTGTATGCCCTCGGGCAAATACCTGATGGAAGATTTCTGCTACGCAGGCGGCGTGCCGGTTGTGCTGAACGAACTCAAACCCTTCCTGCGCCCGGCAAAAACCGTGCTGAACAAGGATATCTCGGCCCATTACGAAGGGGCCGAGTGTTTCAACACCGACGTCATTCGCCCCTTCAACGATCCGGTGAAACCAGCCGCCGGGCTACGCGTTCTGCGCGGCAACCTTGCGCCCAACGGTGCCATCGTGAAGCCCTCGGCGGCGACGGACGCTCTGCTGGAAACCGAGGCCGAGGCGTATGTTTTTGAGAACATCGAAGACCTGAAGGCCAATATCGACCGCGATGACCTTCCGGTCACGCCCGAGACCATTCTGGTGCTCAAAGGCTGCGGCCCCAAGGGCTATCCCGGCATGCCCGAGGTCGGCAATATGCCGATCCCGGCCAAGCTGGTGAAGGATGGTGTGCGTGACATGATCCGCATCTCGGACGCGCGTATGTCCGGCACCGCCTATGGCACCGTCATCCTGCATGTCAGCCCCGAGGCACAGGCGGGCGGCACGCTGGCGCTGGTCAAAACTGGTGATCGCATCCGCGTGTCGGCCAGCAAGGGCGAGCTGGATTTGCTGGTGAATGAAAAGGAACTGGACGCTCGCCGCATCGGGTGGCAACCGGACGACCCGCACTACACGCGGGGTTACGCGAAACTCTATATCGACCACGTGCTGCAGGCCGATCAGGGCGCCGACCTTGATTTTCTTGTCGGCAAAGACACCCGCCTTGTGACCAGAGAGAGCCACTGATGGATCAACCAGCCACTTTCCACGATCTCAACGGGGCTTCGGTCTATATCACCGGCGGAGGCTCGGGCGTAGGTGCTGCGCTGGCGGATGGATTCCTGGCCCAAGGCGCCAATGTCGCTTTCATCGGCCGCTCGGACGCCAGCGAGTTTGTCGAGCAGATGCGCGACAAACACGGCCGCGCGCCGCTGTTCATGCAGGGCGACATGACGGATACTGAACTGCTGCACGCCACAATGCAAAAGGCAGCCGAGGCGCATGGCTCCCTGAAGGTACTGATCAACAACGCCGCCAACGACAAACGTCACTCGCTTGAGGAAACCACGACCGAATTCTGGGACTGGATGGTCGAAGTGAACCTAAAGGCCTATTACTTCGCCTGTCAGGAGGCCGCCCGGCAGATGCAGGGCAAAGGCGGGGCGATCGTCAATTTCAGTTCGATCAGCTATATGATGGGCAATGCGGGCTATCCGATTTACACCACTTCGAATGCCGGAATCACCGGGATGACGCGGTCTCTGGCCCGCGAGTTGGGGCCGCAGAACATTCGCGTCAATGCGCTGGCCCCCGGTTGGGTTCTGACCCAAAAACAGCTGGACATGTGGGCCACGCCCGAGGATCTGGCCGCCCATATGGATCGCCAGTGCCTGAAAGAACATCTGACGCCCGAAGACATGATCGCACCGACCTTGTTCCTGGCCTCAGACGCCAGCCGCGCGATGACCGGGCAATGCATGGCCGTCGATGGCGGCGTCGTCGTAACGGGGTAAAGCCATGAATACAGAATGGATTGCTGTCGATTGGGGTACGTCCCATCTGCGGGCCTGGGCGATGCAGGGCGATACCGTGCTGGATCAGGCGCAGTCGGACAAAGGCATGGCGCGGGTGGACAAGGACGGGTTTCAACCCGCACTGTTCGAACTGATCGAAGGCTGGCTGGGCAGCGCTCCGATTGAAGTGATCGCCTGCGGCATGGTGGGCGCGCGCCAAGGCTGGGTCGAGGCCCCCTACTCGGCTGTTCCATGTGAACCCACGCCGGTTGCCCCGTTCCGTGTGCCCGGGACCGATCCCCGCATCCGCGCCTTCGTGGTGCCCGGTCTGAAACAGACCGCACCGCCGGATGTCATGCGCGGAGAGGAAACCCAGATCGCGGGCTTTCTGGCCTCGCATCAAAACTGGGACGGTGTGATATGTCTGCCCGGCACCCACACCAAATGGGTGCAGGTCAGCGCCGGAGAGGTCGTCAGTTTCCGCACCTTCATGACCGGTGAGATGTTCGACCTGCTGGCTGGTCAATCAGTACTGAAACACTCGGTTGGTCAGGGGTGGGACGACGCTGCCTTTGCCGAGGCTGCCGCAGATACCCTGTCCAAACCCGAACAACTGGCTGCGCGGCTATTTGGCCTGCGCGCCGCTGATCTGTTGCAGGGTCAGGATGGCGGTATCATACGGGCACAACTTTCAGGCTTTCTGATCGGCGCGGAACTGGCCGCGACTCGCCCCTATTGGCTGGGCCAGCAACTGGCGATCATCGGGGCCGAGGGTTTGTCCGGCATCTACACCAAGGCCCTGCAACAGCAGGGCGCGTTTGTCGAAACCGCCAACAGCACGCAGTGCACATTGGCTGGCCTGCTACAGGCCCGCAACCTGACGAGGCAAACCGCATGAGCCGCCCCATCATCGCCATTCTGCGCGGTCTGCACCCGTCTGATGCCGCCGCCACCGGTCACGCCCTGATCAACGCCGGGATCGACAAAATCGAAGTGCCGTTGAACTCACCCAATCCGCTGGAGTCGATTAGTATTCTGGCCGCGGAATTCGGTGACCGCGCCCTGATCGGCGCAGGCACCGTTCTGACCACGGATCAGGTGGACGCGGTGGCCAAGGTCGGCGGCAGGCTGATCGTGTCGCCGAATTGCGACCCGGATGTCATCTCGCACACCCACCGGCTGGGTCTGGAAAGCTGGCCGGGCATCTTCACCCCGACCGAAGCATTTGCGGCCCTCAAGGCCGGGGCCTCCGGCCTGAAACTGTTCCCCGGCGCGCTGGCCGGTCCGGCGGGGCTGTCCGCCTTGCGCGCGGTGCTGCCGAAAGGAACGCTTGTCTATGCTGTCGGCGGCGCGGGGCCCGAGAATTTCGACCAGTGGATCAAGGCTAGCGCGGACGGGTTCGGTATCGGATCGGCACTGTTCAAACCCGGCATGGCCATCTCTGAGGTCGCAGACCTCGCCGCACGGATCGTGGCCGCCTATGATGAGGCCGTCGGATGAACACCGTCTACGACGATCGCCCCTGCGAACTGGGCGAGGGGCCGCTTTGGCACCCCGAGCGGCAACAGCTTTTCTGGTTTGATATCGTCGGCAAACGCCTGATGACGCGGGAAAACGGCGAACAACATAGCTGGCAGTTCGGCGAACATGTCTCGGCTGCAGGCTGGGTCGACCGGGACACGCTGTTGATCGCCTCTGAAACCGGGCTTTGGCGATTCAGCCTGACGACCGGGCAGAAAGAACTGATCTCCCCACTTGAGGCGGACAACCCGATCACCCGCTCGAACGACGGGCGTGCAGACCCCTGGGGCGGGTTCTGGATCGGAACGATGGGCAAAAATGCCGAACCCGGCGCAGGTGCGATCTATCGGTACTGGCGGGGCGAATTGCGGCAACTGGTGCCAAACGTCACGATCTCGAATGCGATCTGTTTCGCTCCGGATCGCTCCTGCGCCTATTACGCGGATACGGTCACGAAACAGGTCATGCGCTGGCCTTTGAACCCGGAAACCGGCTGGCCCGAGGGCGAAAGCTCGGTTTTTCTGGACTTCCGCATCGATGGGCTGAACCCGGATGGGGCGGTCGTTGACATCGACGGCAACATCTGGATCGCCCAATGGGGCGCAAGCCGCGTGGCCGCCTATACCCCTGCGGGCGAGGTCCTGACGGCGGTCGTCTTCGAGGCCGCGCATACTTCCTGCCCCGCATTCGGCGGCGAAGACCTGACAACCTTGTTCTGCACCACCGCACGCGAGGGGCTGGATGCAGAGACTTTGGCCAAACACCCAACCAACGGTATGACCTTTGCCGCCCCTGGCGCGGGCAAGGGGCAGGCCGAACACAGAGTCCTTCTATGAAGCCCGAACTTGGCGTCTGCTACTACCCCGAACACTGGCCCGAAGAGATGTGGGCCGAGGATGCCGCCCGCATGGTGGAAACCGGTCTGAGCTGGGTTCGGATCGGCGAATTTGCCTGGAGCCGGATGGAGCCCACGCCGGGCGATCTGCAATTCGACTGGCTGGACCGTGCGATCGAGGTGCTGGGGGCTGCGGGATTGAAGGTGGTGCTGGGCACGCCAACGGCAACGCCACCACGTTGGATGTTGGACAAACACCCTGACATGCTGGCCGTGGATGCTCGGGGGCAGCCGCGCAAGTTCGGTTCGCGCAGGCATTATTGCTTTAGCCATCAGGGCTACATAGCCGAGTGTGAGCGGATTGCCCGGATCATGGGGGACCGCTACGGGAGCAACCCGCATATCGCGGCCTGGCAGATCGACAATGAATATGGCTGCCACGAGACCACGGTCAGCTACAGCCAACCGGCCTTGCAGGCGTTTCGGCGGTGGCTGGCGGATCAGTATGGCTCGGTTGAGGCGCTGAACGCGGCATGGGGCAATGTGTTCTGGTCGATGGAATACGACCGCTTTGATCAGATCGACCTGCCTAACCTGACGGTGACCGAGCCCAACCCCGCCCATGTTCTGGCCTTTCGCCGCTTCAGCTCGGATCAGGTGGCGGTGTTCAACAAGGCGCAAGTTGATGTGCTGCGGCCGCTGACCGACGCGCCGCTGCTGCACAACTATATGGGGCGGATACTGGATTTCGACCATTTCAAGGTCGGTCAGGATCTGGATATCGCTACTTGGGACAGCTATCCGATCGGGTTTCTTTCGGACCGGCTTGAGGCCGACGAGGCACACAAAACCGCGTTCCTGCAGCAGGGCGACCCGGACATGCAGGCCTTTCACCACGACCTCTACCGCACCGTTGGACGCGGTCGCTGGTGGGTGATGGAGCAACAGCCCGGTCCGGTGAACTGGGCCCCGTACAATCCCGCCCCCCTGCCCGGCATGGTGCGCCTTTGGTCGCTTGAGGCGGTGGCGCATGGGGCCGAGGTGGTCAGCTACTTCCGCTGGCGCCAGGCCCCCTTTGCGCAGGAACAGATGCACGCAGGGCTACTGACCCCGAACAATGCCCCCGCCCCGGCCTTGGCCGAGGCCCGCCAGACAGCCGATGATCTGGCAAAGCTGGGCGCGGTCACCCAAACACAGGCAGACGTGGCAATTCTGTTCGATTACGCGTCGGACTGGGCGTGGACCACACAGCCGCAAGGGGCCGGGTTCAACTATTTCCGGCTGGTCTTCTCGGCTTATCGGGCTCTGCGACGGGCCGGGTTGTCGGTGGATATCCTTTCGGCGTCCGAAACAGCCACGGCAGGGTACAATCTGATCCTAGCGCCCGGCCTAGCCACGTTGGACGATGAGATAAAACAGCGCGCGGGCGAGTTGACACTCTATGGTCCCCGCAGCGGCGCCATCACGCATGATTTTCATATTCCGGAAGCGCGCCCCGGCCTGCGTGAACTGGATTGCGAAGTCGACTTGGTCGAAACCCTGCCCCCGAACGTGCGCCGCGAGGTCGTTGGCGGTGGCGCAGCTCAGCACTGGGTCGATCGCCTGTCCGGCAGCGCCCCAAACCTGCTGACGTACACCGACGGGACTTCCGCCCTGAAGGGCGAAAACGGGGTCTGGTATCTGTCCGGTTTCCCGGATGAGGCCCTGTGGGACCGGGTGATCGCACTGGCGGCGCAAGAGGTCGGGCTGACCTTGCATCCGCTGCCCGAAGGATTGCGGCGGCGCGAGACCGAAAAGCACGTTTTCCTGATCAACTACACCTCTGCTCCCGTGTCATGGAACGGGCATGAGATTGATGCCTGCGATGTGCTGATCCTGAAAAAACACACGCCCGAAGAGCGGTAACTCTTCGGGCGTGTGGGTTTTTGTCAGGCGTGAAGCTTACTGATCGTTTTGCAAGCTGTTTGGGTCAAAAGCCCCGCCGAATCCGCCATTGCCGGCAGGCGGCGTTTCTGGTTCCGGTTCGCCCTCTTCACCGTCACCACCCAAGGTGTTCGGTGCAAACACGTTACCGAAACCAGAGTTGTTGGTGCCGGTGTCTGGCTCTGCTTCCTCCTCGGATGATCCGGGTTGCAGATCACCGGGCTCAAACACGCCTTCAAAGCGCTGCTTGCGTTCTTCCTCACGCTGTCTGCGCTGTTCTTCGCGCTGCCTGCGCAGTTCATCGATACGCTGCTGAGCTTCCAGTTGCTTTTGCTCTCGCACGTCGGCGATACATTGCGCCGGGTTGTAAGCCGTCGCAGTGCCGATCACGGTGATCGTGGCCACAGCGAATACAACCACCAGAACCGCGGCCATGTTGCCCGAGAAAAAGCTGGGCAGTTTGATCTTGCCCGCCAGTTCCTCGACCGTGGCATTCCGGCGCGCGGCGGCAACCAGTTCCTGCCGTTTCAGCTTGGCCTCGTTCAGCAAGGCAAAGAACACGGTCAGCGCCACGATGATGAAGGCCAAGGCCGAGATCGAGGGCGTGATGCCGTACCGCACCTTTTGCGCCAGTTCGATGGTCAGCGTCGGATACTCACCAAAAGTGAAGGTGGTAGTGTTGTAGTTCTCGAACGAGGCGAGGAACGCCAGCACCGCCGCCGACGCAATCGCCGGGCGCATAAAGGGCAGCAGGATTTTGCGGAATGCTTGCGCATGGGTCGCACCCAGATCCAGCGCCGCCTCGGTCAGGGCGATATCATACCGCTGTAGCCGCGCCACCAGCACCAACATGCAATAGCTGGCGATAAAGGTGGATTGGCCGATCACCGTCAGGAAAATCCCGTTCGACAGGAAGCTATCCGCGCCCAGCCCCAGCATCCGGTTGATCCGGTCCCAGAACACCAGCGTCGAGATACCCAGTACCACGCCCGGGATCAGGATCGGCGCGATGATCACCGTATAGTATGTCGCGCGCAGCTTGGGCCAGATCTGCGTCAGCATCAGCGCGCCCGCCAAACCCATCGCCACCGACAACACAACCGTCCCGGCACCAATGATCAGCGAGTTCTTGATGCCGTTCAGAATACGCTGATCCTGAAACAGCTCACCAAACCATTGAAAGGTCAGGCATTCCCACGGCGTCATCCTCGGGAAAGCCGAAGAGTTGAACGCCGTGACCGACATGATCACCAGCGGACCCAACAGGTACAGGAAGAAGATGACCAGATAGACCCAGATGCTTACACGAAGGAAGGAATTGTTCATTTCCCGATATCCCCCATGTTCACCTTGAACAGGCGCATCATCGCCAGCACGAACAGGATACAGGTCACCAGCAGCACGATGGCGTAGGCGGCCCCCTGCGGCCAGTCATTGTTGTCATTGAACTGCTGATAGATCAGCTGCGTGAACCACAAGCTGGACGGCCCGCCCAGAATCTGCGGTGCAGCCAACGCACCTGCGGATAGCATGAAGACCATGGTACAGCCCGAGCTGATGCCCGGCTTGGCGTAAGGAATAACCACCCGCCAGTGAATTCGCCACCAGGGCGCTCCCAGATCACGTGCGGCCTCGATCTGGTTGCCGTCCAGGCTTTCGATCACGTTATAGATCGGGAAGATCATCAGCAGGATGTAGGCATAGCCCAGACCCGCATAGAGCGCGATGTCATTGCGGATGAAGTCAAACGGTGTGTCCCAGATGCCCAAACCCATGAACAGGGTGTTCAGCACGCCGGTCTCACCAAAGATGATCCGCAGCGCGAAGGCCCGCAGGATTTCGTTGATCCAGTAGGGGATGATCAGCATGATCGCAAAGATGCGGATATGGCTGCCCTTGGACTGACCCAGATAATAGGCGATCGGATAGCAGAGGATCAGGTTGAAAATCGTCACGCAGACCGCCGCGAGCAGCGTGCGGAAAAACACCCGCAGATCGACCGCGTTATAGTCCTGACTGCCGCCTTCGGGGCCATAAATCAGGTATTTATAGTTCTCCAGCGTGTAGACGTCCTTTGGCCCGCCGATCTCAGGCGGTGGCAGGTTCGGACGGAATGAGAAATCCAGCATCGACAGCTGCGGCAGGATGATCAGGCCGATGGTCCAGAACAGGACCAGACCCAATATCGCCAGCCCCATGCCGGTGCCGTTGCGGTTGAAAAACTCTTTCAGAAAGCGGGGCATGTGTTCGTCCCCTTATTCCGCGGCCAGTTCACCCGCCGGAACCAGAACCGCGTTGTGGGTCTCGTATTCCAGCGTGATGTTCTGACCGGTGTGATCCTTGAAGGACTGGCCATGGTTCGGGATCGACACCTTGATCTCTTTACCGCCCTCGCCTTCAGTGAAGATGTTGAAGACGTTGCCTTCGAATTCCTCGTGGTTCACCCGTGCGGTGACAAAGTGGTCGCCAGAGGCCCCATCGGGCGCGATGGCCAGGGCTTCGGGGCGGATGAACATCATGGCGTCGTCGCCCACTTTCATCTTGCCCTGATTGGCGGTCGAAATCCGCGCAACCAGATCGCCCGAGCGGTTGGTCTCGATCAACGCCTCACCGCCCATGACCTGCTTGATCCTGCCGCGGAACACGTTGTTTTCGCCCACGAATGAGGCCGCAAAGGCCGTATTCGGGTCATTGTAGATGGTTTTGCCGTCCGCAATCTGGTCAATCACTCCGGCTCGCATGACGGCGATGTTGTCCGACATGGTCAGGGCTTCGCCCTGGTCGTGGGTGATGTAGATGAAGGTGATGCCAACCCGCTGCTGAATTTCCCGCAGCTCGGTCCGCATGTGCTGACGCAGCTTGAGGTCCAGTGCGGACAGCGGCTCGTCCAACAACAGCACATCCGGCTCGGCGCACAAAGCACGCGCAATGGCAACACGCTGACGCTGACCGCCCGACAGCTCACTGGGCAGCTTGTCGCCCTGTCCGGGCAGAGCGATCATGTCCAGCAACTCGTCCGCACGCTTACGGCGTTCAGCGGCGCTGGCGCCTTTGATTTCCATGGAGAACGTGATGTTCTCCCACACTTTCATCAGCGGGAACAGCGCCAGGTTCTGAAAGATCAGAGCGGTCGGACGCTTGTTCGGGCCGATGCCCTGCATGTCGTTGCCGCCGATCAGAACCCGGCCCTCGCTTGGGTCCAGAAAGCCCGACACCGCGCGCAGGATCGTCGTCTTACCGCAGCCCGAGGGGCCCAGGAACGAAAAGAAATCGCCCCCGTTGATGTTCACATTGGCGTCCCGCACGGCGACAAAGTCACCGAAACGGATCCACAGGTTTTCAAGATCTACACCGACCCCTGCACTCATTTTTGGTATCTCCGTCAGGCACGGCTGCCGACCGCACCAAAATAGGGTCCGTCACGCCGGAACGGCGCGCGGATGGATGACCCCCCGCACTGTGGCGGAGGGCAGCGTTTCAAAGCAATCAGGCGCTTTTGAACTTGTTGACGAACTCGGTACGGGTTTCCGCATACCATGGCGCTTCGGCCGGCCACGGGTTGAGGTTCGCCAGCGAGTCACCCGGATAGGCCTCGGCAAAGTTCTTTTTGTAGGTGTCACCGGAATACTGATCGGCACCCAGAACCGGCGAGTTGTACCCGTGGCTGTCAATCGCCACACCGGCCGGTTTCGCCTGAAAGGCAAAATCGATGAAGGCATAGACCTGATCGATATTGGCCGCGCCTGTCGGCATTGCCATACCGTCGACCCACGCCATCGCACCCTCGATCGGGGCCTGATAGTGCACCGGCTCACCCGCCGATTTCAGCGCCAGCGGCGGGCCGTCCCACGTCTGGCCAACGACAACGCCTTCATTCAGCAGGCCGTTTTTCTGGGTGTCGGCGTCGTTCCAGATCAGCTTGATCCGGTTCTTGCGTTCGATACACCAATCGGTGATCTGACCCCAGACCTTGCGCATGGTCTCTTCATCGCCATACGCAGCCCAGACCGAGCCCGGCTCCATCTCTCCGGCGCGTTCCATATAGAGGCCCGCACCCAGCATCATCGAATGCGCGCGGCCCATGGTCTTGCCAGCGTTTTCCTCGGACCAGACATCGCCATAAGACGGTGCGTCGCCCTCGGGCAGCCACAGGTCGGTGCGATAGGCGATACCCTCGGTGCCCCAGATATGGGGCAGCCAGTGCACGCCGCTGTCACCGAAGTTCCATGCATCCGTACCGATTGCAGCCATCGCCGGGTTCACCAGATCGATCGGAACCTTGTTCATGTCGAAGGGTTGCAGCAGTTCCAGCGGCTCCCACTGCAACGAGCGGTTGTTGGTCGGCGACACGATGTCGAAACCTTGACCCTTGGTCGCTTTCATCTTGTTGATGATTTCTTCGTTCGATCCGATACCGGTATAGTTCACCTTGATCCCGGTCAGGGTCTCGAACTCCTGAATGAAGCTGGGCGGCAGGTAGTCCGACCACATCAGAATGTTGATTTCACCCGAAGACGCCAGCGCAGTTTTGCTGTAAAGCGGTGCCGCCAGCGCCGCAGCACCTGCGCCTTTCAGGACAGAGCGTCTGGAAAGCGTTTTCCGTTCAGCCATTTTCGTTTCTCCCATTGTTGGACTTTGTATTCTTTTTGTTTTGTAATTGCAGGTTAGACCTTCGATGCAGAGCTGTCAGTCCAAAAGTGACAGTTGCCAGTTTTAATAGGTCCAGTTTGCGATCACGCCCGTCAGAACCGGGATCAGGTCACGTTTCTGTCCAGACTGAGACACCATAGGCCGGGACTTCAGAACCACCAACCAGATATTGACGATCTTCAGGACTGGACAAAACCTGCAGCGTTGCGCTGAAATTGAAGGCGAAAAACAACTCACCCCGGCGCGTAACGCGCATATCCCGGTTGTCTTCCGTTGCGGGGATACCCGCCCAGTTCAGCGCCTCGGCCAGAACAGCCTGCAACAATGGCCCGCGCGGAATCATTGCCAGGTACATCGCCCGATCCGACTGCACCATCGCCGGGCTGCCATCGCGGTAAACGCTGGAAAAACGGGCTGTTACCGGATGTTTGGTCTCGATGATTTCGCGCCAACCGGTGAATTCATGCTGGGTGCCGTCCTGCAGACGCACCGATTCCCGGGCCAGATCGGGCAATGATTCGACCCTCAGAACCCGGACGCCGGCCAGATCGGCAAGATCTCCGGGGGCAAGGTTATGCGGCGTGTGCATGTCGGCGGTCTTGCTGGCCGCGCGAGCCCCGATCACCAGCTTTGCCTGACTGTCCCGCAGCCGTTTCGCAAGGTCCGGCGAGACAATCATGCTTTGTGGTAAAACGATCAGCGCATAGCCGGTCAGGTCATCCTCTGGCCCGACAAAATCCAGATCGACACTAAGGGACCGCAGCCCGGAATACCATTCACGGAATACGTGAGCATTCGGGAACGCATCATCATGTGGCAGGATATCCGCAGCCCAGATGGACGTGTAATCCAGCAGGATGGCCACCGACGCCCGTTGGCGCGCCGCCGGAGGCAATGCCGCCCGGTCCTGAACCACCTGCGCAAGTTCCAGCGCCGCCTGATCAAGGCTGCCATCCGAGCGCAACAGGGCGGTGTGAAACTGTTCTTGCGCGAACTTGGCCTGCCGCCAGCGGAAAAACATCACGGCCTGCGCCCCATGCGCATAGGCGGCCCATGTCCACAGCCGAACCATGCCATCCGCAGGGGATGGGTTTTTCTCTGCCCAATCCACCGGGCCGGGTTGCTGTTCCAGAACCCACATCCGGCCCCTGCCCTGCGACCGGTAGAGATCGCAGTGAAACCCCTGATAGTCCGGCGCGCCCGTGCGCAGGTACCTGTGTTTCTCCTCATCAGACAGGGTCGAGCCCAGCAGATTGCCCAGCGGATAGCTGTCGAAACCCACGATATCCAGGTCAGCAGCCACGGCGTGGTGGTCAAACTCCCAGCTGCCAGCCATGAAGTTATGGGTGATATCCCGGCCCGGAGAGTATTGCCGCAGGATGTCCACCTGTGTCCGGTTGAACAGCCGCACCCGGTCCGAGGAATAGCGCATAAAATCCAGCGCATGAGTCGGGTTGGGGTTGGCCACCAGCCCGTTGGGCAATTCAATCTGGTCGAAGCTGGAATAGGCAGAGGACCAGAACACGGTGCCCCATGTCTGGTTCAGGCTGTCGATGGTGCCGTAACGCTGTTCCAACCAGCGCCGGAATCCGTCGCGCGCCGCGTCCGAGTAGCTGAGCACCGTGTCGTGATCATTATACTCATTGTCGATCTGCCAGGCGTGGACATGAGGGTTTTCACCATAGCGGCGCGCGTATTCGGTGGCGATACGGCGAGACTCGGCCAGATAGACCTCGCTTGAAAAGCAATAGTGCCTGCGGGACCCAAAACCCCGCACGCGCCCATCCGGGCTGATCGGAAGGATTTCGGGGTGCGCATCAATCAGCCATTTCGGCGGCGCCGCTGTCGGCGTGGACATCATCACGCGCAGGCCCGCATCGCCCAGAATGTCTATCACCTCGTCCAGCCAGCCCCATTGAAACTGACCTCGCTCGGGTTCAATCAGGCCCCAGGTAAATTCGGCAATGCGCACCCAATCGAGGCCCATCTCGACCATCCGTCTGGCATCCTCGCGCCACAGCGACCGATCCCATTGTTCGGGGTAATAGCAAACCCCCAGTTCCAGTTTGCTCATCGGTCTTCCCTTGCCGTACGGCGTTCGATCCATTTCAGGAAGCTGGCGCAGCCCAGCGTGATCACGACATAGAGGATCGCCGCAGTATTAAACGGCGCAAAGGGCAGAAAGCTGGCCGCCTGAAACTCGCGCATCCGCTGGGTCATGTCGCGCACCGACAGGATCGAAAGCAGCGAGGTGTCCTTGATCATCGCAATGAACTCATTGCCCAAAGGCGGCGTCACGATCCGCAGCGCCTGCGGCAGGATGATCAGCCGCGCGGTCTGCCAGCGCGACAGGCCTAACGAGCCGCCCGCCTCGATCTGCCCGCGCGGGATGGCTTCGATGCCAGAGCGGAAAATCTCGGCCATATAGGCAGAGTAACCAACCGAAATGGCAATGATCCCGCGCGTCATGTTGGTCATGTCGATGCCGCCGCCAGTGGCATCCTTGACCGCACCGGCCAAAGGCAGGCCGATATAGAGGATGATCACCAACATCGGGATGCCGCGTATCGTGTCGACAAAGAACTCGGCCCCCACGGCCAGCGGATGCAGTTTGTGCTGGGCGCCGCCAACAGTCAGCGTCAGCAGCAGAAATCCAAAGACGGCAAAGGCCAGTGCTGGATTGCGGTATTTGTCCGGCAGAAATTGCGTCTGCCAGATCACCGGATACCCCTTGGTGTTGGTGCCAACCGGAACAAAGGCACCGGATACGCTGTCCACGGTTTCTATCTGCTCCAGCGCGCTGGCCGCATCCGGGGCGCTGCGGATACGGTATTGCTGACTTTCGCCTTCCTGAAACTCGCCAAAGCGGATCATGTCGGCCTGCGCTTGCGGGGTGCCGCGCACGATGGCGATGCGGGCGTCCAGCGTACCGATGAGTTCGTATTTGACCTGCGGCTGCATGAAGAAAAACGCCGAGATGGCCAGCAAGGCCAGGCTGATGCAACCATAGGTGACGGTCGTGCGGGCCTTGGGTTTGAACGATTGCAGCCCGACCCAGATCAAGCCCAGAATGGCAGCAAAGATATAGGCAAAGATGGCCGCGCGGAACGTGATCGCCACGCCGGTTGCGAATTGCCAATGTGCCATGAACATCAGGTAAAACAGCACCGCACCGGTCAGGAATTCAAACCCCAGCTGCACATAGCCCCGCAAACCGTTGGGCAGGCGTGCGGAAAACAGGATGGCGGCCACGGCAATCGCGTAGAGCACCAGCACGATCTGCAAACCGGTCTGAACGGCCTCGACCACCTCGGGGAACAGCACCCAGGTTTGCGAGGACCGGTCGATCAGGGTCGATGTATTCTCGCTGAGCGCGTGAAAGAAGACGGACTCGGCAAAGGGCATCAGCACCTGCGGCGCGACAAACCCCAGAACCGCCAAGGCCCCAGCCGCCGGCAATGCCGCCAGCGCCGAAATGCGCAACCACCCCGGCGCTGTCTGGAACCGCGCTTTGCGGGCGCAGAGATAGCCCAAGATGGCCACCCCGAGAATGATCAGAAACCCAGCGAATATCGGCCCCGCGTTATTGCCGATTCCCAGGATCGCAATCAGCGAGCGCAGGTATTTCGACGAGGTGGCAAACAGGTAGATGATGAACGGGGCAGCGGCGAGCAACACGAGGTTGCTCGGGCGGATCGAGCTTAGGCGCGACATGGGACCTCTCTGCAGATATGCGGCCCGGCCACCGGAGGCGCCAGGCCGTTACGGGTCAGACCGGGTTATTCGGTGCCCCAGTATTTGCCGATCAACGTGTCCAGAGTACCGTCGGCCTTGATCGCCGCCAGCCCCTCGTTGATGGCATCCACAGTGGCATCGCCTTCCTGGAACACGATGCCCAGCGGGTCGGATTGCAATCCGGTGATCCCGACGGTCAACTCACCCGCGAATTCCTGTTCATAGGCCGCGGCCGAGGTACCGTCGATGATCACGCCCTGCACGTCTGCGTTCTGCAGCGCCAGGATGGCGGCCGAGAAATTGTCATACAAGCTGACATTCTCACGTCCGACCAGGTCTTCGGCCAGTTGCGCGTTGGTGGTGCCGGTTTGCGCCGCCAGTTTCTGGCCACCGGCCTTGAAGTCGTCCAGCGTCATGTCACCATTATCGACCTGCAGCAGGATCGCCTGGCTGACCACGATGTAAGGTTCCGAGAAGTCCATCGTCTCTTCGCGTTCCGGCGTGATCGACACGCCCGAGATCACCAGGTCGAATTCCCCCTGCTGAAGCGCGGCAAAGATGCCGTCCCAGGCGGTGTTGACGAAGTTCGGAACGCAATTCACCTTTTCGCAGATCGCAGTCATCACATCCACGTCAAAGCCCACGATTTCGCCTGTCGCCTCATCGACCGTTTCCATCGGTGGATAGGTGGCGTCGGTTCCGATTTTCAGCACGCGCCCTTCCAGATCGGCAGCAAAGACCGCCGGGGCGGCCATTGCAGTCAGCGCGGCGGCGGCCAGTAGGTTCTTGAACATCTTCATTACTCCTTCTGTTGGTCTATTTGACAGACGCCGTTTGCGGCGCAAGGGTGTCAGGTTGGCGCTCGATAAGTGTGGCCCTGATCTTTTTTTGGATCTCGGAGGGGTCGGCCCCATCCAAAGCTTTCAACATGTATTCACCCAGCAGACGGCTGGTCTCTTCGATCGGCACGTAATAGGTGCTGGGCGGTGGCACGAAATAGCGGCTGAGCTGCAGATCGTCGGTGGAAATCACCACCAGATCGCGGCCAATCCGGATTCCGGCGGCGTGGGCGGCGGACAGCACGCCCAACGTCATCGCTTCGTTGGCGCAGATACAGGCCGTGGGGCGATCCGGCAGCCGCATCAGCGCGTCAAAGCTGTGCTGCCCGGTGCGCGCCGTGGTCGGGCCGTTGAAGATCAGGGCCGGGTCCGGAGTGATTCCGCCATTGGCCAAGGCCTGTTCGTATCCGGTTTGGCGCTGGCTCGCATAGATCAACGTGTCCGGAGGGTTGACCAAAGCAATACGCCGATGCCCCAGCCGCACCAGCCGCGCCGTGGCGTCGAAGGCCGCGGCCTGACTGTCGAAATCGACATAGGCATGAGGAATTGCGCTGTCGGTCATCCCCATGGTCACGAAGGGGAACGCGTTTTGTTGCAGATACGCGATGCGCGGATCATCGTGCAGCGTGCCCGAGAATATGACGCCATCGGCCAGCCCATCCTGAACGATCCGCGCCAATACCGTCATGGCATCCGGAATATCGGCCACGTTGAGCACACTCATTTCATACCGCGAATCCTGCAGCGCCGCAGAGATTCCAGCCAGAATGCGCGTGAACTCGACCCCTTCCCATTCCTCTGCCGCGTCCGGTGACACGCTGACCAGAACCGCGATGCGGTAGGATTTGTTGGTGCGCAGTTTCAGGCCGTCCATGTTGACGCGATAGCCAAGCCGGGTGGCAACGGCCTGAATCTCTTGCCGTGTTTGTTCCCTAACCGAGGCCGCCCCACGCAACGCGTTCGAGACGGTACCGACGGAGTATCCCGTCTCTTTCGCGATGGACTTGATCGTAGCGCGCGCCATCACCCGACCTTCGCCGCAAGCTGTCGCATCAGAAAGCTCCGCCCCGTCCGCAAGGTCTGAGCGTGGTTGGGCGTTTCGTCATGTTCGACGAACAGATCGCTGCACGGGCTGCCAGCCAGAATGCGCAGCACGCGGGGCCAGTCCACTACACCCTGCCCCAGATTGCGCCAGCGCTCGTCGCCTTGCCCTGCTGACGGATCTACGTCCTTGGCGTGCACCGAAACGATCCGGTCCGCATAGCGCTGCAGCAGCTTTTCCGGGTCTTGCTGCGACACCTGCAGCCACCCGATATCGGGCTGCCAGTACAGGCTTTCATGCGACAGAATCAGGTCCAGAGGCGTTTCTCCGGGATCGCCCACCAGATCGAAATCATGATTGTGATAGGCTAGACGAACACCCTGTGCTGCAAGCTGCCTCGCCCAGCCCGCCAGCCGATCCGCCATCGCGGCCCATTCCCTGAGCGTGGCGGGCCGTTCCTCGGGCTCCAGCCATGGCATGACGGCCACAGGGCAGTGCAAAAGACGCAACAGCTCCACGATATCGTCGAACCGCGTTTGAAACTCGGACCAGTCGAAATGCGCCGAGCGCACAGTCAGACCTGATCGTGCCACCTGTTGCGCCATATCCCGGGGGCCAGATCATGGAACCCAATCGTTTCGATGTCCTCGAACCCGCAGGCGGCGATCAGTTCAAGCTGGGATGCCAGATCCCCAACCTGCCGAACGGTATAAAGCTGCGCCGCAATCCGCATTTACCGGGTTTATCCTTTATTGAAACGTTTCAAATAGGTTGAAACAGCGCAACCTCACTTGTCAAGACAAGGGTTCAGCGACGCATAAAGGCCCACTAGGCGAACCGCCTTACCCGGCAGACGGTCAGGATTCAGGTATTGTTAGCGCTATCATTTCCTGATATCGCAGCTCTCATGAAACAGAACCGGACTGCCCAATAACACCACGAAACCCGCATCAAACTGGAATGCCGGAGGCCAAGCTGATAGGTGGCGATCCTACCGGTCTCGCCGCAACAGGTACTGATCATGCAAAATATCCGCGCTGATTTTCCCAAAGACTTCCTCTTTGGCTTTGCGACCTCTGGTGGCCATCACGATTCTGAACCGCTGAACCTTGGTCCGGTGCAAATGGCCGGGTTTGATTGCTATCGTTTTTTGACCCGTTGGGCGCATGTCCTGCCCGAAGGCCGGGGACCGGTGAACCACACCGGACTGGACCATTACGACCGGCTGGCCGATGCCTTGCTGGAGCATGGTATGCGCCCTTGTGTAACGCTTTGTGGCAACGATCTTCCGTTGGCGCTAGCCGATCTGGGCGGCTGGCGAAACCGCAATATTGCAGATTGGTTTGCCGATTACACCGAGACCCTCATAGGTCGCATCGGTGATCGCATGTTCAGTGTTGCGCCCATGGATGCGCGTGCGGGCTTCGGCGACCCGGATTTGCGCGATGTCCGCGCCGCCACGCGCGGAATGCATCATATGCTGTTGGCGCATGGTCGCTCGATTGAGGCGATGCGTGGGCTGGGCATGACCAATCTGGGCGTGGAGGCCCCTCTGGAATTGTTGGAAAACAGCCCTTGGACCGCCGATCTGTTAGGCGGGGTATTCAACAAGACCTACCCCGAGGGCGCGCTGGATCGCTTGGAGCCATACCTGCCCGCAGGCTGGCAAGACGACTTCGACATTATCGGTTCCCCAGTCGATTGGTGCGGTCTGCAGTGCGAAGCCAACGGGCTGATCGACCCCGCAGCCCTGATCAACATCCAGCAAAGCTACACCAAAGACCTGCCCATCTATCTTATCGGAAACGGCAACTCGGGACGCCAGAAAGATCCTGCCGGGCTTAATCAGCATCTGTCACCCGTGCGCAAGGCTCTGGAACAGGGCGTGCCGGTGAAGGGTCTGTTCATCCGGACATCTGGGCTTGAAGACCTGCCCGCTTTGGCAACAGGGCCGGTATCGTTGCCGCTTGCGCAGCCCGCCGGAGCCATGCGCGAGCATTGGAATCTGGTTGCCGATATCGGCGGCACCAATACACGGCTGGGTGTGATCTCGAATGGCAAGCTGACCGACTTGCGCAAATACCCGACAGGCACCCTGCCCGAATTGCTCGCGGCGTTTCACGGCCTGCGCGACGAGATCGGCACCGATCCGCGCGCCGTGGTTGCTGCCGGCGCCGGACCGGTAAAAGACGGGACGATCCGCCTGACCAACGCCAATCTCGATCTGTCCGAGGGTGATATCGGCAGGGCAACCGGCGCGCAGCACACCTTTGTAATTAACGACTTCACCGCTGCGGCCTGGTCGGTTGCCGAGATCACCGGCAATGATGTCGAGGTTCTGCAAGGCACCGCAGCCCCGCCCCCCGGCACCAGGCTGGTGGTGGGACCGGGCACCGGGCTTGGTGTCGGCGCCCTGCTCTATTCCGATGGCCGCTACCACACCGCATCGGGCGAAGGCGGTCATATCGGCCTGTCTCCGCGCCACTTGGATGAGGTCGAGATTTTCCGCGCGGCCCGTCACATCGCGCCGGATTGCTTTTTCGACGATACCCTGGTGCTTGAAGCCGAAATGTTCCTCAGCGGCACGGGTTTGCCGATCCTGTATCAAGCCGCCGGAATGGCCGCCGGGCAGGCCAATACACCACAGCGCAACGCCCGGGACATTCTGGAAGACGCCCGCACGCAAACCGACCCGGTCGCAGTGAAAGCCGCGCATATGTTTACCACCCATCTGGGCGCGGTGATGGGTGATCTGGCCGTGGTGCTCATGCCCTTGGGCGGTGTGTTCCTTGTGGGCGGTGTCGCCGAAAAGAACCGCTGGCTGTTCAAGGATGCATTTCGCAACGCTTTCAACGCCGGAGGGCGATTCAGCGATTTGCGGCGGTCGTTCAACCTCTATGTCTCGGAACAGGATGAATTTGGCATTGTTGGCGCTAACAATTTCTGCAAAAGTGTGCTCGCGCGGCAGAATGCGCGCCCGACCCCATGAAACAGAAAGGACCACGGCATGATTCTATGCTGCGGTGAAGCCCTGATCGACATGATCCCCACCCCGACCGTTTCGGGCGGAAAAGGGTTTGTGCCCCATTCCGGCGGCGCCATCTTCAACACGGCCATTGCGCTGGGGCGATTGGGGGTTCCGGCCGGGCTGCTGACGGGGCTGTCTTCGGATATGTTCGGGGAACAATTGGCCGAGGCCCTGCGGGCCAGCCATGTGGACAGCAGTCATGTGATCCGCGCGGACCGCCCCACCACGCTGGCCTTTGTGCAGTTGAAGGGCGGGCAGGCAACCTACAGCTTCATGGATGAGAACTCGGCCGGGCGGAGGTTGATGCCCGAAGACATGCCCGACCAGTTGTCCGCCGTGTCGGCGCTGTATTTCGGCGGGATCAGCCTGGCCTGTGAACCCTGCGCGGATGCTTATGCCGCGCTGCTGGACAAGCATGGGGCGGACCGGGCGGTGATGATCGACCCGAACATCCGGCCGGATTTCATCGAGGACCAGACCCGCTATCGCACCCGTCTGAACGGCATGATCGCGCAGGCGGATATCGTGAAGGTCTCGGATGAGGATCTGGACTGGATCGTCCCCGGCCCTGAAACCATCGCCGAGAAAGTGCCGCTGCTGCTGCAGGCGGGACCTGCGGTTGTCATCGTGACACGAGGCAGCGACGGTGCGTCCGGTTATCTGGCGGATGGGTCCGAGACGTCGGTCCCTGTTCCACCTGTCGAAGTGGTCGATACGGTCGGAGCAGGCGACACCTTCAACGCCGGCGTTCTGGCAGAATTCGAACACGCGGGGCACCTGAGCAAACCTGCCCTACGCGCCCTGACCCCCGACCAGCTGCGGTCCGCCCTCGCCAAAGGAGCTGAGGTTGCTGCCGTCACCGTATCCCGCGCCGGAGCAAACCCGCCCTGGTCGCACGAGCTTTGACCCATAAGAGACCGACATGAAACGATCCGACATAAACACCATCAAAACCGAGGCCGAAGCCTTTATCCGCTCGTTCGGTGCGGTGCTGCCACCCTTTGCCAACTGGTCACCGGATCAAATGCGCAGCGACAAAGCCGCCGGCATTCGCGAACGCGGGTTGGGTTGGGATATCACCGATTATGGGCAGGGCCGCTTTGACGAACTTGGCCTGTTTCTGTTCACCCTGCGCAATGGCGATGTGGGGGATTTGAACAGCGGTCGCGGTATGCTCTATGCGGAAAAGCTGCTGGTCTCACGCGACAAGCAGCTGTCGCCGATGCACCGTCATATCGTCAAGGCCGAGGATATCATCAATCGGGGCGGCGGCGATCTGGTGATGGAGATCTATGCCTCGGACTCAGAAGGCGGCATAGACCGCGACACTCCCGTTGTCGTGCCCAGCGATGGCTGCCCGGTCACGATCAAACCCGGTGAACTGCTGCGCCTGAAACCGGGCGAAAGCGTCACCCTGATGCCCGGCATCTGGCACGCGTTCTGGGCCGAAAAGGGCGATTGCCTGATCGGAGAGGTCTCGACCGTCAATGACGACCGCACCGATAACGTGTTCGAAGATCCCATCCCGCGTTTCGCCACCATCGAAGAAGACGCCGCACCCGATTTCCTTCTGGTTGCGGACTACTATGCCTGAAAAAAGATAAGTCCCTTTTCCTAAACCGGAAAAGCGCATTAACATGGTCCTTGAAGCCGGGGTTAGGGTGTTCGCCTCAACCCGCGCGCACCCATTGCAAAAGGACCGGTCCCATGGTCACGAAAGCCGAGCTTGAAGCCCAGGTCGCCGAACTGCGGCGCCAACTGGCCGAGCAAACTGCGGCCAGTCAAAAGGCACCCGAGCCCGAACCGCATGACACGGTGGCCGACAGGATAGCCGAAAATTTCGACAATTGGTCAGGTCAGTTGGAAGAAGCCCTGACCGAGCTGGAAGACCTGCCCCACAAGCGGCCGATCCTGTTTGCCCTGGGCATTTTCACGCTTGGCTATCTGCTAGGCCGGTCCCGGTAGGAGCCCAATCATGAGCCGCATTTCCCGCAATATTTCAATCGTACTGCGCGCCGAAAGGCTGATTGCGCAACGCCATGTGGCGGTGGCCGCACGGCGCACCGGGTTCTACGCTGCTGCGGGGCTCGCCGTCGGGTTGGCCGTCATCATGCTGAATGTGGCCGGATTCTTCTGGCTGTCGGCAAGCCTGTCGAAACCGCTGGCGGCGCTTATCATGGCGGGGGCCAACCTGCTGCTGGCGCTGATCCTTGCTCTGCTGGCCAACACGCAGAGTGCACAGGCCGATACCACAGCGGCGGTTGAACTCCGCGACATGGCCTTGCAGGACATCGAAACCGAGGTAACAGACACCCTGTCCGAGGTGCGCGGCACCGTGACGGGCCTCCGCCGCGATCCGCTGGGCGCGCTGACGCCTGATGTCATCAGCGCGATCCTGGGGACGTTGGTCCGGTATGCCCGGCGGCGTAAAAACAAGCCGGACCAGTAGCGACGGTTACATTATCTGCGCCGCTGCGCGGGCGATCACCATCTCTTCGTTCGTGGGGATCGTCAGAATCCGAACGCGGCTGAAATCGGTCGACAGAACCGTGCCGCCATCGGCATTTCTGTTATGGTCCATGTCAATCCCGATCCAGCGCATCCCGTCACACACCTGCTGACGGATTTGGGCCGAGTTCTCGCCAACCCCGCCGGTAAAGACCAGCGCGTCGATGCCCTCCAGCGCGGCTGACAGCGCGCCCAGTTCACGGCGGATGCGGAACACGTAATAGTCGATGGCCTTGCGCGCGTCGGGCGTGTCAGCCGCCAACAGGGTACGCATATCCGATGAGATACCCGAAAGGCCGAGCAAGCCGGATTTGCGATAGAGCATCTCGGCGATTTCGTCCGCCGACATGCCTTCCTGTTGCATCATATACAGCACAACACCGGGGTCCAGCTGACCGCAGCGGGTGCCCATCGGCAACCCGTCCAGCGCCGAAAAGCCCATGGTCGATGCCACGGCCCGCCCGCCCGAGACCGCACACATCGAAGCCCCGTTGCCCAGATGCGCGATGACCACGCGACCGTCGTAAAGCCCCGGGGCGATTTCTTTCAGCTTCTGCGAGATATAATCGTAGCTCAGACCGTGAAAACCGTACCGGCGCACGCCTTTTTCATAGTAGCCCTGCGGCAGGGCGAATGTGTCGTTGACCCATGGATGCGTCCGGTGGAACGCGGTGTCGAAACAGGCAACCTGAACGGTGTCGGGAAAGGCGGCGCTGGCGGCGCGGATACCGGCCAGGCTGTAGGGTTGGTGCAGCGGCGCAAAGGGGATGAACCCTGTCAGCGTTTCAATGACTTTGTCATCGATCTGCACAGGCTCTGAATAAACGGTCCCGCCATGCACGACCCGGTGGCCAATCGCGCGGATGTTGATGTTCGGCAGATACTCTTGGGCCATATCCAAAAAGGCCTGAATGGCCTCATCATGGCTCTTGGCATTGGTGAGCGGCCGGTCGACCGAGCGCCCTCCGGCAGATTGCGCCAGCAATCTGGGCGCGTCCCCCAGACGTTCGATCTGGCCATGCCAGCGCATACTGGGGCGGTTGCCCTCGGCCAGTTCGTACAATCCGAATTTTAACGAAGAAGATCCGGCATTCAGCGCAAGAACATAGTCAGCCATGGAATTTACCTTTGTTCGCAAGCGCGTGCAGCGCCGCCACCGCGCACGAGGCCAGACGCGACGCATCGTCATCCGACCGCGATGTCAGAATGATCGGCACGGTGGCGCCAACAACGATCCCAGCTGCCTCGGCATGTGAGATAAATGTCAGCTGTTTCGCCACCATGTTGCCCGCTTCGATATTCGGCGCCACCAGGATATCCGCCACCCCCGCGACCTCGGAGGTGATCCCCTTGGTGCGCGCCGCATTCAGATCGACCGCGTTGTCCATCGCCAGAGGGCCATCAACCAGACCGCCGGTGATCTGACCCCGCTCGGCCATTTTCGACAGCAGTGCCGCATCGACGGACGAGGGCATATGCGGGTTGATCGTCTCAACCGCTGACAACACGCCAACCTTGGGCGTTTCGATCCCGATGGAATGCGCCAGGTGGATGGCGTTCTGCACGATATCGGCCTTGGTTTCGAGGTCCGGAGCAATGTTGACCGCCGCATCCGTCACCATGATCGGTCGTGACATGCCCGGCACGTCCATCACGAACACATGTGACAGGCGCCGCCCGGTCCGCAGCCCCCTGTCGCGGCGCAACACCGCGTGCAGCAGCACATCCGTATGCAGATGCCCCTTCATCAGGGTCTCAGCCTTGCCTTCGACAACCAGGTCGACGGCGCGGTGGGCGGCGATCTCGTGGCCGCTGGCCTCGATAACTTCGATCCCCGACAGATCGGCACCCAGCTCAGCCGCAGCAGCAGCGATCTTGTCCGGGTCACCCAACAGGATCGGCGTGATGATGCCCTTGGCCTTGCCCAGCAGCGCGCCGCCCAGCGAATTCGGCTCTTCCGGCGCGATCACCGCAGTGGGCATCGGGTCCATCGGTTCGGCTTTTGCGATCAACGCGTCGAAGTGACGGTGGCGCTGAACGATCAGGCCGGGCACTTCAACCGAGTCGAAGGCCATCTGCTTGGCCGGTGGCGTGACCTGCACCTCACCGCTGAGGACCAGCGCGTTGTCACCGACGCGGCGCACCTTGGCGGCACACAGCAAGTCACCATCCGCGCGTTTTTCGATCACGGTGACAAAGGCGGTGACTTCGTCACCTGCCACCACGGGAAGGTGGAACGTCAGATTGGCCGAACGGGCCTGGGTCCCGGCACCGGGCAGGATATTGCCCAGAACCGCCGCAATCAGACCAGCAGGCCACAGGGCCGGGGCGACCGCCTCGGGGCGACCATCGCCATCGCCGTCATATCCCGCCAGGTGCAACGGGTTGTGATCGCCCGAGGCTGACGCAAAGGCGTAAAGATCGTCGATTGTGCACAGGCGCGTCAGCTGCGCTTCGTCCCCGACCTCCACCTGCGCGTAAGTGCGGTTTTGTTCTATCTTCATAGCGGCTTGGCCTTGTTCACTGCGGCAGCCTTGCGCGCCCGGGATTTGGGGGCAGGTTTGGCCGGTGCATCGGATTTCTTTTCGATCTCAGCAAGATCGAGTGTCTCGTACAGCGCCTGCGCCATCTCTACAAGCTCGGGCGACGGGTTCGGGATATCGCCCAGGACACGTTTGATCAGATCCACCGCCTGTTTTCTGTCCGAGGCGCGCGGCAGCAGATCGGGCAACGAATCCATCGCGCCCTGTTCGTCAAAGGTCACGATCACGGTCTGTTCGTGCAGCATCCGCTGGCGTTGTTCGACAGTCAGGTCCTTGAAAGGCGCCTCATTGCGGAACACATGCGCCCAGCGATGCAGAATCTCGGCCCGGAAGCTTTGATTGCTATCGCCTAGCAGGATCAGAAGACGGATCACCGCCTCGGGCAGCCCGCCCTGCTTCATATGCGCCAACGCAGCCTCGACCTGCGGCAGGGACCGCAGGGTTTCGGGATCGGGCAAGGTGCGATGCGCGGCGTATTTCTTGCCGAACCACGCAGCCAGCGGCCCACCCCAGAGGGTAAAGAACGTGGCCTCATACCACGCATCGCGCAGGTCGCGGTTCAGATCCATGACCTGTTCGATCCAGTCGGCGGTCAGTTTCTCAAGCTCAAGGAAAGGACTGTCCGGCGCGGCGGGGTCACGTTGTTCGCGCACCGTATCGGCCAGATGCTCCACGCCCTTCATCACCGGGTTCGCCGATGACATGGCAGCCCGCTGAACCCGCAGCGGATGCAGGTCGCGCAGCGTCTTCGCCCCCATCGGTGTGGACAGGGACCGGACAAGAGGACGCCCGAAGGTTTCGTAGATATTGGCCTGCACTTCGGACATATGCGCCACGGCGGCAAAGCTGGCTTCGTCCTCCTGACCATCATCCAGCGCGGCCAAGTCTTCGAGGTTTCGGTCATAGAACCGGACTTCGAACTGCTTGTCCTGGCCCTCGCCTTCGGTGTTCTCGATCACCATCTCATAAAGACCCGGCGCCATCGCCTCGACCGTTTCCAAGGTCGAGGCCAGCTCGGTATGTTCCTTCCGCGCCACTTTGGACGAGACGAAGATGCCCAGATGGCCGACCTCGTCATGCAGCATGTAGATGATCCGCTGGCCACGCAGGCGGATTTCCTCTTCATCCGCATAAGTGGCAGCAATCCAGTTCAGTGCCTGCTGCGGCGGCGTGATGTTGTCGCCCTGGCTGGCGAAGACAAAGATCGGGCCTTTGATGGCCTTGATATCCACCGGTACGCCCGGCTCAAGCTGAGCGGTGTTCTTGACCAGCCGATTGCCGACAAACAGCTGCTCGACAATCCAATGGATTTCGGCCTCGTTCAGAATGAAATAGCCACCCCACCAGCGCTCGAAATCGATGAAGCGTTTCCAGCCCGCTTCGGGGTCGCGGTATAGGTCGAAATATTTGCCGAAATAGTTCCGGCCGGGGTTCAGTTGTTCGAAGTTCATCACCAGATTGGCGCCGTCGAACTTGCCCGTGCCCAGATCGGACCAGAACATCGGCTGCCATGTGCCCCCCAGGACACCTGCGTTATAGCGCATCGGGTTCTCGCCTACCTCACCCGACCACGGCGCAACCGGCGCACCGTTCAGGATCAGCGGCCCGGTCAGGTCCGGGTTGCAGGCGGCCATCAGCAGGGTTGCCCACCCGCCCTGACAATTTCCGGTCACCACGGGCTGCGGGCTGTTCGGGTGGCGCGCCCGCACGGTGCGCACGAACCCGGCCTCGGCGTGCATGACATCGGCAAGGGTCTGGCCGGGCACCGGATCACGCCCGAAACTGACGAAATAGACGGGATGACCCTTGGACAGGGCAACGCCCACCTGACTGTCCGGCTTAAAACCCCCGATCCCGCCACCGTGCCCTGCGCGCGGATCAATGATGATATAAGGGCGTTTCGTATCCTCAACCGTGACACCCTTGGGCGGCAGAATGCGCAGCAACTGGTAGTTGCAGGCGCGTTTCAGGGTCTGTCCGTCAACGATGACCTCATTGTCATAGATCAGCACCGGCGGGCAGCCCGCAGCCTCATGCTGCAGAAACACGTCACCCCGTTCACGCAGTGCATCCATGGTCAGCACCACCCGCTGCGAGGCGTCTTTCAGATACGCGGCCCAGTCCTTTGCCATGGAGTGCGAACGCGTAAGGCGCTGTGACACATCGGCAAATCCCTGCATCAGGTTCCGGGTGCGTTCCGCGTGGGCTTCGGCAATCTTCTGCGACTGCAATCGAGAGGACTGCGACAGCAGGTGCCACTGCACGCCTGACTGATCCAGCGCGCGGGTCACAATATCAAAGGTCCGATCCTGAACTGCGGCCGCATCCTGCGCCATCTCGGACCCAAGTTTCAGCGAGGTCTTCTGCACATTTGAAAACATGAGCCTGTCCTTTTCCCGACGATGCCATTGCCGCCGTCAACAAGGTGAATGCCGCCGATGAGGTTGATGGCCGCGCCGCTGGCCAGAAATTCGGCGCGGGCGATGCCTTGGCGATCAATTGGTGATTGGTCCCGTCCAGCTTGAACATTCGGGCCGGTCCTTTCGCACATTCTGCGGTGCAGCATATCGAGTTTCAATATGGGACTCAATTTCAGTGCTGCAATGCCGCATAGCAAGAAATCACAACAACATAATTCGGACACGTGGAACGAGGCCGTTTGGCAGGATATCCGCCTAAAAATAAGGCCGAATCGGCGACTCATCCCTGCCTCGACAACCCAGCCGACAGCTTTGACCCGTCAAAGGGTCCACAAAAGGATGAAAAATAAAGCAGACGTTTATGATCTGGATCAAAATTCATCAAACTTAGAAACGCTATTGAGGTACCATAGAAGAAGAATCAAACGCGAACAGTCCAGCCGCATGAGCCAGATGACGAGCCGCCGAGCGTTTCTACGCGCCAGCATGTTCCGCGAGGGCAGCAATACCGTCCGCCCTCCGGGCTCGGTTGTGCCCGGCTTTGTGGATCAATGCACCAAATGCGGTGACTGCGCCGAGGCCTGCCCCGAAAACGTGATTGCGACTGACCAGGATGGTTTCCCGGTGTTTCGGCCCGGCGACGATCCCTGCACCTTTTGTGGCGATTGCGCCAGGGCCTGCCCGACGGACGCTCTGCAAGTCGAACGTCTGGCCGACTGGCCGTGGCAGGCCGCCATTCAGGAGGCCTCGTGCCTGTCCATGAACGGAGTCAGCTGCCGCGTCTGTCAGGACAATTGCGAACAGGACGCCATCCGGTTCAGGCTGCAACTGGGCGGACGGGCTGAACCGTCGCTGGATATCGATACCTGCAACGGATGCGGTGCCTGCGTGGCGCTCTGCCCCGCCGATGCTGTCGCGTTTGAACGTCGGCCCATAACTCAAACGGAAACGGTTCAATGAATATCTGCGGTTGCCTTGCACATGTTGCACAAGAACAGACCGACGCCGCGGCGCAAACCATGCGCGACACACCGGGCGTCGAAGTTCACGCCCAGGCCGAAGACGGCCGTTTCGTCATCGTTGTCGAAGATACACCCGACCGCCTTGCGTCCGAGATCATCATGGATCTGCATCAGATCCCCGGAGTGATTTCTCTGACGCTGACTTATCACCATTTCGAGGATCTCGCGGAAAGCGCTCCGCATCCCGAGGCCCCAAGCCAAACCACCAGCCGGAGGCTCACGCTATGACTACTTCAGAATCTCGCCGGACTTTCCTCAAGGCCTCTGCGGCCGCTGCAACTGCGTCTGCCGCAGGCATCCCTCTGGCCACCGGTCAGGCCGTTGCGCAAACCGGTGCCCCCGATATCCGCTGGGACAAGGCAGCCTGCCGGTTCTGCGGCACTGGCTGCTCGGTCCTGGTTGGCACCAAGGACGGCCGCGTTGTCGCCACCCAGGGCGACCCGGACGCGCCGGTCAACCGCGGCCTGAACTGCATCAAGGGCTATTTCCTGTCCAAGATCATGTACGGCAAGGACCGCCTGACCACCCCGCTGCTGCGCAAAACCAACGGCGAATACGACAAGAATGGCGAGTTCGAGCCGGTCAGCTGGGACGAAGCCTTTGACGTCATGGCCGCCAAGTGGAAAGAGGCGCTGGCCAAGAAAGGCCCGACCAGCATCGGCATGTTCGGGTCCGGTCAATGGACCGTCTGGGAAGGCTATGCCGCCGCCAAGATGATGAAGGCCGGGTTCCGGTCGAACAATATCGACCCGAACGCGCGGCACTGCATGGCCTCGGCCGTTGTGGGCTTTATCCGCACTTTCGGCATCGACGAGCCGATGGGCTGCTATGACGACCTCGAACACGCGGACACCTTCGTTCTGTGGGGCTCGAATATGGCCGAGATGCACCCGATCTTGTGGTCACGCCTGACCGACACGCGCCTGACCAAGCCGGGCTGTGAGGTGCACGTGCTGTCGACCTACGAGCACCGCTCGTTCGAGCTGGCCGATAACGGTATGGTGTTTGCGCCGCAAACCGATCTGGCGATCCTGAACTATATCGCCAACTACATCATCCAGACCGGCGCGGTGAACGAAGAGTTCGTCCAGAACCACGTCAACATCACCAAAACCGCCACCGATATCGGCTATGGCCTGCGCGACAATCACCCGCTGCAGGAAGCCGCCGCGAACCCCAATGTCGGCAAGATGGAACCGATCAGCTTTGAGGAATATGCCGAGGCGGTTTCGAAATACACGCTGGAATACACCTCGGAACTGTCCGGCGTGCCTGCCGACAAGCTGGAGCGTCTGGCCAAGCAATACGCCGACCCCAACCGCAAGGTCATGAGCCTGTGGACCATGGGCTTTAACCAGCACACCCGCGGATCCTGGGTGAACTCGCTGATGTACAACGTGCACCTGCTGGTTGGTAAAATCTCGGAACCCGGCAACTCGCCCTTCTCGCTGACCGGTCAGCCCTCGGCCTGTGGCACGGCGCGCGAGGTCGGCACCTTTGCCCACCGTCTGCCTGCCGACATGGTGGTGATGAACGACAAGCACCGCGAGATTTGCGAAACCGCATGGAACGTACCCGCAGGCACTATCCCGCCCAAACCCGGCTTCCACGCTGTTCTGCATCACCGCAAGCTGAAAGACGGCGATCTGAATGCCTATTGGGTACAGTGCACCAACAACATGCAGGCCGCGCCCAACATCAACGAAGAAGGCTATCCCGGCTATCGCAACCCGGAAAACTTCATCACCGTTTCGGACCCCTATCCGACCGTCACGGCTGTCTCTGCCGACCTGATCCTGCCCACCGCCATGTGGGTCGAGAAAGAAGGCGCCTATGGCAACGCCGAACGCCGCACCCAGTTCTGGCGCCAGCAGGTCAAGGCACCGGGTGAGGCCAAGTCGGATGTCTGGCAGGTGATGGAATTCTCGAAACGCTTCACCGTCGAAGAAGTCTGGGGCGAGGAATTGCTGGCCACCATGCCCGAACATCGCGGCAAGACCATGTATGACGTGCTGTTTGCCAATGGCGTAATCGACAAATACCCGCTGTCCGAGACCGCCGAAGGGTTCGACAACGACGAATCCGAACACTTTGGCTATTACGTCCAGAAAGGCCTGTTCGAAGAATATGCCGAGTTCGGGCGCGGCCACGCGCACGATCTGGCGCCGTTCGAAACCTATCACCAGGCGCGTGGTCTGCGCTGGCCGGTCGTGGATGGCAAGGAAACGCTCTATCGGTTCCGCGAAGGCTATGACCCCTACGTGCCTGAAGGCGCGGGCGTGAAGTTCTATGGCAAGAAGGATGGCAAGGCCAATATCATCTTTGCCCCTTACGAACCCGCCGCCGAAGAGCCGGATGAAGAATATGATCTGTGGCTCTGCACCGGGCGCGTGCTGGAACACTGGCACACGGGCTCGATGACTCGCCGCGTGCCGGAACTGCACCGTTCGTTCCCGTCGGCCGTCGTCTATATGCATCCGCAGGACGCCAAGGACCGCGGCCTGCGGCGCGGGCAAGAGATCGTGATCTCAACCCGTCGCGGCGAGGTCACCAGCCGGGTCGAGACCCGTGGACGCAACAAGGCCCCGCGCGGGTTGGTGTTCATGCCGTTCTTCGACGAACATCAGCTGACCAACAAGCTGACGCTGGACGCAACCTGCCCGCTGTCGAAAGAGACCGACTTCAAGAAATGCGCGTGTAAGATCGAACGCGCGTAACCGGGAAGGATCGCAAAGGTAGTCCCCATGTCCCTGACCGGTACTCCTCTCTCGCCGCAACGGCGCCGATTCCTGCAGGATTCGGCGCGCGCGGCAGGCGGCTGCGTGGTCGCCGGGTCATTGCTGGCCTGGCTGGCCCGCGATGCCCGCGCGCTGCCGGCCGAGGCATTGCGCCCGCCCGGCGCATTGCCGGAAAAAGAGTTCCTGTCGGCCTGCATCCGCTGTGGGCTCTGCGTGCGGGACTGCCCTTACGACACTCTGAAACTGGCTGAGCTTGGGGTCGATGCCGTTGCCACCGGCACGCCCTATTTCACGGCGCGTGATGTGCCGTGCGAAATGTGCGACGACATCCCCTGCGTCGCCGCCTGCCCCACCGGTGCGCTGGATCCGGGGCTGGACAATATCGACGATGCCAATATGGGCGTTGCGGTTCTGGTCGATCAGGAAAACTGCCTGAACTTCCTCGGCCTGCGCTGTGACGTTTGCTACCGCGTCTGCCCCGTCATTGACGAGGCGATCACGCTGGAGACTGCGCACAACAACCGCTCGGGTCATCATGCGATGTTCATTCCCACCGTGCATGCCGATCACTGCACCGGCTGCGGCATGTGCGAGAAAAGCTGCGTTCTTCCCGAAGCCGCGATCAAGGTTCTGCCCGCCCGACTAGCGCGCGGCAGCAGTGCGGATCACTATCGCAAAGGATGGGAAGAAAAAGAGACCCACGGCGGCCCCCTTGTGGACGGTCTCATCGACCTGCCCGACCGCCTGCCGGGACCGGGTACGGACAACCTGGCCGCGCCGGGCGGCTTCACGCCATCTTATAATCTTCCGGGGACTGGACAATGAGCGCCCGTACCCATCTGCCGGTCGGACAAGAGGCCATGGCCGCCAAGGGCTGGATCGGCGCGCACCGTTTCCTGCTGCTGCGCCGCGCCAGCCAGCTGTTCTTTCTGGCCCTGTTCCTGCTGGGCCCCTGGTTCGGTATCTGGATCGTTCAGGGCACGCTGGCGGGGTCGCTGACCCTGGGCGTGCTGCCCCTGACCGATCCGCTGGTGCTGTTGCAAAGCACCGTGGCCGGGCATTGGCCCGAACTGACCGCGCTGATCGGCGGGGTGATCGTTCTGGTCGCCTATGCGCTGATCGGGGGCCGCGTCTATTGTTCCTGGGTCTGCCCGATCAACCCGGTGACCGATGCCGCAAACTGGCTGCACCGTCGACTGGATCTGCCAAAAGGCTGGCAACCAAAGCGCAACACGCGCCTCTGGGTGCTGGCGACGGTGCTGATCGTCTCGGGCCTGACCGGCGTGATCGCGTGGGAATTGGTCAATCCGATCACCATGCTGCATCGCGGGCTGATCTTTGGTGCCGGTTTCGTCTGGACCCTGATCGCCGCAATCTTCATCTTTGATCTGATCGTCGCGCGCCACGGCTGGTGCGGCCATATCTGCCCGGTCGGCGCCTTCTATGGCCTTATCGGCAGCAAAAGCCTGCTGCGGGTCAGCGCTGCCAACCGGACGGCCTGTGACGATTGCATGGACTGCTACGCGGTCTGCCCCGAAAACCAGATCATTTCGCCCGCATTGAAGGGCAAGCCCGGCACGACACCGCTGATCCTGTCGCCGGACTGCACCAATTGCGGCCGCTGCATCGATGTCTGCGCCGTCGATGTTTTCCAATTTACTCACCGGTTCGACGATCATGTCGTCGCACCTTCCGATCCAGTTCCCGCGCCCGAGCCGCGCGAAGCCAGACCTATCTAAGGGAGTGCCAAGATGAAAAAATCAATCGTGACAGGCGGAATTGCCCTGATCCCCGTTTTGCTCCTGAGCGGGTTCGCCCTTGCCCAGTCAGCCCAGGTGGAAACCCTGCGCGGGGCAGATGTAGATGAGCCCATCCCCCTGCATCAGATCCACAAGGATGTCGAAGGGCGCATGCAGCGCAACTATCGCCAGCAACCGCCGCTGATCCCGCATTCGGTCGAGCAGTACCAGATCGACGTGCGCACCAACCAGTGCCTGTCCTGCCACGACTGGACCAAGGCCGGCGACCGCAACGCGCCGACCCTGTCGATGACCCACTACCTGGATCGCGACGGCAACGAGTTGGACCAAGTGGCAGGCACCCGGTATTTCTGTAACCAGTGCCACGTCCCTCAGGCGGATGCTCCTGCGTTGGTCGACAACGTGTTTGAACCCTCGTCCGGCAACTAATCCAACGCAAGTCTGAAAGGAGCACCGACATGGCAGACTCCCCCGAAAAACGCGGATGGATAGGCCGCATCTGGAACGCAATCTGGACACCGGCTGTCATGTTCAGCTCGGGCTTTCTGGTGTTGGCAGGTTTTCTGGCCGGTATCCTGTTCTGGGGCGGGTTCCACTGGACCCTTGAACTGACCAATACCGAGGAATTCTGTACCTCGTGCCACACGATGGAAACCAATCTGGGCGAATATCGCGAGACGATCCACTACAACAACCACTCGGGCGTGCGCGCGATCTGTTCCGACTGCCACGTGCCGCATGAGTGGAACCACAAGATCAAGGCCAAGATCATGGCCGTCAAGGACGTCTATCACGAGCTGGCAGGCACCATCAGCACGCCTGAAAAATACGAAGAACACCGGCTGAGCATGGCCTCGGCCGTGTGGAAAAAGATGAAGGCGTCTGACAGCCGCGAATGCCGCAACTGCCACAACTTCGACTATATGGACTTTACCATTCAGGAAACCCGCGCCGCGTCTGAACACCAGCGCGCGATCGACAACAACATGACCTGCATCGACTGTCACCAGGGTATCGCGCACACTCTGCCGCCAAACTACCTTGAGACCTATCAGGAAATTACCGAAGAGCTGGCTGGCGAACCCTCGGGCAAGCTGCAGCAACAGGTGGCGGATGGCAGCGCAGAAATCCGGTCATTCCTGGCCGATCAGGCGGAATAAGAGGGGCAAGACATGCTGGAATTTCTTGGAACAATCGGGGCCAACGTCATCAGCCTGCCGGGTATTCTGGGACTTGCGCTGGGGATGATGACACGGCGTGTGTGGCTGGGCGGCCTGATGGGCGGTGCGGTCGGCGTGCTGGAAACGCTGGTCTTTGCCCATTGGAACTTTGCCAATGTCGAAACGATCGAGCTTTTGATTGCCGTGGTTGTCGGTCTGTGCGCCGGTTCGCTGGGCTCAGCCATCCGCATCAAGGGCACAACGGCTTGAATTTACCGGCCTGAGAAAAGTTCACCCGGTGCCTGGCGCCGGGTGAACGTGTTTTAGGGGGCGAGAATTACGCCCCTACATTGACCACCATTTTTCCGAAATTACCGCCGCTCAGCAGTTGGTTCAGGGCCTCGGGCGCGTTTTCCAACCCGTCGACCATGTGTTCCTTATACTGGATCGACCCATCGGCAATCCATCCGGTCATGTCACGGCGGAACTCCTCGTACACCTCACGCGTGAAGCTATCGAAAATAATGAATCCCTGCATTTTCACCTTCATGCGCAGCAAGGTGCCCATGATTGCAGGGCCCATATCCGGCCCGTCGGGCAGCCCCGGCAGGTTGTACCACGCGACAACACCGCAGACCGGTATCCGTGCAAACGGGTTCAGCAGCGGCAATACCGCATACAGCACCTTGCCGCCGACGTTTTCAAAATAGACGTCGATCCCGTCCGGGCAGGCCTGTTTCAACTGCTCGGCAAAATCCGGCGCCTTGTGGTCGATACAGGCGTCGAATCCCAAATTCTCAACGATATGCGCGCATTTCTCCGCACCACCCGCGACGCCGACGACCCGGCAGCCTTTGAGCTTTGCGATCTGCCCAACCGTGGCCCCCACTGGCCCGGCAGCAGCCGCAACCACCACGGTTTCACCCGGCTTCGGCTCACCGATTTTCAGCAGACCGGCATAGGCGGTATAGCCGGGCATTCCAAGGATTCCCAATGCCCAGGACGGGTTCTGCGGTGACTTGCCAAGGTTCATAACCTCGGCCCCATCCGAAATCGCATAATCCTGCCACCCGCTGCCCGACAGGACATAGTCCCCGGCCTCAAACCCTTTCAGATTCGACGTCACGACCTGCCCAACGACCTGCGCAGTCATGACACCGCCGATGGCCACGGGTTCGGCATAAGATTTCGCGTCGTTCATGCGCCCGCGCATGTAGGGGTCGAGAGACAGGTAGACCGTGCGCACCAGCATCTCATTCGGTCCGGGGGTCGGAACCTCAGCCGTGGTCAGGCGCAGCGTGTTTTCGTCGGGCTGGCCGCTGGGGCGTTCGTTCAGAACGATCTGTCGGTTGACGTCTGGGGATTGTGCCATGTTCTGACTCCTTTGTTCTGGATCTCGTTCTGTGACTTGGGTTTGCCTCGCCACTGTGCAGAAAGCGTAAGGGTCCGCAACGTCCTATACCTCAACTGCCGTTGCGGAACGCGGTTGGCGTTTGCCCGAACTCGGTCTTGAACGCGCGGGTCATGGCGCTGGCGTTCTCATAGCCGCAGCGCCCGGCGATTTCGGCGATGGACTGTTCCGTCTCTTCCGCCAACTTGCGCGCAAGGTTCAGGCGCAGGCGCCGGTACAGCGCCTGCGGCGTGGTTTTCAGTTCAGCCTGAATCCGCGCCTCGATCCGCTTTTGCGAACATCCGATCTTGCGCGCGACCTCTTTGATCGGCAGCGGCGTTTCCAGATTCGCCTGCATCACGGTCAGCGCCCGATTGACCAGAGTGTCTTCGGATTTCAGCGGCAGCGCATAATGATCCGCGCTGCCCCGGCTCATCAGCAGATGCGCAACCTCCATCGACAGCAGCGGCCCGTGATCGCGGCGAATAAGGGCCGAGGCCAGATCAAACGCCGCCATCGCCCCGGAACAGGTCAACCGGTCGCCGTCGATGACAAACCGCTCGTGGACCGCGTCGACGGAAGGGAAGGTCTCTTCGAACCGGGCCAGTTCGTCCCAGTGAATCGTCGCCCGATGATCGTTCAGCAACCCGGCCCGCGCCAACAGCCAGCTGCCCGTGTCCAGACCCGCCAGCTGCGTGTGTTTTCCCGCAGCCGTCAGCACCGCGCGGGTGGTTTCGCGCGTGTCCAGTTTGAGAAAACCATAAGACGGCATGACCACCAGCACGTCTCCGCGCTGATCGCTCAGGGCCCCATTCGGCGTGACGGCAAGACCGCTGGAGCTTTCAACCACCCCTCCATCAATCGAACAGAATCGCCACGCGTACAGGGCCTGCCGTGACAGTGTATTTGCGGCGCGCAACGGCTCGACCATGTTGGCCAAGCAGTGGTTCGAGAACCCATCGAACAGCAATATGTTATATTGCCGGGTCAAATTTTTTCCAACTCTGCACGATTCTGAGCCAACTCTGCATGTCGTCACACTGCGCAATGCCGTTTCCTGCGTCAATCACCTATCTAAGGATACGCGCCATGCAGTTTGGTCTGTCAGAAGAACAGGAAATGATCGTTTCGACTGTTCGCAGCTTCGTTGAAAACGAAATCTACCCGCACGAGGCCGAGGTTGAACGCACCGGTCAGGTCCCGCACGAACTGGGTGAGCAGATCAAACAGAAATGCATCGATTTGGGCTTTTACGCCTGCAACTTCCCCGAAGAGGTCGGCGGCGCCGGCCTATCGCATCTCGATTTTACTCTGGTCGAGCGGGAACTCGGTCGTGGATCGATGGCGTTGACGCATTTTTTTGGCCGTCCGCAGAACATTCTGATGGCCTGTAACGATGAACAGCGTGAACGCTACCTGCTGCCCGCCGTGCGCGGTGAGAAAATGGACGCGCTGGCGATGACCGAACCGGACGCAGGGTCCGACGTGCGTGGCATGAAATGTCAGGCGATGCGCGATGATGGGGATTGGGTCGTGAACGGTTCAAAGCACTTCATCTCGGGCGCTGAACACGCGGATTTCTTTATCGTTTTCATCGCAACTGGCGTGGATGAAACCCCGAAGGGCCCCAAGAAACGCATCACCACGTTTCTGGTGGATCGCGGCACACCCGGCTTTGAAGTGCGCGAGGGCTACAACTCGGTCAGCCACAAGGGTTACAAGAACTACATCCTGTATTTCGACAATTGTCGCCTGCCCGACGCGCAGGTTCTGGGCGAGGTCGATGGCGGTTTTGCAGTGATGAACGAATGGCTTTACGCGACCCGTCTGACGGTTGCGGCGTTCTCAGTCGGGCGTGCGCGCCGGTGCTTTGACTACGCTCTGAACTATGCCGCCGAGCGCAAACAGTTCGGTCAGCCCATTGGCAAGTTCCAGGGCATCGGCTTTCAGATCGCCGACATGATCACCGAGATCGACGCCGCTGACTGGCTGACCCTATCCGCTGCGTGGCGCCTGGACGAGAACCTGCCCTCGAACCGCGAAATCGCCTCGGCCAAACTGTACGCATCCGAGATGCTGGCACGGGTCACCGACACCACGCTGCAGATCTATGGCGGCATGGGCCTGATGGATGACTTCCCGATCGAGCGTTTCTGGCGCGATGCCCGCGTTGAGCGCATCTGGGACGGCACCAGCGAGATTCAGCGTCACATCATCAGCCGCGATCTTCTTCGTCCCCTCGGCGCATAAGACCACGTCCCGGCGGTGGGCGGACTCTGGCATCAAATGCTCTCAACCTGCCAGGGCCCGCTCTCCGTCGTTTATTTCCAACGACACGATCAGGATCGTCGATGAACAGAGATCTTACCCGGCTGCTGCGCCCGAAAACCATTGCCGTCATTGGGGGCGGCGCCTGGTGCCAACAGGTTATTCTGCAATCGGAACGCATGGGTTATGCGGGTCAAATCTGGCCGGTGCACCCCAAGGCGACAGAAATCGCGGGCCATTCGGTCTATGGGCACCTCGAAGACCTGCCCGAGGCCCCCGACGCCGTGTTCATCGGCATCAACCGACACGCCACGATCGAGGCGGTTCATATCCTATCCAGCATGGGCGCTGGTGGCGCGGTGTGTTTTGCCTCGGGCTTTTCCGAGGCAGCGGCCGAGGATGACATGGGCAGAGACCTGCAGGACCAGTTGATCGCAGCCGCCGGGGACATGCCCATTCTGGGGCCGAACTGCTATGGGTTCATCAATGCGCTGGACGGCGCGCTGCTGTGGCCGGATCAGCATGGGGCGACCCCGGTCGAAAAAGGCGTTGCGATCCTGACGCAAAGTTCAAACATCTCGATCAACCTGACTATGCAGAAACGCGGCCTGCCGATTGCCTATATGGTGACCTGCGGGAACATGGCGCAGACCAGCCAAGCCGAGATCGCGTCGGCCCTGATCGACGATCCGCGTGTGACCGCCGTGGGCCTGCATATCGAAGGCTTCAAGGATATCCGCGAATGGGAAGCGCTGGCCGCCAAGGCGCACAGCAAAGGCATCCCGCTGGTCGCGCTCAAGGTCGGCGCGTCGGAACAGGCGCAGGCGGCGACCGTGTCGCACACCGCGTCGCTGGCAGGCAGCGATGCCGGCGCTCAGGCCTTGTTGGAACGTCTGGGTATCCCGCGCCTGTCCGCCCTGCCCGATTTTCTTGAAACGCTGAAGCTGCTGCATTGCTATGGCCCTCTGCCGGGCGGCAACATCGCCTCGATCAGCTGTTCGGGGGGCGAGGCCAGCCTGATCGCGGATATAGCCGTAGGCACCGGCCTGACCTTCCCGCGCCTGACCGACGACAAGAAAACCCGCCTGCGCGATGCGCTCGGGCCGATGGTCGCGCTGAATAACCCGTTGGATTATCACACCTATATCTGGCGCGACGAAGAGGCGATGGCCAAAGCGTGGTCCGGCATGACCGGCGACGATATCGACCTGACCTTCTCGATCGTCGACTATCCGACAACTGACGCGACCGACTGGACCTGTGCCTCGCGTGCGGCGATGAAAGTCCGCGCCGAAACCGGCGCGCGGTTTGCCATTGTCGCGACATTGCCGGAACTTCTTCCTGAAGACGTCGCGCAGGAGCTTACGGCTGGAGGCGTTGTGCCCTTCATGGGTCTGCGCGAAGCACTGGCCGCCACCCGCGCGGCGGCTCAGGTCGCGGCTCCCTCCACGCATCCGGTCTGGCTACCGGGAACCGCCGAGGCCAACCGGATCCTGACCGAGGGCGAATCCAAACAGGCGCTGGCCGATTGTGGCTTGCGGATCCCGCAAAACCGCACCGTGCGCGGGCCGGACGAAGCCCAAGCCGCAGCACAGCAAATGGAGGCTCCTTTCGCCGTAAAGGGCGTTGGTCTTGCGCATAAATCCGAGCATTCCGCCGTTCGCTTGGGCGTTCAGGCCGAAAACGTGGCAGATGTCGCCGCCGATATCGGCACCAACGAGATTCTGATCGAAGAGATGGTCACCGGAACCGTTGCCGAATTGCTGGTCGGTGTGGTCCGCGATCCGGCACACGGTTTCGTGCTGACCTTGGGCGCAGGCGGTGTGCTGACCGAGGTTCTGCGCGATACAGCATCCTTGCTGGTGCCCAGCACGCCCGACGATATCCGCGCCGCCCTGGGCAAGCTGAGAATTGCACCGCTGCTGGCAGGCTATCGCGGCCAACCGGCGGCTGATATGGATGCGATCATAGCCGCAGTTGAGGTCGTTCAGGCCTATGTCATGCAAAATGCCGACACGCTTGGCGAGGTCGAGATTAACCCGCTCCTCTGCACGCCCGACAAAGCGGTTGCGGTGGATGCCCTCATTAGAAAGGCCTGAGATATGGACCCGATCAAAACCCACCGCGAAGGGGCGATCCTTGAGGTGACGCTGGACCGGCCCAAGGCCAATGCCATCGACCTCGCCACCAGCCGCAGAATGGGCGAGGTCTTTGCCGAATTCCGTGATGACCCGGAACTGCGCGTGGCCATCCTGACCGGCGCGGGCGAGAAGTTCTTCTGCCCCGGCTGGGACCTGAAAGCTGCCGCCGATGGTGACGCTGTCGATGGCGACTATGGCGTTGGCGGTTTCGGCGGCCTGCAGGAACTGCGCGATCTGAACAAGCCGGTCATCGCCGCGGTGAACGGCATCGCCTGCGGTGGCGGGCTGGAACTGGCGATCTCGGCGGACATGATCCTGGCTGCTGAGCACGCCACCTTTGCCCTGCCTGAAATCCGCTCGGGCACCGTGGCCGATGCGGCCAGCGTCAAGCTGCCAAAACGCATCCCCTATCACATCGCCATGGAGCTGCTGTTGACCGGCCGCTGGTTTGATGCCGAGGAAGCCAACCGCTGGGGTCTGGTGAACGAAATTGTCGCCGCCGATCAGCTGATGGATCGCGCATGGGAGCTGGCCCGCCTGCTGGCCTCGGGTCCCCCTCTGGTCTACGCCGCGATCAAGGAGGTCGTGCGCGACGCCGAAGACAGCAAGTTCCAGGACGCGATGAACCGCATTACCAAGCGCCAGTTGCGCACCGTTGACGTTCTATACGCCAGCGACGACCAGCTGGAAGGCGCCCGCGCCTTTGCGGAAAAACGCGACCCGGTCTGGAAGGGCAAGTAAAAGATCAACGCTTCGGCGGTGTCAGCCATTGCGCTGACATGCCGAAGTTCGACTCTTTCAGCTCTTGTTTCGCGATGGCCTGCAGATGCACCTCATCCGGGCCATCCGCATAGCGCAGCGCCCGCGCCCAAGTGTAACTGTCGGCCAAAGGCGTGTCTGGCGTCATGCCCATCGCACCAAAGACCTGCATCGCGCGGTCGGTTACGGTGGCGTGCACATTAGGCGCCACCACCTTGATCAGCGAAATCTCGCGCCGGGCGGCCTTGGCGCCGACCTGATCAATCTTCCATGCCGCCTGCAGGGTCAGCAGCCGCGCCTGATCAATCTCAAGTCGCGATTTTGCGATCCATTCCCGGATCACGCCCTGTTCCGAGAGCTGTTTTCCAAAGGTCTTCCGCTCCTGCGCGCGCTCGACCATCAGTGACAGCGCCATCTCGGCTGCACCAACCGAGCGCATACAGTGGTGAATCCGCCCCGGCCCCAAACGCGCCTGCGCCAGAGCAAAACCGCTGCCTTCTTCCCCCAGCAGATTGCTGGCCGGTACGCGCACGTCCTTGAAGACCAGCTCTGCATGGCCCTCGGGATCGTGCATGTTCAGGATCGTGGGGTTGCGTACAATCTCAAGGCCGGGCGTGTCCTTGGGCACGATCACCATGCTTTGTTGCTTGTGCCGGTCCGCGTTCGGGTCGGTCTTGCCCATGACGATGAACATCTTGGTGTTCGGGTGGCAGGCATTGGTGATGAACCATTTGCGGCCGTTGATGACATAGTCATCGCCCTCACGCCGGATCGAGGTCGTGATATTGGTCGCGTCCGAGCTGGCCACATCCGGTTCCGTCATCGCAAAGGCCGACCGGATTTCGCCATTCAGTAGCGGCACCAGCCATTCCTCGCGCTGCTGAGGCGTGGCGAACATATGCAGAAGTTCCATGTTGCCGGTGTCCGGCGCGCTGCAATTGAACACTTCGGACGACCACGTCACCTGCCCCATCAACTCGGCCAACGGGGCGTATTCCAGATTGGTCAGCCGCGTGCCAGGTTCGTCGTCACGCAAAGAGGGCAGGAACAGGTTCCACAGCCCCTCGGACCGGGCCAGCGCCTTGAGGTCCTCGATGAAGGACACCGGGAAATTACCCGCCTCGATCTCTTCCTTGTGGTCGCGGATACGCGGATAGATATGCGCCTGCATAAAGCGTTTCAGCTGGTCGCGGTATTCCTCGGCGCGCGGCGATGGGGCAAAATCCATTGTGATCCCTTTTCAAGCTGTTACGGCAGACTGCCCCTCGTACCCTAGCCGTGCCACCGGCATTTGTGAAACCTGCGTACAGGGTCTAAGCCGCAACTGCCGCGAGGTCACTCTGGCCGCCATCAAAACCCACCTGTTCACAGCTCTGTTGCCCAACCCTCTCCATGACGGTAAGCGTCTGTGAACACGTGCAATGAACCGAGGGTCAGGTGTCCGAGCAGCAGATCAAGAAATCGGATAACATCGCCGACAAACTGTCGACGCGGATTGTTCAGGGGGCGCTGAAGCCCGGTGAAAAGCTGCGGCAGGACCTTATTGCCCGCGAGTTCGGGGTCAGCCAGGTGACTGTGCGCGAAGCTCTGCTGAACCTCGCCTCCAAGGGGCTGACGGTTGCCGTTCCGCGCCGGGGGATGTGCGTGGCGCCGATGGATCAGAACGCCATTCAGGAACTTCGGGTGATGCGGCGCGCACTGGAACCCATTGCGTTGCTGCATTCCGTGCCCAACCTGACGACCCGCCAGATCGCGGCGATCGAACAGATTCACGAGGAATGCGACGGTGCCACCACCGCTGATGATTGGGAGGACGCCAACCAGCGCTTTCACATGGCCGTCATCGCCGCCTGCAACATGCCGCGTATGATCGCCGAGATCAGAAACCTGCAAGTGCTGTATGCGTGGCATTTCAACAATCTGCACACCGCCAAATGGCGCCAACGCGCCGACCCGGACCATGCGGCCATTCTGGCCGCCATCAAGGATCGCGACGCGGCCAAGGCCCATTCGGTGATGCAGCGCCACCTGACACGATTGGCCTAGATCAGCCGGGTTTGCGGGCGATGATCCATGTCGGGTGATAGGTCAGCGAAACGCCGGACTCGCCCCCGAATTGCCGGATGTATTCATTGGTAAAGGCCATCAGGCTGGATTTGGTCCAGGTTTTCTGCGCCCGCCCGTTCACGCCGGTCCGACGCAGGTGCTCCAACACCTTTCGGGGCGAAGAAAAGTGCATCCGCCGTTCCACCTCCCCGGCAGAGACAACATCCATAATGCCTTCGACAGCAGCGGTCAGAACGTCCGGCCCGCACAGCCCGGGCGCTTTCGCCGCCGACCCGACCTGAACCAGCTCGCGGTATTGCTGCGGACCAAATCCCGAAACGGCCAGCCAGCCTCCGGGTGCCAATGCCATCGCAGCCCGGCGCAGGAACGCGGCGGGATCGGGAAGCCATTGGATCATTGAGGCCGACGCAATCAGATGCGGTTGCGCGGGCCATGCGACAGTCTCGGCGTCCCCGCAGAGAAACGCGGCCCCATAGGTGGAAGCGGTTTCATCGGCCTCGGGCGACAGGTCATTGATCGCAAGGCTGTTAAACGCGAAATGCTCGCAAAGCTGCTGGGTCAGATGACCGGTACCGCAGCCGAATTCCAACGCCGATGCGAAATGCTGCGGCGCACCACAGTCGCGCAGATCCTGCGCCAAACGGTCCGCAATCTTGGCTTGCTGACCCGCCGAGTCGTGATAGGTCATGAAACTGCGGCTGAAACTGCGCTGGACACGGTCGGTCAACTGGGCGTTCATGCGATCCACTCCTTCCAGCTTTGACCTGCGGCAAAGGGAACATGCGGCGCGGAAATCTCGCGCACGGCGTCCTGCTGCCCGGCCCATGCGGCCTGTTGCGCTTGGGTCGGAATGATCCGGTCTTTCTGTGGAATCCAAATCCGGTCGAACTTGTGGTCCGGCGCGGTGCCACGTTCGATCACCGCGTAAAGTTCGGACTGCGCGGCGTCGATATCGATTTCGGGGCATGGCCCCGCCAAACCGGCGCGACGGCAGAACTTGGCAAAACTGGCAGCACTTAACTGCTCTGCAGTGGCGCGGATCATGTACGGCGCAATGCCGTGTTCGGCATCAGCTGGGGACAGAGTGCCGCTGACCGCAATCAATCGATCCGTTTGCAACCCTATCTGCGTCAGCCAGTGCGCCGCCGATGCCACCCCAAAGGAAAAGGCGATCAAGGTGACCCGGTCATATTGCGCGAGATCGCTCAGCGGGTTGTCCAATCGGGTGTAGTCATCCAGGAACAACACATCTGCATCGCCGGAAAGCCCTTGAAATGGCGCAGGCCCAAGCGCCCAACCTCCGAAGACCAACAGCACCTCCTGGGTGCCCGAGCGGGACAGCCACTGCTGTTTCATGACGCGCCTTTCGCCAAGGATACCATGGCCGATGTCACACGGCTCAGCTCGTCCGGAGAGATGATGTAGGGCGGCATACAATAGATGTTTCGTGCGAAGGGCCGTAGCCAGACGCCGGTTTCCGGTGCCAGCCCATGTGCAACGGACGGATCGACCCAATCCTCCATCTCAATGACGCCGATGGCGCCCAGAACGCGCACATCCGAGACCCCGGGCAATCCGCGCGCGGGGGCCAGTTCCTGCTCCATCTGGTCGGCGATAGCGGCCACTTCGGCCCGCCAATCCCGGACGGAAAGCTGTTCAAGACTGGCAACCGCCGCCGCGCAGGCCAGCGGGTTGGCCATATAGGTCGGGCCATGCATCATGACCCCCGCCTCGCTTTCGCCGATCCTGCGCGCGACGGTCTCGGTCGTGACGGTCGCTGCAAGCGTGATATGTCCGCCGGTCAGCGCCTTGCCCAGACACAGGATATCCGGCACCACACCGGCATGGTACAGCGCAAACAGCTCTCCGGTGCGACCGAAACCGGTGGCAATCTCATCGAAGATGACCAGCACGTCATGCGCCTTGCACAGCTCATGCGCCCGCTGCAGCCATGTCGGGTGATAGAAATACATCCCGCCCGCGCCCTGAACGACGGGTTCAAGGATCAGGCCGGCGATCTGGTCGGCCTTGGTTTCCAGCAACTCTTCCAGCGCATTCAAGCCGTTCAGGTCACCATCCTCGGACCAGTCCTGACCAAAGGCGATCTGCGGGCGGGGCAGGAAATGCTGAACCGACAGAGCGCCTGCGAACAGCCCGTGCATCCCGTTGACCGGGTCACAGACGCTCATCGCTTTCCAGGTGTCGCCGTGATAGCCGCCACGGATGGTGGCAAAATGCGTGCGGCTCTTACGGCCCTGCGCCATCTGGTATTGCACCGCCATCTTTAGTGCCACCTCGATGGCGACCGAGCCGCTGTCGCTGTAGAAGATGCGGTCCAGCCCATCAGGCAAAAGGTCGATCATTCTGCGGCCCAGTTCGATCGCCGGGGAATGGGTCAGCCCGCCAAACATCACATGCGGCATCTGATCCAATTGCGCCTGCATCGCGCCAATGATGGCCGGGTGACGATGCCCGTGTACCGCGCACCACCACGAGGACATTGCATCAATCATCTGCGTCCCGTCCTCGGCAGTCAGCCAGACGCCCTCGGCCCCGGTGATCAGGTGCATCGGGCCGGGTTCCAGCACGTTGGTGTAGGGGTGCCACAGGTGGCGGGCGTCGAACTCAAGCGGGGTCACAGGGCGCTCCGGATTGTGTCGACGTCGATGGCGGCGAAAGCGTCGGTCAGCGTGTCGCGAGACAGAGAGTCGATGAAAGGCAGACGGCCCAGATGACGGGTGTTGCCCATTTCGGCGATGGTCTGTTCCACATCCGGCTCGGCATCGCCGACAAAGGCCACGCCGACCACATCGCACCCGGCATTGCGCAAAGCCATCAGAGACAGGGTCGTGTGGTTGATCGTGCCCAGGGCGGTGCGCGCCACCAGCACGACCGGAGCCTGCCATTGCGCGATCACGTCGAGGAAAAAGACCTGACGGTTCAGCGGCACCATCAACCCGCCCGCGCCTTCGACAACCAGAGGGCCGGACACCTGCGGCAAGGCCAGACGGGCCGGGTCGATCTCGATCCCCATATCCTCGGCCGACAAATGCGGTGAGGCGGGCATGTTCAACCGGTAGGCCTCGGGCAAGACTTGGCCCCCCGTCAGCTCGGCGACGATTTCCGAGTCCGTTGCCTCTTCCAACCCCGACTGCACCGGCTTCCAATACCGCGCGCCAAGGGCAGCGGTCAGACCTGCCGCGAAGACGGTTTTACCGATGCCGGTATCTGTGCCCACAACAACTACGGTACTCATGCGGCCTCGCTTTGGTACTGGGAAAGCGTTTCGAACAGGGCGCTGATATCAGCGTTGGACACATTGCCGGTCACCGAGACCCGAAGCCGCGAGGTGCCACGCGGAACCGTCGGCGGGCGGATACCCCGGACGTCAAAGCCCTGCGCTTGCAGGGTTGCGGCCATTTGCATCGTCCGGGCTTCGTCGCCCAGAATGACGGGAATGATCTGGCTGATCAGCACATCCTTCGGCACTCCGGTGCGAAGTGCCTCGGCATGGGCATGGTGCAGTCGGGCGTTTGCGGCGTCGGTCAGGCTGGTGTCGGAGCGCAGATGATCCAGCACAGCCCGCACAAGGGCCGCGTTGAACGGCGACGGTGCGGTAGCAAAGATGAATGGTCGTGCTCGGTTGATCAGCGCGTCGATCATCACCCGCGGCCCACAGATCAGACCGCCCGCAACACCCAGACCTTTGCCGCAGGTGTGCAAGGTCAGAACCTCAGCCGTCAGCCCATGGGCCAGACCTTTTCCGTTCGGACCAAAAACGCCGGTGGCGTGGGCTTCGTCCACGACCAGAATGGCCCCGTGTTCGACGGCCAGTTCGGACAGCGCGGTCAAGGGCGCGATGTCGCCCTCCATCGAGTAGACGCTTTCCACCGCGATCCAGACCTGCCCCGATCCGCCAGTGGCCTGCCAATCCACCAGAACGCGGCGGGCATCTGCGACGTCGTTATGGGCAAAGGACCGGGTTTCGGCTCGGCCCGTGCGCATCCCCTCATGGGCACTGGCATGGACCAGACCGTCATACAGGATCAGATCCCCCGCCGCGGGCAAGATCGAGAATATCGCCTGATTGGCCTGAAACCCACCTCCCATGAACAAGGCGGCCTCAGCCCCGAAAAAGGCTGCTGCCTCTTCCTCCAGCGCCTCATGTTCAGGATGGTTCCCGCGCAACAGCCGCGACCCGCCTGATCCAAGCGGCACACCCCGCTCCAGCGCCTTTTGCGCGGCGCGGCGCAATAGCGTTGAGTCCGCAAGGCCCAGATAGTCATTCGAGGCGAAGTCCAGCCCACGCCTCGGGGCCAGCGCCCGGCGACGATGCCGGGCGTCCAGCGTTTCAAGCATCGAGTGCAGGCGACTCAATGCTTTCATTCAGCCGCTTCCGCACAGCTTTGCCCGGCCACGGTTTCGGCCTGAAGCCCCAGCTTGGCAAAGAGGATCGCGTCGGTGTCTTCTTCGGGGTTCTCGGCGGTCAGCAGCGTTTCACCCACAAAGATCGAGTTCGCACCGGCGAAGAAACACATGGCCTGCATCTCTTCGGTCATGTCGCTGCGGCCAGCGGAGAGGCGCACATAGGATTTCGGCATCATGATGCGGGCGGTGGCAATCACGCGCACAAAGTCGATCGGGTCGATCGGCTTGGCATCGGCCAGCGGCGTGTCTTCCTGCGGCATCAGCATGTTGATCGGCACGGAGTCGGGCGCGGGGCCCATATTGGCCAGTGTCACCAGCATATCGACGCGGTCGCCGATCTGTTCACCCATGCCCAGAATACCGCCCGAACATACTTTGATCCCGGCGTCCTGCACGCGGTTCATCGTGTCGATCCGATCGGCGAAGGTGCGGGTGGTGATGACTTCGGGGTAGTAACGCTCGGACGTGTCGATGTTGTGGTTGTAGTAATCCAGCCCCGCATCGCGCAGGCGAAACACCTGATTGTCGTCCAGCATCCCCAGCGTCATGCAGGTCTCCATCCCCATGTCGCGGACGCCTTCGACCATCGCAACCAGCGCATCCATGTCGCGGTCTTTCGGCTCGCGCCAGGCCGCGCCCATGCAGAACCGGGTCGCACCGCCCTCTTTCGCCTTGCGGGCCTCGGTCAGGACGCGCTGAACCTCGATCAGCTTCGACGCCGACAGCTTTGAGCCGTTCCGGGCCGATTGCGAACAGTAGGAGCAATCCTCGGCGCAGCCGCCCGTCTTGATCGACAGCAGCTTGGAGGTCTGGATCTTGTTGGGATCGAAGTTCTCGCGATGCACGGTCTGCGCGCGGAACAGCAGGTCCATCAGAGGAAGATCATAAACGGCCTGCGCCGCCTCGCGGGTCCATGTGGGAGAGGTGTTTTCCATTTTATCGATAATCTATCCAAAACTCCATGCCTGCTTTGTCTAATATCGATAAACATGAAAATTTCAACTGCTAACTGCCCGGTCAGCGCGGAACCGCCCGGCGCACCAAAGCTGTTTGAGGGGTTACGCTATGGGATCGCGTTCATGCTCCGGCCGTCCTGCCAGTCCGGCCCGCAGCTTGCCGGCCCGCCGCCGCAGAACATTCGCGATATCGCGAAGGGGGCGGAAATAGATGTCGATCAGGTTCGAGGCGTGCGCCTCGGACGGTTTCAGCCCGAAGGTCAGCTTGCTGTCCCGTTCGGACAGATGCAGCGACCCGAACAGCCAGTCCCAGACTGCAAAGGCAACGCCAAAATTCTTGTCATGATGTTTGCGTGCAATCGAATGGTGCACCTGATGCTGCGCCGGAGAGATCAGGATATGTTCCAGCCAGCGCCAGTACCGGATCGAGATATGCGAATGCCGCAGGTTCGAGCCGGTCACATGGAAAACGAACGACAGGACATTGACGCCCAGCACGGTGTAAAGGTCGACGGCGCTGCCGAAGAAAAACAGAAAGACCGCCATCACCGTTCCCTGCGCCACAGCCGCACGCAGACCGTACAGAACACCCTCCAACGGGTGAACGCGGTAAACGGTGATCGGGGTCATCGTCTCGGCCGAATGGTGGACCTTGTGGATCGCCCACAGTACCGGCCAACGGTGCATCCAGCGGTGCACGATGTATTTGGTGAAATCATCCACCAGGAAGATCACCCCTGTGAACAGCGCCACAATCACTGCCTTTGGCGTATCCGCAAACAAACCCCGCCGCAGGAAATCGACGTCGTGCAACGCATAAAACAGCGCGGTTGCGATCGCCAGCTGCGACACCAGCAGCGGCGAGATGAACAGGGTGAAAACACGGTTGATCACAAATATCTTGTAGTCCGCTCGCGCCGAAGGTGAGAACAGGACCGTACGATCAAACACCTCTCGCACCGCCGCGCGGATCGAGGACCGCCGCACCGCCACCAGCCACAGCAGCGCAAGCAGAACGGTCAAAAACAGATACCCCACGAAGACACGCTTCTTGGGGTTGGAAAAATCGGCAAAGACCGCGCCTATGTGATCGAGAAATTCCAAAGGGTCTCTTTCGATGGAAATCCCGGCGACCCTAAAGCCGCCGGGGTGGGATCAGAGGATTCTCAATCGGTTTCGGCCGCCTCGGTGGCGCCCAGCTTTTCGGCCAGCGCGGCCAGATCGGCGGTTGCGTCATTGGCGCGGCTTTCGATGCCGAACTTGTCGATCAGCAGTTTTTGCACTTTCAGCATGTTGACCTGATAGTCGTCCAGAGACATCTCGCGCTCGCGAACAAAGTTGCCGTCTGCATCGATGTCCGACACCATCTTGCCGTCGGGCATCGCCGGGCTGAAGCCGATCATCCAGTTCAGGTCGATCGCAGTTGCGCCAAGGTTGTTCTTGCCCGACTGCAACGCCATCGAGAAGCCCTTCAGCTCACCCCAATGTTTGACGTAGTTGCGCAGGGCCTTGTCGCTGTCCTCGCCCGATTTCAGCTTGTCGATATCCTTGTAAACCGAACCGGCATATTTGAACGTGGCCTCGGCCAGCGTCTTCTCCCAGTTTGTTTCGATGATATCGGCATAGGCCTTCAGCTCGGCGCGCTGCGCGTCGGTCAGTGCCTCACCATTGGCCGAGGCGATCAGCGCGCGGCCATCGCGGAAGGCGTTGAAGATGGTGGTCATATATTGGGTGTTCCGGTTGCCACCCTTGTCGGCACCGGCGGCATAGTAAGCCGGACCAAAGACCATTTCGGTTTTCAGATCGACCACACCGTCACCATTGGCGTCCGCAGCGGTCAGGTCTTTCTGCTTGGACACAGCATAGTTCTGTTCCGGCGACAGGCTGGCCGAATGCGTAGCCGCACCGAAATAACCGAACGCCTCGTCCCAGACATGTTCTTTGCCGGTATAGTAGGCGCCCTCTTTATAGGGCTGGTCGTTGGGCTTGGTGCCGGCGTCCAGTTTTTCGTCCAGATAGTTGTCGACCGCCTGGTTATAGGCCATCGCACCCAGCGTGAATTTCGAGATCAGCTGCGCCCAGTCCATGCCGTTGACCGGGTCATAGCCCTGCTCGGATGCGGCAGCCATCTTGATCATCTGCAGCGCAACATCGACGCCCGACTGGTTGCCCGGCCATGCAGGCATCGCGCCATTGTAGAACTTGCCCGAGATGTTCTTGCCTTTGGAGATTTCATTCACGGTCGATTGCTTGACCGGAAAGCCGTCTTTTGACACCGGCGCAATGATTTCCAGATCTTCTTCGGAGCCGTTGAAATAGGCCAGCATCAGCGCCTCGACCTGGGCCGCGTTGTTGCCGCCATCCCCTTTGGCAGCCGCTTTTTTCAGGCTGTCATGCAGCACGTGGCGCGCGATCTGGCCGGAATACGAGACCGAATTGGTCTTGTCGCCGTCATAGCCTTTCACGGTGACCGGAAACGGGCCATAGGCCTGATCGGCCATGGCGGCACCGCTGATCAGGGCCACGGCAACAAGCGCCGATGTAAATTTGAGTGTGGGTTTCAGCATGGGGAGTCCTCGTTCTGTCCGACTTTTTTTATCGGGAATTATTTCCGACCCTTTTAGTCGATTACTACCGAGGCAAGTCAACCCCCCAATTGCTCACGTCTCGTCCCATTCCTCAGAAAGAAGGCGCTGCAGTCTTTGATATGCAAAAACCACCCGCAGCTCTGCACCACAAAGGCACCAACCTCGAAAACCCGTCAGGCGACCGGATGTGGTCCCAGCAGAACCCTGGCAGAAATTGCTATGAAAAACAAAACCGTACCGGTCAGAACAAACACGTGCCAGATTGTATTGTGAAAAGGCAGGTGATCCAGAAGGTAAAAGACGACTCCGACGGTATAGACCACACCGCCTGCGATCATCAGCCAAACTACTACAGTGGGCAGCTCGTCCAGCATGGCGGGACCAGCCCAGACGACAGCCCAGCCCATCATCAGGTACAGGACAAGCCCGAACCAGCGAAACCGGGCCGGATCAATCAGCTTGAGCACCGAACCCAGCGTTGCCGAGGACCACAGGCCAATCAAAAGCCCCGGCCCCTGCCCGGCCGACAGCAAAAGGAACGGCGTGTAGGTTCCGGCAATCTTCACATAAATGCCCGAGTGATCAAGACGGCGCAGCAGTTCGGCCCACCTGTCATTTTCGATCATGTTGTAGAGCGCAGAAAACGTCAGCATCAACAGCAGCGTCACACCATAGACCGAGACCCCCAGAATCGCCTCGGGCTCGGACCGGTGAAAGGCAGTGATCGTGATCAGGATGGGCACCGCAACAAGGGCCGACGTGACGCCCAGAACGTGCACAATTCCGTCGCTCACCCGCTCGGCGCGGCTATAGGCAGGACGGATATCTGCAAAGGACCACATACACTTAACTTAAGCGCCAAAGGGATTTCGGACAAGTTAACGCGCGTTGCGACCGATCAAAGCTCTGTGTGGGCACCTGCGTTTAAGTGGGGTCATCCCCCTGTTTCGGGTCCTTGTACCTGTTCAGATCGAATATACCCGCCTGAATTGGATGTTGGCGCAAGAAAATATCGTGAATTCGGTCACTTAACGCCCAAAAGTCGGGGCTGGTCCGACGCACACCATATTCCGCAACCACGGCCAAATAGTCGCTTTGCGATCGTATGTCTTTCAGGGCCGCGACAAAGGACGCCAACTGATCCTGCCCGACGTGGAAATAGAAATTCGGGTAGCTGCCGATCAGCCCCGGAAGGATCGTCAGAACATCCGCCCCGGGGTCCCGGCGGGCCTTTTCATCGAACAGGAAGGCTACGTTGTAGTGGGCTTTGTCATGCGCAAGAGTGAACAGTGCCATCTCTCCGCCATTTTGCTTGACCGCAAGAACAGACAGATCCGGCAAAAATTTCACCCAATCGCCGGTTTGATTGGCCAGATCGCGCAGCGTTTCAGCAGGCAGTCCTGCGGGGCATTCTTCGGTGGCGCATCTGTTGATCGGGTCCGTCTCGGCCCACAACCCGTTGCCGCGTTTCAGCAAGGCCAGAAGGAACTCCTGCTTCGGCTGATCTGTCTGGTAGGAAATACCGGTGGGGAAACGGTCATCGACACGGCGGCGATGCCAATAGGTGTGCAATTCGGCCAGAACACCCTGATACCAGTGTTCATGCATTTGCGGCCGGACGTCCCGTGGCATGAAGACCAGAAAGGTGTCCTCGCTCTCCATCCGTAGTTCATCCATGTACAGCCGCGTGGACAGCTGATGCTCGACCCGCCCGAACACGTCGTAGCCTGCCACAAGGTCATAGTAGATGCGTTCAAAAATCGGATAATCGATGACCCAGGCGGTTTCGGGAATGCCGCCGTGAAACCCGGTCATGGCCGAGGCATTATCGAAATGCCGGAACACCGTGATCAGCGCGTTTGGATTGGTGCCGTCTCCATCCCAGATCGAGCCATAGTCGAACCCGGTCTGATACACCGGAGCAGCCCGGTACCGCGCGTGCCTGAATTCGAGATACTCGACCTGATTTTTGTGCGAGAACTCCTGCAACATGCCCAGCACACCTGCATCGGCCCCGGACACGGGCAGTTCCAGATAGGAGGCGCCCTCCTGCAGATAGCTGGGGTCGGTGATCGACAAATCCGCGTCCGGGTCGAGGAAACTGACCCAGAACCGGTCCTCGATCACATCTACAGCGGTCTCTCCGTGGCAAACGGGGCCGCGGATGAAGCTGCGGACAAAAAACAGCGCGTCATCCAGAAGGAACTGATAACGGCTGCGCACAGGCATTTGCATGAAGGTGGTGAAAGGATTGCCGCCCTCGGCATCCCCATACGGGGGCAGGTCCGCCAGCGTCCAATCGGTGTCGAGAAACAGTTGTTGGAAACGCGCCATGCGATCCGGCCCAAGCGTGTAGACCAGATGCTCCTTATGCACGATCGTTTCCGTGACCTGCTGCAACCGATAATAAAACGCCCCGCCGGGATCATCAAACGGTCGCCGCGTTGCAATCACGTCGATCTCGGCGCCCGGCGGCGTGGTCGAGCGCACAAGCTGGAAGAACCGCCGCGGATCATCGCCCTGAAAATGGAGACGGGCCAGAAACAGATGCTCATACAGATACCGGCTCATCAACTGGCTGCGGGGGTCGCTTGCGTTCAGAAACGCCTCCCACTCGGTAATTTGGGCTTGGATCGCATCAGGGATGTCGGACGCGGTGGATGGCAGGGCCGCACCGTTGCGCGCCCAGCCCATGAGGGTCTGAAACTCGGCCTCGGCAAGCGGTGCCGTGCCATAGGGCATACCTGCAAGCGGATGGGCCGCGCTGAATGCGTCGAACTCATCGGATGTCGGGCAGACCAGAGGACGGTCGATTGCCAGACCAAGTTCAGTTGGAAGGGGCGCATCAACCGGCATCGGGTTCTGACGACCCAGTTCGAGATAGCGCTCAATCAAACCCGCATCCTGCCCGCGAAGGACAGTATGAAACCCCAGCGCCTGCCATTCGGGAACGGTCTGCGCGTCGATCCCCAGCCGGGTGGGTTGGGCGTCCTGCAAACGCTCGGTATGATAGACCGCCTCTTTGCTGGCCCCGCGCAAAACGCCCATCGGGGATGTCAGCTTCAACTGGCACGGCGCGTCATAGCAGCTGTGGCAAACGACACAGCGACGATCCATGATCGGTTTCACCTCGGCCCATGTCTGGGTCTGCGCCCGGCCCGCAAATGGGAAGGCACAGAACAAGGGCAGCAGGATCGCCACCCGCAGCAACAGTCGACCTTTGTGCATCTGCGCGCCCTCTTAACCCCCGTAACCTGCCAATATCATTGCAGTTACGGGGGGCTTTAAGCAAGGAACGCGTCAGGGCGGATCCACACGACTTGACGTCAGCCGATGGTGTAACCCGGTGTCGAGTGTGCGATTTCGGTTTCCTCATCGGTCATGCCCACCGAAATGTCGCTGAACAATGGTGTGCTCAGATACCGCTCGCCGGTGTCGGGTAACATGCACAGAACCGACGCGCCGGGTTCGGCCTGTTCGGCGATTTCAATGGCTACAGCAAAGGTCGCGCCGCCGGAAATGCCGGTCAGAATCCCCTCTTGGCTGGCCAGTTTCTGCGCCCATTCCACACCGGTCGGACCGGGCACGGGGATCAGCTGATCGAAGTAGCTGTTGTCGATGGATTCCTGCAGGACCGAGGGGATGAAATCCGGCGTCCACCCTTGTATCACATGCGGCTCGAACGCCGGGTGGCTTGAGACAGGATCGTTGTCCTTGCCCCGCTCGGTTGCAATGCCGCTACCCACCAGCTGCGCGTTGGCAGGTTCGGACAGGATGATTTTCGTGTTGGGCCACTCGGTGCGCAGCACCCGCGAGACTCCGGTGATCGTGCCGCCGGTTCCATAGCCGGTCACGAAGTAATCCAGCGGTTCGCCATTGAAATCGCCCAGGATTTCCTGCGCGGTCGTGGCGGCGTGAATTTCGGCATTGGCCTGGGTTTCGAACTGACGGGCCAGAAACCAGCCGTGCTTTTCGGCCAGCTCGGCGGCTTTGCGATACATGCCAAAGCCTTTTTCCTCTTTTGGGGTCAGCACGACCTTGGCCCCCAGCATCCGCATCAGTTGGCGACGTTCGGTGGAAAAGCTCTCGGCCATTGTGACGACCAGAGGGTAGCCCTTTTGCGCGCAGACCATGGCCAGACCGATGCCGGTATTGCCGCTGGTCGCCTCGACCACGGTTTGGCCGGGCTTCAGGGTCCCGTTGCGCTCCGCGGCCTCGATGATGTTCACCGCAAGGCGATCCTTGACCGATCCGGCAGGGTTGAACGCCTCGAACTTCACGAACAGGTCGACGCCTTCAGGCCCCAGATTGTTGATGCGAATTGTGGGCGTGTTGCCGATCGTGTCGAGCACGCTGTCATAAATACGGCCATTGCCCGAGGTGGTTCTGAGCTTTGAGTCGGTCATTGGAAATCCTCACATGATCACAGGTGCAATCCCATCTTTCTAACCTGCGTCCGTGATAAAGTCCCGACCCCTTTCCCAGCGGCGCTAGAGGTCCAGGATCACTTCGTCTGTCCCCTGGCCGGGCACCGCACAGCAGATCAGCACCTCATCTTCGGAATGGTCCGCGCTCGGCTGCGCGCGATAGGCGACTTTACCAGCGATTTTGCGCGTCGCGCAGCTGCCGCAAGAGCCCGAGCGGCACGAGAAGGATGGCTCCAGCCCCTGCCCCTCGGCCGTTTCCAACAGGGTCGGCCCGTCTTTTACCCAATGCGCCTTCTGCCCGCTGGCCGCAAAGGTGACCTGAGCCGCTCCGACCTCGGGCTGTGGGTCGCGTGCGCCGTCATCAGATCGCCGTTTCAGCGCCGCCGGGCCGAAGCTTTCGGCGAATATACGACCGTCCCGTGCACCCAGTTCACGCAGCATGTCGTAGACAGCCTGCATGAACGGCGGCGGGCCGCAGAGAAAGAAATCATAGTCATCCAAAGGCAGCGTGTCGCGGATCAGCGCGGGCGTGATATAGCCTGCGGCATCATAATCCACACCCACCCGCCGGCCTTGTTCGGGCTGGGAGACGATTGACACATAACGGATCTTACCGTCGCTGATGGCCTCGGCCTCGCGCAAATCCGCATGGAAGGCTCGCTGCGCCACGGTTTGCGCCGCGTGGAAAACGGTCAGCCTGCGGGTGTGGCGGCTGCGCAGACCTTCGTTCAGGACGTGACGCACCATCGAGATCATCGGCGTGATACCGACCCCTCCGGCGAACAGAACGGCGGGGCGGGTTTCGGCGGGGTCCAGAAAGAACTGGCCTTTGGGGGCCTGGACCTCGACAAGGTCTCCGGCTGACAACGTGTCGTGCAAGTGGCTAGACACAGCGCCGCCCGGCTCGCACTTGACCGAAATCCTGTAGCTGGGTTCCCCCGGTGCCGAGGACAGCGTGTAGGTCCGGGTCACTGGCGCCCTGCCGTCGGGCCGCACGCGCAGCGTCAGAAACTGGCCCGCTTCAAAGGGCAGCAGGGGCAAACCGTCTGTCGGCTCAAAGGTAAAGGACCGTATCACCTCGCTTTCGTCACGCACCGAGGCAACCCGCAGGGCGCGCCATTGGCGGCGCTGCGTTTTGGCCTTTTGCCGAGCGGCGAGCGTCTTCCAGTCATCACTCGTCAAGCTATTGGGCGAAAACTCCAGAAATTCGGCCCGGAACGGCAACGCGTCATGGATACGCAGCCCATGATGCAGATGAAACCACCACCCCCGCCTTGCACCATGAAAGGCAGCAATATCGGGATGATCGTCGGACAGAACCTCAACCGTTCCGGTCAGCATCAACAGATCTCCGGTCTGATAGTCCGGAAACAGCAGACCCGCCCGGGGATTCACCAGGAAATTGCCCAGCGTGTTGAAAAAATTGTTGCCGGCAAAGTCGGGCACCAACAGGCTGTTGCCTTGCACTTTGACGAAACCGGAACGCCCGCCCCTGTGCGATACGTCTACGCCTTCGTGTTCTGGCGTATCGGCGGAACTTGCCACGTAGAACGAGTTGGCCGTCGAAATCACCTTGCGGGCCTGCGCGTCCAGCGCGGAAAACCGATCACTGGCGGGACGGACGGGATCGGCCTCAGAGTCCCGGACAAAGGTCACATCATGGGTTTGGATGTATTGCGGGCAGTTCCCAAAGGACTGCACGACATCCAACGAGAAACCGCTCTTATCCACCCGGCGCACGGTTGCATTCATTCGGTTGCGACGACGTGTGGAAAGCTCCACCCCCACCACGCCGATCGGTGCACCGGCTTGCAACGCGCCACCAAGCGGGTCGTCCTTCAACGGTTGGGTCGCAACATCCAGCTGCCGGTCATGCGGCGAGCTGACAAATCCCGGCCTGCCCGAGATCATTGACGCCCAAGGCCACCCATTAGCATCAACGCTGCCGACAACGATGAAGGGAAGTTGGCCAAAAAACTCCCGATGCTGGCCGGGCATGTAGGGGCGGATAAAGTCCCGACCCATTTTTTCGACCTGTTCGCGTTTCCCCACACGGGACTGCATGGCGCGCTCGCCGTTATGAAAGGGGGATGCGCTGGCTTCGACCGGAACATTCATGGCGGACCTCATGGGGCGAAGGGACCAGCTGCGCCAATGCGCAACCGGCCAGGTTTGGGGTCAGGCGGCGTTCAGTCCAACCGCTGTGCGGGGCATTGGGACAAATCCGTCCAGCGCCTCGATATTGCTCAGCAGGCGTCGGACATTTGCGTAGGGTTCCAGCGAAACACCCCCTTCGGGCGCGTGCGCAGTGTAGCTGTAGATCGCAACATCCGCGATTGAGGGCGCATTCCCGACCAACCAGTCGCGCCCCTCAAGATGGGCGTCCAGCTTGCCCAAAACCTTGGCAGCGGTGGCATGGGTGAACTCGACGTCCAAAGGCGCATTGAACACGGTGATTAGCCGCGCAGCCGCAGGGCCAAAGGCAATCTCGCCTGCGGCGAGGGTCAGGAATTTCTGCACCTCGGCCTCAAGCACCGGATCTGTCGGCAGGTAGGACGGCGCATATTTCCGGGCCAGATAGACCAGGATAGCATTGCTGTCGCTGACAACCACATCGCCGTCCTCCAGCACCGGCACCTGCCCTGCCGGGTTCAGCGCCAGAAACGCGTCGCCCTTGTGTTCGCCCCCGGCCAGATCAACATCGATGACGTCGTGCTTGATACCGGCGAGGCTGGCGAACAAAACCGCGCGGTGGGCATGGCCGGACAGCGGGAAACTGTGGATTCGGATGGCGTTGGACATCTGATAGCTCTTTCTATGAGTGAAGGGTTCGGCTGAGGATCAGCATCTGAGCACCAGACTTAGTTTGCTTTCCGCATGGCGATAATATACCCATTTGGTGATTTACTTTGAACGTAGTGTAGATAATGGATACTGTTCAGGGCATGAGGGCCTTTGCGGCCGTGGCCGCGCATTCTTCCTTCACTGAAGGCGCGCGGCAGATTGGCATCAGCACCAAACTGGCCAGCAAATATGTCGGCCAGCTCGAGGATCGACTGAACGCGCAACTGTTCAACCGCACCACCCGCAGCGTCACCCTGACCGATACCGGACGCGCCTATTACGAACGTTGCCTGCCCTTGCTGGAGCAGTTCGATGAACTGGAGGGCCTTGTTCAGCAGCGCCAAACCGAATTGGCGGGCCGTATCCGGATCACCGCGCCCACCGGGTTCGGATCGGCGGAACTGATCCACCTGTTGAAACCATTTCAGACCGAACATCCCAAGGTCTCGATCGAGCTGCACCTATCAGATCACCACGTCCCGATGGTCGAGGAAGGCTATGATCTGGCCATTCGCTTCGGTGTCCTGAAGGACTCGAACCTCGTGGCGCGCAAGCTCATGGACATGCGGATCGTGTGCTGTGTGTCGCCGGATTATCTGGCGGAATTCGGAACCCCGAAAGAGCCATCGGCGCTGGCCTCTCATAACTGTCTGTTGCAGGCCACCGGCAGCAATATCGACCATTGGACATTCAAGGGTCCGGACGGCGCGTATTCGGTTCCGGTGTCCGGCAATTTCCGCGCTAATTCCCCACGCGCGGTGGCCCATATGGCCGCGGACGGGTTGGGGGTCGGGCGCATTCCCCTATACACCGCGCAGCCGTTTCTGGATGCAGGACAGTTGCAATTGATTTTTGAGGCACAAGAGGCGGTATCCGTCGGCCTCTATGCAGCCTACCCGCAAAACCGTCACCTGACAGCGCGGATACGAGCGTTGATTGACTTTCTGGCGGCGCAACTGCGCGGAACCTGAAATTCTGTCTTTGCGCAAAGGTGGAAATGCCCGAACGCCCGCCCCATCTTCAAACGTGGTGCAAAAAACGACGCGCCCACGGATCGCAACCCGCTACGACGAAAGGACCCCGCCTCATGGAACTCAACTCGGATTTTTCTGCCCGCGTCGTTGTTCACTCTGATCAGCTTGAGTGGCAGGCCTCGCCCATGAAAGGCGTGGACCGGCGCATGTTGGACCGGATCGGGGGCGAGGTCGCCCGCGCCACAACCATTGTACGTTACGCACCGGGCAGCAAATTTTCGGCGCACACACATACCGGCGGTGAGGAGTTCATTGTGCTGGACGGCGTGTTTCAGGACGAGCACGGCGATTTTCCGGCCGGAACCTATGTGCGAAACCCGCCGACATCGCAGCATACGCCGGGATCGGCACCCGGCTGCACCATCTTTGTGAAGCTCTGGCAGTTCGACATGGATGACCGTACGCAGTTCCGCAAAACCATGGCGGATGAGCTGTCCGCGCCGATAAACGGCGTCGCCACCGCGATCCTTCACGAAGACGCCCGCGAAGTGGTCACCTATAGCCATCTGGACGCGGGCGCGACCCTGTCATCAAACGCACCCGGCGGGATCGAAATTCTCATCATCGACGGGTCGATCACCACCGGAGAAGATGTATTGAACACAAACGACTGGCTGCGTTTGCCCGAGGGCCAGGCGCTGTCGGCCACCGCGGGTTCCGACGGCGCCAAGGTCTGGATGAAAACCGGGCATCTTCCCTACGCCCGGGCGCCGCAGGTCTAGCTGCGCCCATTGTGGGTGTGAGTGTGAGTTGACCTCTATTTCTTACCGGCCACGATCCGATCCAGAATAAGAGCACAGAAAAGGATCGCCAGACCGGCCAGAATGCCCTGCCCCGCGGCTGCGTATTGCAATGCTTCCAGCACGTCCTCGCCCAGCCCCTTGGCACCGATCAGCGAGGCGACGACGACCATCGCCAGCGACATCAGAATGGTCTGGTTCACCCCGGCCATGATCGTCTTGTGCGCCAGCGGCAGATCCACGCGCCACAGCAGATATCGGGGCGTGGCGCCAAAGGCCAATGCAGCCTCGCGTACGGTTTCCGGCACCTGTTGCAGACCCAGAACCGTGAACCGGATCACCGGAGGGCTGCCGAATATCATCGTCGCAACCACGCCCGCCGGTTTGCCTGATCCGATGAAGGCCACCACCGGGATCAGATAGACGAAGGACGGCATCGACTGCATGAAATCCAGAATGGGTCGCACGATGGCAAAGGCACGCGGACGGCGGGCACAGTAAATCCCCAGCGGAATGCCCAGCGTGATCGAGATCAGCGCCGCCGCGCCCAGCAGGGCAATCGTGGTCATCGCCTTTTCCCAGAAGTCCAGCAGACCCAGATAGGCCAGCGCTGCGCCGGTGAAAATCGCCACGCGCGCGCCAGCAGACAGGTAGGCGAGCATGATGATCACCAACGCCACAACCGGCCAGGGGGTATCGACCAGAACCACCTCGATCCAGTCCAGAAGGGTGCGCATCCCATAGGTCAGCCCGTCAAAGAACCCTCGCCCGGCGGTTTTGGTCCATTCGAACACTGCCTGAACGCCATCCCCCACGTTCAGGCGCCAATCGCGATTGGTTGGAAAAGCTTTCAGAACCGCGAATGCATCAGGCTGTGCAAACTTGATCATCGACAGGATCACGACCACTCCGCTCAGCACCGAGGCAACGGTCAACCGGGGCAAGGACCAGCCATGCGCAACGCTCGGGTCCGAGCGCCAGCGGGCAAACTGCCCCTCAAGCGTCCAATTGGCCAGCGATGCCGCCAGGAATTTCACCGCCAACAACAGGATGATCCCGATTGCAAGGTAGGTCAGGCCGGTTGAATCCGCGCTTTTAGCGGCGTCCTGCGCTCCGGCCAGCGCACCCTCCAGCGATTCTGCGGCACGTTTCAGGGACTCCAGCGACGCGGCACCAGACTGTTCCGCCGCCGCGATCTGCTGCCGACGCAGTTCCAGCGTCTGTTCGATCTGTTCGGCCCGTTCGCGGAACTCGCGACCCAGATCGCCGAACAGGCCCAGCCCGATCTGGATATAGGCCAGCGTTTCCAGCACCAGGAATCCCAGGAACCACGACCACAGCCCGCGCGCGCCAAACCATATCGGCCCCAGAACCGCTGCCGCCTTGTTCAGGGTAAAGCGATAGCCCGGCGCCTGCATCATGTAGGCAAAAGTCTTCTGATAGTAGGCGTGACCCTGCCCGACAAACTCTCCGATCAGCCCGTTCAGACGGTCGGCGGTTTCCGGTTGGATCTGTTGCATATCAACATGTTTCATAGCGGCCCCCTTATGCCTGACTGTCCTGAATCGCGCGGATCAGGCCGGCGCGGTTGATCACCCCCACGGTCTTGCCATCCTGCGTCACCGCCACGACGCCGTGACCCTCGACGCAAAGGTTCATCAGATCGGACAAATCCATATCCGGATGCGCTTTCTTGGCGTCATCGGGCACTTCGCCATGACGCGCCTCGAACTCGTCCACCGGTTTCATCACCGCATGGGCGAAGATCATGTTGAGTTTGGAAATCCCGGCCACGAAGTCGGCCACATAATCATCGGCGGGGTTCAGGATGATCTCTTCTGGGGTGCCGATCTGCACGATGCGCCCGTCTTTCATGATCGCGATGCGATGGCCGATGCGGATCGCCTCATCCAGATCGTGGGTGATGAACATCGTGGTTTTGTTCAGCTTGTGGCTCAACTCCATGAACTGATCCTGCAATTGCTTGCGGATCAGCGGGTCCAACGCCGAGAACGGCTCATCCATCAGCAGGATTTCAGGATCGGCAGCGATGGCGCGGGCAAGGCCCACACGCTGCTGCATCCCACCCGACAGTTCATGGGCGTATTTGTCTTCCCAACCGTTCAGTTCCACCAGTTCCAGCACCCGGTCAGCCTCTTCCCAGCGGCGGGCCTTGCCGGTGCCGCGAATTTCCAGCGGCATCGCCACGTTGTCGCGCACAGTGCGGTGAGGCATCAGGCCGAAATTCTGGAACACCATGGCGACCCGGCGGTTGCGCAGGTCGCGCAGGCCCTCGTCGTTCAGGCCCATCACATCGTCGCCGTCCAGATAGATATGACCGTCTGTCGGCTCCAGCAGGCGGTTCACATGACGCACGAGGGTCGATTTGCCCGAACCCGACAGGCCCATGACGCAGAACAGCTCACCCCGCTCGATCTCGAAACTGGCATCGGCCACGCCGACCACGCAGTTGAACCGGTCCAGCACTTCTGCCTTGCTCAGGCCTTCGCTATGAATGGCGTTCAAAGCCTCGTTCGAGCGTGTACCGAACACTTTCCACACGCCTTTTGCGTCAATTGCGATATCCGCTGTCATACTGGTCCCACCGCTGTTGAGTGTGTTTGGCGGCACCCCCGAGACCCCGGGGGCGCTGGTGTCAGTTGGTGGTCAGGCCAAGCCAACCATCCACGGTCTCACCATTGGCGGCGATCCATTCCGCAACGACCTCGTCGGTGTCGCGCCCCTTGACCACGACCTCATAGGTCAGGCCGCTTAACTGCCCGGCGTCCATGTTGATATTGGCCAGGAAAGAGGCCGCCGCCGGGTTGCGCTGCTCCAGCGACCTGGAATGCGCCACGGTCACAGTCTTCACCGGCTCGCCGGTGCTGACATGGGATTTGTTGTACCAGTCGGCATCCTGATCGGGCTGCACCATCTTGTAGGTGGCCGCGTCATGCTCGGGCTCTTCCAGGATGGTCACGTCGTACAGCGCATGGACGTAATGCGGCGCATAGCAGTAGAAGGCCGCGCCTTTCTGCTGGTCGATCTGATCCTTCAACCGCGAATAGAACACGGTTTCGTCTTCGGTGGTCGGCGTCAGGAAGGTTTCGATCCCATAGTCGCGCACCCGCACCTTGAACGTGTTGGTCGAGGCCCAACCCGAGGCCCCAACCCAGACCTCGCCCATGCCGTCACCATCGGAATCGAACAGCTCTTGCGCCATCGGGGTGGCCAGATCGTAGATCGAGCGGATGTTGTGATCCTCGACCATGTAATTCGGCACACAGATCCCGGCCCGGCCCTCATAGCTGCCCGAAGACAAGGCGACGGTGCCTTTCTGGTCGACATATTCATCGGTGAAAGAGGATTGGTTCGGCAGCCAGACATCCGGATGCACGTCAATGTCACCACGACCGCCGTCCATGGCGGCAAAGATCACCGCATTGGCACCGGGGGCATAGCCCACCTCGCCGCCCAAACGGGTTTCGATGACCTGACCGATCACCCGGCTCATGATCTTGGCGCCGGGCCAGCTGGGCTCACCGACCATGACTCTATCCTGTGCCATCGCCCCTGTCGCGCCCAAGGCCAATGCCAGAGTTGCGGTAAGTGTCAGTTTCTTCATGTTAAATCTCCCGTTGGGTTGAGGTTCATGCGCGTCAGGCGCGCGCCCGCTTGCGATGCGGGTCTATGAATGGAATGTCCGTGACGGTGGCCCCCAGCCGCTTCATCCGCCCATCGAGCTGGCCGATCTCAAGCCGGGTGCCGTTTTCCGCATGTTCGACCGACAGCCGCGCCATGGCGACGGCGTGTTCCAGCATGGGTGAGCGGGTGGCTGATGTGACCACACCCACTTGCCGCTCACCGGCAAAAACCGGGGCAGCATGGGCCGGCACATCATCGCAGCCGATCAGTAACCCCTTGAGCATTCGGCGCGGGTCGCGTGTATTGCGTTCCAGCGCAGCTTTGCCGGTAAAATCGGATTTCGTCAGATCAACGGCAAAGCCAAGCCCGGCCTCGAAGGCATCGACGCCCGGCGCGAATTCGGCGTTCGCTGCGGCCAGCCCGGCCTCGATCCGGATGATGTCCAGCGCGGCCGAGCCCATCGGGGTGATCCCGAATTCCTCACCCGCCGCCATAACCGCATCCCAGATCGCGACGGCATCGGATTTGGCGCAGAAAACCTCATACCCCAGTTCTCCGGTGTACCCGGAGCGCGACAGCATGAACGGCGCGCCTTCGCGATCGCGCAGGCGGGCCACGGTCACGCCGAACCATTTCAGGTGGTCCAACGCGGGCACATGCGGTTGCGTAAAGGCGATCTTGCGCAGCAGGTCGCGCGACTTTGGCCCCTGAATGGCCAGATTCGGCATCGCGCCGCGCAACGCATGGACCCGAACTTGCAGGCCGCGTTCGTCGGCCAGCGCCTGCAACACGCGACCGCTTTCCTCGGACCCGCAACACCAGCGGAAAATCTCGGGCGCGAGGCGGAACAAGGTGCCATCGTCGATGACCGAACCGCTCTCGTCACAGATCAGCGTATAAGACCCGCGCCAGACCGGCAGTTTCGCGACGTTGCGCGTGGTGGCTTGTTGCAACAGCGCTTCGGCATCCGGACCGATGATGTCGAATTTGCGCAGACCGCTCATGTCCTGCACGGTTACGGCTTGACGGCAGGCCCAGTATTCGCCCAGCGTGCCATGTGCCGGATAGCTGACGGGTGCCCACAGATCCCGCGCCGGGGCAAAGTGTTGGGTCAGCGGGGCCAGACGGTCGTGAAAGGCGGATTCCTGACTAATAGACATCGGGGCATCTTCCTTTTCACGATAGGCAACCGCGCGGCGGATCGGCGTTTCGGGGCGATAGATGCGCACATGCACATCCGTCGGGTTCCAGCCATTGATCGGATCGATGTCATCAGGACAGGCGGTCGAGACGCAAACCAGATCCGTTAACGCGCGCATGGCGACGTAGTCTCCGGGGCGCGAGTGGGATTCTTCGGTCAGGATGTGGTGGGTCGCCGGGTCGATCCAGGTGTTCCAGAAAAAGTTGATCGCAGGCCATGCCGCCCGCCGCGCCACGCCATAAGGCGCCAATGCGTTCGACATGTTGTCGGAACAATTCAGATGACCGGGAAAACCCCGATCCTCGTACCCGCGTGCGGTGCAGGCCAGACCAAACGTGTCATGCCGCCCGCAAGTATCCTGCACGACGTTCAGCAGGGGCCGCATCTCACGGTCGAAGAACTTGTCCAGCAAACCGGGGCCGGGATAGGCGCGGCGCACCATCGACCGGGTCGCGGTCGAGTCGATCATCCGCTCAACGCCTTGGTCCAAACCATCGGACCGCAACGCCATGAAATCGGAGCATTGCTGCCCTTCGACATCGATGATCTGGACGAATTCCCCTTCCTTGAGCTCATAGGCGAGGGCACTGCCCCGCGGCACGGTGAATTCGTCCCTCGTATCACCCAGCAGAGGCGGTAGATGCGGACCGCTCGAGACCGCAGGTTTGTGCCGGACAAAGGCGCAGCCGGTATTTGCGCCCTCGACCAAAGCCGCAACCGGCACGGGCCGGATTGCCCAGACAGTTATCTTTTGGTCCGCGCGCAGGATCAGCGGATCGGTGATCTGACCCAGCCGATGACCAGAGACCGGCAGCCTGCCGCCCTGCGCCTGGGTCCAGCCGACGAAGCGGGCGCTGTCGAATTCGGCGCAGTCGATCTGTGTGTTTGCCTCCAACCCCAAAGCTTTCGGCCTGGCCTGTCCGTCCTCGGTGAACACCACGAGGTCCAAGGACTGACCCAGCCCCTCCAGCGACAGCAAGTCCCCCGGCACCAACGCCAACCTGACCGCCTCACGCGGGGCCAGCTTGTGGGTCCGCGTACCCGAGGCCTTTGGGAACCCCGGAAACCGGCGTCCGGGGCCGTCAAACCCGGTATTCGTAAACGCATGTAAGACCGAAGATCCCAGCATGGTGTGTCAGATTCTCGCTAATGTAACTAGTTACAGAGGTTGATGAAACTAGTTACATATGTCAACTCTTTCCTCAGAGACCCTGAAAAACGGACGCAAAACCCGGTGACGCAAAAAGCCCCCGAGCCAAAAAAACGCGCAAATCTCAGAGATGTAGCAAAAACTGCGGGCGTATCGGTCGCCACGGTGTCGCGGGTCCTGAATGAGCCCGGCGTGGTCAAGAAGGACACGCTGGAAAAGGTTCAGGCCGCAATTGCCCGGCTGAAATTCGTTCCCAGCGCCGCTGCGCGGGCGATCAATTCCGGGCGAACCCGGTTTGTTGGTGCCTTAGTGCCCACTCTGGACAACGCGATCTTTGCCCGCTTCCTTGCAGCGCTCGAACGCACCCTGTCCGCGCACGATCTGTCCCTTGTTGTGGCCACAACTGACTCGGACCCGGATATCGAGGCCGAAAAAGCGAAAAGTCTGGTGGATATCGGGGCCGAAGGTCTGATCATCACGGGTGCCGCACACAGCACCGCGCTTCATGACCTGATCGAGCGGACAATGCTGCCAACGATCATCACCTCTTTCTATGATGCAGAAAACCCGCTGCCGACCATCGGATACGACAACGCGGGCGCAGCGCGACTTGCCTTGCAGCATCTGATAGATCTGCGCCATCAGCGCATTGCGGTTGTGCATGGCCCGACCCATGACAACGACCGGACCCGCGCGCGTTTGTCCGGTTTGCGCGCCTTGCCCATGACCGCAGAGCTGACAGCTTTCGAGACCGATATCAGCCATCAGGGCGGTGCGGACGCCGCCAGACAGATTTGCGCCCTGCCCCAAAAGCCGGACGCCATTCTTTGCCTGTCGGACGTGGTTGCGCTGGGTGTCCTGTTCGGGCTTCAGGCCGAGGGCATTTCCGTGCCTGATGACGTTTCGTTGGTTGGCATCGACGATCTGCCCAGTTCCGCCGTTGCAGTGCCCCCGATTACAACGGTGCATCTGCCCGTAACCCAAATGGGCGAGAAAGCCGCCATTGCCCTGGCGCGCTGGATCTCGGAGCAGAAGCGACCCGGCGCGGAACGGCTTGAGGCGCGGCTGGTCGAACGGCAATCGGTCAGCCGGCGCAAAACCGGCTAGGCGGCACTGTCCTCGCCGTAATTGCGCACCTTGGACATCTTGCCAATACCGGGGTTGAACGAGTTGGTCGGGTCGCAGCATTTGTAATGCGCCGCCAGATCGGGCTTGGCTTTGTAGAGATGCCCGACATTGTGCTCGGCCGGGTATTCGGCACCGCGCTGATCGAACAGGTCCAGCATCGCCGCTTTCAGCGCCTTGGGATCGGCCCCTTTTTTGACCACATAGTCCTGATGCATCACGTGGCACATGAAGTGACCGTAATACAGCTTGTGAACCAGTTGATTCTCGATCTCGGGCGGCAGTTTCTCAAGCCAGTCCTGATCGTTGCGGCGCAGCGCGACGTCGAGCGCGATGATGTCTTCGACCTCATTCGCGTGGATCGCCATGTAACGCACGGCGGCTCCGGCGGCGGCAAAGCGGTGCAGACCGGCGATTTTCGCCTCACGCGCGGTGCATTCGAAGAAATCCGCATCGCGGTCTTTCAGAAATTCGGGCAGCCAGTCACTGGCCTCGGCAATACCGTCATCCTTCATTTTCAGGATCAGGTGATGTTCATAGCGATCGCGGAAATCGACCATCCGTTTCGGCAGAACCCGCGGCCAGACCGAGACCGCCGCCTGCATGAACCGGTCGGTGAAGTTGCGCAGGAACGGAATGCGCCGCAGCCGCGCATCGACTGCGCCCTTCATGGCAAAGAACATCGGCAGCCGGTCGGTGCCCAGCTTGTCGATCATGACAACCGTGTCTTTGCCGTAACGTTCGGTGATGTCGAACACCTCGCGCTGCATGTATTCGGCAGAGACCGGCAAGGATTTGAAATCAGACAGGATATGACGGCGCAGCGCGGCCAGATCATCCGCGCTGTTGCTGCCGATGTAAAAAACCTTCTCGGCCGCATTCTTGGGGAAGGTATCAAGCCGTACGGCAAAGACCGCCATCTTGCCAGCAGACCCGGCGGATTCGAACAGCTTGGCCTTGTCCGCATTGAATCGCGCCGGAGTTTCGGCGTCTACGTCCCGCACGATCTGCGCGTAATCACTGGCCGAGGCGCGTTTGTTCGTTGCCCCCGGATTACGCTCGAACGTGCCTGCATCCAGGCTGGCCAGGATTTCCTCGGGCGTGTTGCCCAGATCAATGCCCAGATGGTTGACCAGTTCCAGCTCACCTGCCTCGGTGATCTGCGCATAGACCGACAGTTCGGTATAGACCGGGCCGCGTTCAACCAGCGATCCGCCCGAATTGTTGCAGACGCCACCGACAATCGAGGCCCCGATACACGAAGATCCGATCACCGAATGCGGCTCACGCCCCAGCGGGGCCAACATCTTTTCCAGCGCGAACAGAGTGGCGCCGGGAAAGCTGACGATCTGCTCGCCATTGTTCAACGGTACCAGAGCGTCCATCCGACGCGTATTGATCAGCACCACATCGCGGTCATAGCTGCCCGAAGGGGTCGAGCCTTCGGTCAGGCCGGTATTGGCGGCCTGCATGATGACGATCTTGTCCGCCGCAACACAGGCCTGCAGCACTTTCCACTGTTCCAGCAAGGTACCGGGCTGAATGACACACAGCGCCTCACCCTCGCCCGAACGAAACCCGCGACGAAACCGCTCCGTCGCGCGTTCTCCGGTCAAGACATGGCGCGGCCCAACGATGGAACGGAAATGTTTGATCAGCTCATCATTGGTCATGGCAGCCCCCGTTGTGGTTTATGCAGCGCGAAACCGGATGCTCTCGCGGCTCAGCTGGTCGACGCTGGTGACGCCCATCAGTTTCATGTCACGCTCGATCTCGGCCCGCATCAGACCCAGAGCACGTTCGACACCCGCCTGCCCTGCGGCGGCCAACGGATACAGATAGTGCCGTCCGACACCGACCGCCTTGGCCCCCAGCGACAGGGCTTTCAGCACATGGGTGCCACGCTGGATGCCGCTGTCCATCATCACGTCCAGCTTGTCGCCCACCGCATCCACGATCTCGGACAGTTGGTCGAAAGGCGTGCGCGAGCCGTCCAGCTGACGGCCGCCATGGTTCGACAGGATGATGCCGGTGCAGCCGATCTCGGCCGCGCGCTTGGCATCCTCGACGGTCATGATGCCCTTGAGGCAGAACTGACCGTCCCAGTCACGCACCATCTGCGCCACGTCATCCCAGTTCATCGACGGGTCCAGCATGTCTGTGAAGTACCCACCGATCGAGCTGGCACCACCGCCCATATCCACATGCTCTTCCAGTTGCGGCAGGCGGAATTTCTCGTGGGTGACATAGTTGATCCCCCACATCGGCTTGATTGCGAACTGGATCATGCCGCCCAGCGTCAGGCGAAACGGGATCGAGAAGCCGGTGCGCAGGTCGCGTTCGCGGTTGCCGCCGGTGATGCTGTCGACGGTCAGCATCATCACCTCGACGCCCGCCTCTTTGGCGCGTTGCATCATGGCCGCGTTCAGACCACGGTCCTTGTGGAAATAGAACTGATAGACCTGCGGGTTCTTGTGTTTCTTGCGCAACTCTTCCAGCGACACGGTGCCCAGCGAGGACACGCCGAACATGGTGCCGTATTTCTCGGCCGCTGCCGCCACGGCGCGTTCGCCCTGATGGTGGAACAGGCGCTGCAGCGCGGTGGGTGAGCAATAGATCGGCATGTCCAGCTTTTGCCCCATCACGGTAACGGACATGTCCACGTCCTTCACCCCGCGCAGCACCGACGGCAACAGGTCGCAGCGGTCGAACGAATGGGTGTTTTCCCGATAGGTCACCTCATCATCCGCGCCACCGTCGATGTAGTTGAAGATCGGCCCCGGCAGCCGCTGTTTGGCCAGCCGCCGGAAGTCGTGGAAGTTATGACATTGGTTCAGACGCATGGTGCAGCTCCTTAGTAAGCGACCGAGGGCAGCCAGGTGGCGAGGGTCGGCCAAAGGAAGACCAGCGCCAGACCGGTCAGCTGCAGTAGCACGAAGGGGATGATGCCCTTGTAGATGTGCGTCAGCTTGATCTCGGGCGGGCAGACGCCTTTCAGGTAGAACAGCGCAAAGCCAACCGGCGGGGTCAGGAAGCTGGTTTGCAGCGTCACCGCAACCAGGATCACGAACCAGACCAGCGCGGGTTCGTCCAGAACACCAAAGCCCGGAATGTCGATGCCCAGCCCGTTCACGATCGGGCGCATCAGGGGCAGCACGATCAGCGTGATCTCGATCCAGTCCAGCACGAAGCCCAGCAGGAAGACGATGAACAGGATGAACAGGATGGTGCCATTGGCCCCAAACCCGGTGGACTGCACCACATGTTCGATCAGCTCATCCCCGCCCAACTCACGCAGGACATATGAGAACACGGTCGCGCCAAGGAAGATCGCGAAGATGTAAGCGGTGGTGTTGAAGGTCGAGACCAGCACATTCCACAGCTTTTTGAAGGTCAGCTTGCGATAGCCCAGGGCCAGCAGCGTAGCACCCAAGGCACCGATGCCCGAGGCCTCGGTCGGAGTGGTCAGACCGGCAAAGATCGAGCCCAACACGGCCAGGATCAGCATCAGCGTCGGGATAACCGCGATCAGCACATCCTTGACGGCGGCCCAGTCGGGGGCCTTGGCGCCTTCGGGCACAGGGGCCGCGTCGCGTTTCACCAACGCAAGGATGAAGATGTAGGTCAGGTAAAGCCCGCCGATGATCACACCGGGAAAGACCGCAGCCATGAACAGGTCGCCCACCGACAGGGCCATCTGGTCGGCCATGATCACCAGCATGATCGACGGCGGGATCAGGATGCCCAGCGTACCCGACGCGGAAACCACGCCGGCAGCCAGCGTCGGCTGGTATTTCTGCTGCATCATCGAGGGCAGCGACAGCACGCCCAGCAGCACCACGGATGCTCCGATGATACCGGTCGAGGCGGCCAGAATGATCCCGATCAGGGTCACGGTGATCGCCAGACCCCCGCGCACGGTGCCGAACAGGCGCTGCATCGAGGACATCAGACGCTCGGCCACACCGGATTCGTCCAGCATCAGGCCCATGAAGATGAACATCGGCAGGGCCACCAGAACCGCGTTGGACATGGTCGCATAGACCCGGTTCACCACCGCACCAAGGGTCAGGTAATCCAGCCCGGTCAGGGTGCCTTCCAAGCCTGTCCACAGCATCAGGTCATTGTCGAACAGATAGGCCAGGCCACAGAAGGCCACGCCGACACCGGCCAGAACCCAGGCCACCGGATACCCGGTGAACAGCAGCGCGATGAAGGTCAGGAACATCGCGATGACCAGCTTTTCCTCGGTCGTTTCGACCAGGAAAGTCAGGCCGACGCAGACGGCGGCGAACACGGCCAGCACCAGCAGGATCCGGCGCAGCGGCGCGCCTTCGCGCTCGGTCTCGGGTCCGTACAGCAACGCATGCCCGTCATGGATCAGCCGCGCCAAAGCAGCCAGTGCCAACAGGACAAAGCTGAGCGGAATGACCGCCTTGAATGCCCAGCGTGCAGGCAGACCGGTCGGGCTGTCCGACCGTTCGTTGACGCGGAAGCTTTCATAGAAATAGTCGTATCCCTGATCGATCATCAGATAGATGAACGGGGTCAGCAGGGTCAGAATGCCGATCACCTCGATGACCCGCTGCGCGCGGCGTGACAGTTGCATATGCAGCACGTCGACGCGCACATGGCTGTCCGTGATCAAGGCATAAGAGATACCGATCATCGTGACGATGCCGTAGAAATGCCACTGGATCTCATCCAGTTTGGGATAGTTCTGGCTGAACAGGTAACGCAGCGAGACCTGAGCGAAAATCGCCCCCATCAGCAACACGTTTGCCCACATGACCACATGGCCGACGGCCTTTACGCCCGAGTCGATGGCGACGGCAATTTTCTGACGGTCTGTCTCGGGGTGCTCCAGGATGCCCTCATAGGCTTCGACCGGATCGTTGAAGTTTTTTTGGCTGGCCATGGTCATTCCTCTCTCAGCAGCCCGGCGTGCGGGCAGTGATTGGTTAGAAATTCCGAGAATAAAGGAAAAGGGTCGGAGCGGCGGTTACAGCCGCCCCGACGATGTCAGTTGGGAGGTTACTGACGAGGGAGGAAAGCGTTCGTTTTCCAAAGGTCGTAGCCGTCACGGAACTCGTTCATGTCGGCCAGAACCTGTGCAAAGAAGGCGTCGTTGGCTGCTTCTTCAGCGGCAACCTCTTCCCAGGTTGCACGGAACGTATCCAGCATTTCAGGCGACCACTGCTTGATGGTGACACCGTTGTTTTCAACGTTGTCGATCAGAGCGGCGTGCTGAATGGCTTCGCCTTCGGCAAAGCTGTCCGCCATCGACGCCTTGCAGGCGTTTTCGATGATTGCCTTGTGCTGATCGCTGGCTTCGTTCCAGACGTCCTTGTTGATCATCAGTTCAAATACGGTCGCCTGCTGGTGCCAGCCCGGGAAGTAGTTGAACTTGACCAGCTTGTGGAAGCCCAGACGCGCGTCGATGGCAGGCATCGAGAACTCGGTCGCGTCGATGGCGCCTTTTTCCAGCGCGGGGAAGATTTCACCGCCCGGCAGCAGCGAGGTCGCAACGCCCAGTTTCTGCATGACTTTGCCACCCAGACCGAAGAAGCGCATCTTCAGACCGTTCAGGTCTTCAGGCGAGTTGATCTCGGTTGCGAACCAGCCCGAGGTTTCGGGGGCGATGATGGCGCAAGGCAGGACGTGAACGTTATAGCCCGCCTGATCATACATCTCCTGATACAGTTTCAGACCGTTGCCATAGTACATCCACGCCATGTATTCGCCCGCCTCAGGGCCGAACGGGACAGCCGAGAACAGCGGCGCGGCCGGGATTTTACCTGCCCAGTAACCGGCGGTGGTGTAGCCCGAGTTGATCTTGCCGGTGGAAACGGCATCCAGAATCTCGAAAGGCGGAACCAGTTTGCCCGGCTCGTAGACTTTCATCTTCAGTGTGCCGCCGGACATCAGGTCCAGCTGCTCGGCCACACGCGGGATCGGCGAGCCAAGGCCCGGCAGCTCGGTCGAGAATGCGATCGGGGTTTTCAGCAGCAGCTTGTCAGCGGCGACCGCAGGTGCGGCCATCAGGCTGGCGGCCACGGCGAGGCTCGTCAGGGTCTTTTTCATGAAATCTCCTCCAGGTTGGTCAGGGCATCTACCCCAATCAGTGGCGCAGGCTCTTCCAGCGCCTCTCCGGTGGTAAACTAACTTTACCAGTATCAACCAGTCAACAAGTTTGTTAACCACTGGCCTCGTCAACTCATTCACTCATCCACATCTGAATTGCGTCATTCGACGCGTTTCAATGCGGCAAGAATTCATGATTCTCGTAATTTCCATTCAATTACATAAGGCTACGCCCTTAATTGCTGCACTCCACGATCGCTTGAATTTTTAACTGACATGGTTATATTTGTTTACCAGTAAGTCTAAGTCTGACATCTAGCGGAGGTACAACGCCATGAGGCCCACGGCGATTTTTGAACCGGTCGGACACGAATCGCTGGCCGAGGCCGTCATCGCCCAGATCGAGGACCTGATCGCATCCGGCATCCTGAAACAGGGCCGCAAACTGCCCTCGGAACGGGATCTTGCCGAAATGCTGCGGGTGTCACGCCCCAAGCTGCGCGAAGCGCTGGCGGCTCTGGAAGAACGCGGCCTTGTCACCACTCAACATGGCGAGGGTACGTTTGTCGCCGCCCTGACCGGTCAGGCGATGATGCCTGCACTGTTGGCGCTTTATGAACGGCACGAGCCTGCCTTTTTCGATTATCTGGAATACCGGCGCGAACAGGAGAGCTTTGCCGCCCGTCTTGCCGCCCGGCGCGCGACCAAGGCCGACAAGGAACGGATCGCGGAAATCCTGACCGAAAATGAACGGGCTTGGCAGGAGAACGACACCAAGGCCGCGCAGGAGGCCGATTTCGCGCTGCACACGGCAATTGTGGATGCCAGTCAGAATGCGACTTTGATCCACATGATGGCCTCGATCTACGAACTCACACGCAAGGGCGTATTCTACAATCGCGATTTCCTGAAAACGATTGACGGCACCGGCGAACAGCTTCTGGCTCAGCATATGGAACTGGGGAAGGCAGTGATCGACGGGGATGAGCCGCGCGCCGCAAAAGCCGCAGTTGATCACATCGATTTCGTCGAAGAGTCCTTCAGGCTGGGAATCGAACGCGACCGCCGCGAAACCATGGCTGAAAAACGCCGGATGTTGTCAGAGCATTGACAGTCACACGGCTGGCAATGTCATCACCCCTGCGGTCATAGGCAAAGCTCAGCCGCAAATTCTGATGGTTCATCTTGTGCCTGATCGCGCTGACGCCAATGGTGTCCACAATGCCACCGCCGGGCAACATGCCAATGATCCCGCCCGCCCTGAGCGTGTCATAGTCAGACCATCCGGCTGACAGCATGGCTGCGAATTCCCAAGCGCCGGTGCAATTGGTCAGCGACGCACCCATGTTGGGTAGTTTCGGAAAGTTTTTTGCGTGGAGTATTATTCCTATGCACATCGTGTGAATGGGTAAATTTGGGTCGACCTTCGTGGCTTTCAGTCTTTCGTTGCCCAGATTCAGCCAGCGCTTGGCGTTAAACTGAAAGCCAAGGAAATAGTCTCCCAAGTATTGAAGGCTCCAAGAAGGCTTGCGACACATTTCCGTCTTACAGTTTCACCCACTCATAATCAGTATCCGCAGTGACCAGCTATGTTGCGTATAGTCGCCGTTATGCGCAAAAAATGATCATTATGCACATCACCACCCATATCACCGCCGCGCTAGGTGCTTTGGTCCAAGCTCAGGTTTCGCTGCGAAACTCTCCGAGGTATTCAGCAAGCTGCCCGACGATCACCTCTGCGTCTTCGGCAGAGACATCTTTCCCGCGAATGCGAATGCGCAGTTCTCCGGCAGAAACCTCGGCTACAATATCGCCCCCCCCAGACAGTGCGACAGGTGAAAGCCGCTGAACCTGCTGTGGCCGCCCCCCACGCGCTTTGTCTTTCGGAGGGGCAGGCGATGTCTTCAGAGCAGCCTCCAGCAAAGCCCATTCCGATTTCGGGTCCAGTTCCCCTACCCCGGCCAATGCCTGCCGCAGTTTGCCCTGCGCACCGTCCCGCAACGCCGAGGCCAGTTTCAAGCCAGACTTCTCAGACAGGGCAACGGGATGTTGCAGCAGATCGCCCAACGCCTCATGCACCATCGCAAAGCTGCGAACCTTGGACCGTTTGGCCTTGGACGCCGCCGCGAACAGAACGTCGACGGCGGCCTCGGTCGACGCGAACACCCCCTGCCCCGCAGCCAGCACCGCGATGCGACCGCGTTCATAGGGGCTGAGATTCGACCTGAGTTCGTTTTCCTCGACCATCGAGACATAGGCACCCTGACCGGAGCCCGCCTCGCGAATGAAAGCGGGGATATCCGCAAACCGCGGATCCGTTCCCGCAAGGCGCCGAAAGGCGTTCAGACGCCTGAATCCCGAGATCAACCCGTAGCCGTCTCCGTCCCGTGTCACCTCGATCGGGGTACGCAGGCCATGGACGCGCAGCGATTCCAACAGTTCGGACATGGCCTCTTCGTCTTCGACCATACGGTCGCGGCGAATGAAATCCGCATTGATCTGATCCAGCGGCAACCGCTCTGCAACCAATCCCGCATCCTGTGCGTCGCGCCACCGGGCGGCATCCCCCTGGTCCTGCGCCAGTGCAAGCCGATCCGTGACAGCGGTCATGCCATTCAAAGTCGCAGCTTCTGCCGCGACCTGAGCAATCGGAGGCGTCGCCGACTTGGTTTCAAACGGGCTGATTGAGGGTTTCGCCGCGAAACCGGCCTCGAGCTGTTCCAGTTCCGCGGTATCCGGAGCGGTCAATCTTCTGCGTTTAGCCATCTGCTTCTCCTCCCATCTGAGCGTCGCGCCACCAGCAGCCGATCAGAACCTGCTTGAATTCGGCGTAGGTGCGGTCAAATGTTTCCCGGCCCCTGACGTATGTATCCCGGTTGAAATCCCTGTAGTCGGCTTCATAGATGCCGTTGACCTGTTCACCGGCCTGCCCGACCAGCGCGGTGTAGTCCTGCCGGTAAGCGTTCATGAAATCGCCGAAATAGGCCTGAATGACGTTGGCCATATCCGTCTGCTGGCTGGCGTCGAACCGGGTGATGATCGCCCTTACGACGTCCCATTCGAATTTGAGCTCGGGCAGGCCCGCGGCTCGCTGGGCCGCGTTCTCACCGTCTTCAATGCTTGCAAAGGTGGTGTAGAGCATGTCGAAGAACCGACCCGTCGAGTCAAATTCAAGAAATGACGCACCCAGGGGAACCAACAGAATATCCGCCGCCGCCAGCGCATTGATCGTTAGGTACCCAAGTGCAGGAGGCGTATCGAGGAATACGATGTCATAATCATTCAGAACGCCCTCGTCGTGCAGGAAATTGGTCAATCCGTCCCACAGCGGCCAGCTTCGCAAGCCCATGCGCCAGACTGGAATCTGAAATTCGGCCCAATACAGGTTCAGCTGGGCGCCAATCAGATCGATATTTGGCCAGTGCGTTTTCTGGATAACATCTCGGGGCAGGGTGTTCAGTGCTTCTTGCAGTGTTTCATCCAGCGGAATCTCTGGCTGACCTGCCGCAGTCCGAACCCGGTTCTCTTCCTGCACGGCCCTTGCATAATCCTTGGCAATCAGGGGGAATACCGTTTTCCATTCGTCGGCAACATCCCCCCCCAAGATGGAAGTCATCGATCCTTGACTGTCCAGATCTACGACCAGCACTTTGTACCCGTCCAATGCGGCCGACATGGCCAGATGCGCGGCAGTCGACGTTTTGCCAACACCGCCTTTGAAATTGGCAACTGCCACAACTTTTGCCGGCAATCCTTCCGGTCGGTACGGCAAATACTCCTTGGTGCTGACGCCTTCGGCAGCAAAGTATTTTCTGAGTGCGAGCACTTCTTCGAGCGTGAACCATTTCGAACCGGCCTCGCCCTCACCTTGGGGCAGGTCCGGGTTGGCCTTTAACACCCGGCGCAGATGGGCCGGAGCCACCGGGATAAGGTATTTGGTGATCTCCCAAATCGAGAAACGGCGAAGTCGTTTCTCTCCATCCGGAGCATATCCGCGACGAGCCAGATCTTCGCGCCCCTTGGCACAGAATGTAGCCGCTTTTGCGAATCGAGAGGTGCCGATAGGATCGGGCAGCTTTCCCGCTGCAAGCTCGGGGTCCAAATTCAAATAGGGCGGCAGGGGAGGTTGGGTAGATTTATTCACTGTCGATGCCTCAGATAATGTTCGCCTTAGCGGCGTATATTACCCAACATAGCGAACATCTGGCGTTGAAGCTATCCTTTGAAAGAAGGTTTTCCGCAGAATTCGGTATTAGCTTTGGGTTTCGCCACGAAACTAAAAGAAAAATGAACACCCAGCCCAACAAAGAGTTTATTATTTTTAGAAGTTTTAGAATCTTTGCGCCGCGAAAGTCTAAATAAAACAATACGTAAGCTTGGCTTGGGCACCTGAATACGGTACCAAAGGAACCCGATTCCGGTACCAAAGGAACCCGTACACAGGATGAAGGGTTCCGGCTTTCGGGAAGAAGGGAGCCGATTCGCAGGGCTTTGAATTTTCAGCGAGTTTAGACCCTAAATCCGGACCTACTGTTGGCGCGAGCTCGGCGGCAGAGTCCATTTGAGGCCCATGTACGTATCAATTTTGTGGATAACTCGGGCAAATTTCGCATGAGGTACCCGGATACGGGATTCGGGTCTTCCTGTATTTGGGTACCCAAATTGATTTGATCCGCAGGTACTTTTCATGTCACAAATACGGAAAATGAGCAGTCAGGCAGAATCATGCCGGATACCCAACTGGATATGGATCAGCTCTCGGGTGCTTTGCGCCGGGAGACGGTCAAGAAAAACGTCGCCGCGATTCACATCAGCGGCAAGCTCACGTTGTTGCAGCGTAAGCTGTCCAACGTTCTGTTGCTGAACGCCTATGACGCACTGACCTCTGCGCCGACGCACACGATCGATGCACGAACCCTTGCGATGATGGTTGGGTACAACTCGAATGACTTCGACACGTTGCGCGCGAGCCTGCGGGCGTTGGCCGAAACCGTCGCAGAATGGGACATGCTGGACGAACAGGGGCGACAGGAATGGGGCGTGTCTTCGCTGCTCAGTTTTGCCAAGCTGAAGAACGGAATTTGCGAATATGCCTATTCTCCGGCTCTGGCGCAGAAATTGTACGATCCTAAAATCTATGCCCTGATCAACGTCCAGATTCAAAGGAACTTCAGTTCGGGCCATGGCCTGGCGCTTTATGAGAATTGCTATCGTTTCGTACGAACCGGCTCGACCGGGTGGTGGGCGCTGGATGTGTTCCGCAAGCTCATGGGGGTGGATGGCAGCGACTATTACAGCAGCTTCAAGCACCTCAATGCGAAGATCATCAAGCCGGCCGTTGCCGAGGTGAACAAAAGCTCGGACATTCTGATCGAACCCGAGTTTCAGAAAAAGGGCCGCACCGTCACCGATATCCGGTTTCTGATCAAGGGGAACCCGCAAAAGGCGATGTTCGAAATCGACGACAGCGATGGCGTCCGCAATCTGCAGGTCTACAAGACGCTGCGCAAACAGGGGGTGTCGGATCGGCTTGCACGTCAATGGATCGCTGAACACGGAGAAGACTACGTGCAGCAAAAGCTCGACTATGTCAGCGGGCAGGGCGACGTGAAGTCCACGGTCGGATATCTATCTGCGGCTTTACGCGACGATTATCAGCCGTCGGAAAAGGAAGCACCGGCTGAGCCCAGTCCCGAGGCCGTCGAAGCCGCGCGTGTGCGAGAGGCCGAGAAGGCACTGGAAGATCAGGCCTATGCCGCGCGCTCAGCGGAACGAGCCGAGCGGTCGCGCAAGCTATCCATCGTCGAAGAGCTGGTTTCGCGGCGAAACCCGACTCAGAGGGATGCGGACAAACGGCTGTTTCTGGCTGGGCTCGACAACGATTTGGACCGGGAACATTTCCGCGCTCATGGCTGGCGTTCGGGTTTGAACGCCAACGCTATCTTTGATTTCTGGGAAGAACTTGAGCCCGACGCATTTACCTAAGCGTCGGAAAAAGAGGCTGCTCACAGCCCCTCAGAACTTCAATGGTCCTTCATCGCCGACTTGAGCGCATCCGCAAGCGCGCTGTTATGCGCATTACTGTCAGATTTTGCGCGTTGTGATCCTTTGGCTTTTGATGAGTAGGAGCTCTTTTTGGGCCCGCGACTGGCCCGATCTTCGCGTGCCGAAGTACCGCCGTCTTTGCGCATCGTCAGGCCGATCCGTTTGCGAGGGACGTCCACGTCCACCACAGTGACTTTGACCACCTGTCCGGTCTTGACCACCTCGTGCGGATCCTTGACGAACCTGTCGGCCAGTTGGCTGACATGCACCAGCCCGTCCTGATGCACGCCGATATCCACAAAAGCACCAAAGGCGGCGACATTGGTGACGGTGCCTTCCAGCACCATACCCGGTTTCAGATCGGTGATCTCTTCGACGCCATCAGTGAACGAGGCGGTGACAAAACTCGGTCTTGGATCCCGGCCGGGCTTTTCCAATTCGGAAAAGATATCCCGTATGGTCGGCAGGCCGAACGTGTCGTTGACGAATTGCTCGGCCCGCAATCCTTTCAAAGCGCCGTCATGGCCCATGATCTGACGGATATCGCGCCCACAGGCGGAAACGACCCGACGCGCCACGTCATAAGCTTCGGGGTGAACCGAAGACGCGTCCAAGGGTTCCGAGCCGTCGCGTATGCGCAAAAAGCCGGCACATTGCTCATAAGCGCGGGGGCCAAGGCGGGCCACTTTCAGCAACTCCTTGCGCGATTGAAACGCGCCGTTCACGTCGCGGTGCAGCACAATCGCTTCGGCCAGCCCGGGTCCGAGGCCCGAGACGTGAGAGAGCAGGGGGGCAGAAGCCGTGTTCAGATCGACGCCCACTGCGTTCACCACGTCCTCGATCACCGAGGCGAGGGATTGCGACAGGCGGTGCTGGTCCACGTCATGCTGGTACTGACCGACGCCGATTGACTTTGGTTCGATTTTGACCAACTCGGCCAGCGGGTCCTGCAATCGTCGGGCGATGGACACGGCGCCGCGCAGCGACACGTCGAGGTCGGGAAATTCGCGCGCGGCCAGTTCCGAGGCGGAATAGACCGACGCACCGGCTTCGGACACAACCACCTTGGTCGGGGCCTTGGCGGTTTTAGGCAGCAGCTTCAACGCGTCGGCCACCATCTTCTCGGTTTCGCGGCTGGCGGTGCCGTTGCCGATGGCGATCAGTTCGATCTTGTGGGTGGCAATCAGATTCAGAACAGCCGCCTGCGCGCCGCGCAGATCGTTTTTCGGTTGAAACGGGTAGAGCGTATCCGTCGCGACCACCTTGCCCGTGGCATCTACCACAGCTGCTTTGACGCCGGTACGGATACCGGGGTCCAGACCCAGTGTCGGCCGCGCTCCGGCTGGTGCGGCAAATAGCAAGTCTTTGAGATTGCGAGAGAAAACCTGAATGGCCTCGTCCTGAGCCCGGCTGCGCAGGTCCGCCATCAGTTCAACCATCATCGACAGGGACAATTTCACCCGCCAGGTCCATCCGGCCACTTTGCGCAGCCACACATCGGCGGGGCCTTCGCCGCGCGTATGCAGATGGGCGGCGACGATGGCTTCAGCCCGCGCGGCACCCGCTTCGGGTTCCGGCGCGATATCCAGCGTAACGATCCCTTCCTTCGAGGCCCGCAGCATCGCCAGCGCGCGGTGCGACGGAGTTTTGGCCCAGAGCTCTGTGTGGCCGAAATAGTCGCTGAACTTGGCGCCTTCCTGTTCCTTGCCGTCAATCACTTTCGAGGTCAGCAGCGCCTCGCGTTGCATGAAATCGCGCAGCTCGCCCAGCAAGGCGGCGTTTTCCGTCAGCCGTTCCGTGATGATGTCCCGTGCGCCGTTCAGCGCGTCTTTTGTGGTCGGCACCGCCTCGGTCACATAGCCCTGCGCCAAAGCTTCGGGATCAGAGGACCGGTCGTCCAGAATGGCATCGGCCAGCGGCTCCAGCCCGTTTTCTCGTGCAATCATTGCCTTGGTGCGGCGCTTGGGTTTGTAAGGCAGATAAATGTCTTCCAGCTGCGCCTTGGTCTCGGCCTGCGCGATGGATTTGGCCAGATCGTCGGTCAGTTTACCCTGATCCTTGATCGAACCCAGAATGGTCTCGCGCCGGGCCTCAAGCTCTCGCAGATAGGTCAGGCGGTCGGACAGGGTGCGCAGTTGGGTATCGTCCAACCCGCCGGTCACCTCTTTGCGGTACCGGGCGACGAAGGGGACGGTGGCCCCTTCATCCAGCAGTTTCACCGCGGCGCCAACCTGTTCGGGGCGGGCGCTGATCTCGGTGGCGATGGTGCGGGCAATGCGGTCCAAGGGGGCCTCCTGAAAATGTCTGGACGAACTTCTTAGCCAGCCGCATCCCCAAGGGGAAGGGGGATCGGACCTGTTCGGCAAAGCCCTGCGGATCATCGCACCGGGATTTTGCGGCTTTGACATATCGGCTCGGATCAGACGTTTCATTTCTTTCTTCCTCGGGCTATGTCAATTCTGAGCCTTCGGACCCCGGTCCGTGAATGACAGATACACAGGTCGCGAATTATTCGATGGGTGGTGAAACAAGCTCGGAACAGGCCGTGCGCGGCGCGATCCAGATGCACTCGAAACGTGTCTGGCGGTTCGGGCTGGCGCTGTCCGGTGCGTCGGACGTGGCCGACGACCTGTTGCAATCCACCTGTCTGCGCGCGCTGGAACGCCATCATCAGGTGACATCCTATGAGCGGCTGGACAGTTGGCTGATCACAATCTGCCGCTCGATCTGGCTGAACGAGGTGCGGGCGCGCTCGGTCCGCAAGGCACAGGCGCTGTCGGTCACGCCCGAAGCGGAGCTGATTGCCGCCGGGCCGGACGCGGAAACGAATATTTTCGCCGCTGAAGTGTTTACTCAAGTGATGCAACTGCCGGAAGCGCAGCGCGAGACGGTCATGCTTGTGTTCGTCGAGGGCTATAGCTACCGCGAGGCCGCCGCGTTGCTGGAGGTGCCGATAGGAACGATCATGAGCCGGCTGTCCAACGCCCGGCAGAAACTGAAAACCGTGATGCAGCATGAGGCGGCAGACGCCGTTCGACGGAGTGGCAAATGAAGTTTTCCGACGAGACGCTGACAGCGTATCTGGAAGGCAAACTGGACGAGGCCGAGGCCCGCGCCATCGAAAGCGCGGTTGAGGCCGACCCCGAGTTGGAACAGCGCCTGATGGCGCTGGACCCGTTTGCGCCTGTGGTGCAGGCGGTGTTCGAGCGTGTCCCTGCCGAAACGCCTTCGGTCGATCTGCCCGAGCACGCGCCTGCTGCGCCCGTTCGGCCTGCGGGCGGTGGGTTGCGATTGTTGGCCGTAGTGGCCTCGGTCGCGGTTGTGGCCGTATCCGCCACCTACTGGTTCACGCGTCCGAAACCTTTGGGCTGGGCCGCGCAGGCGGCGATTTATCAGTCGCTCTATACACCGGACACGATCGCGTCGCTGGACAGCTCGCCCCAGGCGCTGGATGCGCAGTTTGCGATGGCCGAGGAACAGCTGGGGCGGTCGCTGAACCGCGCGGCGCTTGAGGCGCTGCCGGGCGGAGAGCTGAAGCGCGCGCAGATTCTGTCCTTCAAAGGCAAGCCGCTGGTTCAGGTCGTATTTGCCGACGAACAGGGTCAGCCTTTTGCCTTTTGTGTGATCCGGCAGGGCGAAGGCGCGCCGACAAGGGAACTGAAAGAGGCGGTTCTCAGCGGGTTGGCCACGGCGACCTGGGCGCAGGATGGGTATGGATACATGCTGATTGGCGCCAGGGATCAGACCGATCTGGCCGGGCAGCTGGACATCCTGACCACAAGTTTCCCGGGCTGAGCGCGCGGGGTGCAAAAACGCCTTGTGAACCGCGGCAATTCCCCGAAATATACCGGATATGACGACAAAACCTGTCATACCTGATCCGGATGAGGACGCCGATGCGGTTGGTCCTCCCAGTATCTATGACGCGGACCCGCCCGAAGACGAAGATTTGTGGTTTCTGCCGCCCGACGATGAAGAGGCGGCAGAAGATTACCTGATCCCCGGCCCCAAGGCCGACCGTCGCCTGTTGTTCGATCCGCGGGACTGGCGCGCGGCGCAGGCCGAGCTGTCTTATGAACTGGCCGATCTGGCTGCGATCTTCGGTGCGTTGGACGAACGGTTGCGTACGGGGCCGGATGGGTGGACCCATCGGCTGGCCCTGATGGATGTGTCCGATCTGGGCTGGTGGACCGGCGACCGGATCAGTGTGGATCGGCTGGCGCTGTGGACCGGTCTGCGCATCGGTGCAACCGGAGACGACGTTCAGGCGCTGTTCCGCGCCGGATGGGCGGTGCGGCGGCTTACGGCAGGTCCCGGTCCCTCAGAGGGCGGGTGGGAGACTGGCCTGACTGCCTTTCTGGACCGGATGGCACAGGGGTACGAGGACATTCCGGAAACAGTGGCCGATCTGGCCGAAGTGATGCGAAATTCCGCAGGGTTGCACCCGGTCACGCAGGCCGCAATGGCCTTTCACGCCTGGCGCGCGCTGTCGCAGGGCATTGGCCAGGATACCGAGGCCGCAATCATCGCGGCCCGCCATGCGGCCACGATGGGGCGGGGCGGGGCGATGTTCATGCCTTTGGCCCTATCCGGTCCTGGCGCGTTGCGCGGGGCAGGGGAGGTGGACGAAAAGCTCTCGGCCTGGGTTCGGGGGGCAGGGCAGGCGGCGCTGGCCGCGCTGATGCATCTGGACCGGGTCAGCGCCTGGGAGCAGCGCGCGCGCGAGGCCACCAGCGGGCTTAGCGGGCGGACACCACCCCTGTTGATCGATGTTCTGACCGCATGGCCCATGGTTTCGGCGCCGCTGGCCGAAGAACTGACCAAAGCCTCACGCGCGGCGGTGCAGCGCAATATCGACCGTTTCACTCGGCGCGGTTTGATCCGCGAGGTGACGGGGCAGGGGCGTTACCGGGTCTGGACTGCGGCGCTGTAATCCAGCAGCCAATTGCGAAAGGCGCGTGCCGGAGGGCGCAGCGCGGCGCGCGAGGGATAGACCAGATGATAGGCTTCCTGCCCGGCAATCTGAATGTCCGGCAGGCAGGGGACCAGGCCCGACAGGTGCATGATGCGATCCGAAGCAGGCGCACGGGCCAACGCGATGCCACCGCCGCTGGCCGAAAGTTCGGCCGCCATCAGCGAATTGTCGGCAAAGAAAAACCGCGCCTGACCGGCCGGAAGGCGCAGGGTTTCGAACAGGTGCAGCCAGCTTGCGCGATGGGTCGACACCTCGATCAGCGGGAATTGAAACAGGTCCGGCGGGCTTTGGATCTGCGCTGCAATCTCCGGCGGGGCCATCGGGTAAAGCGTTTCATGCAACACCCTGTCGCTTTCAGCCCCATAAAGCGCCGGGTTGCCGAACACGATCTGCAGATCGGTGAACTGGTTGGCGAAATCCGACACCAGATTTCCAGTGGTCAGGGATAGGTTGATCTGAGGATGCGCTGTTTGAAAATCCGGTAAGCCACCGGCAATGACGCCGTGCGCGAACAACAGGACGGACTGCACAAATAACCGTTGTGCCCGGGTTTCGCCAAATAGCCCTGTAGTGGCGGTTTCCAGCATCAGCAGGGATTGTTGGACCGACGGCAGATAGGCCCGTCCCGCCTCGGTCAGGGTCACCGCGTGAGCATGACGTTGAAACAGGGGGGTGCCCAGCCGCGTTTCCAACGCCTTGACCTGCTGGCTGACGGCTGCTGCCGACATGTTCAGCTGAGTGGCCGCGCGGGCAAAGCTTTCGGTGCGGGCCGCGGCCTCGAACACGCGCAACCAGTTGAGAGAGGGGATGCGGGACGACATAAACAAAGGCTAAGCTGAACTTATCCTTACGGGCAAGAGGTTGCGCGCTGGTCTGATTGGTTTGTGCCCTATCCTGCAGCGACACATAGCTATGAGGTAAGCCATGTCGCAAACCGCCCCACAGTCTGAAACCGCGCTGACCGCAGCCCAATCCGCGCAATATTGGGAAGACGGGTTTCTTTTCCCACTGACGGTTTTTTCACCGCAGGAAAGCGCCGAGATACGTGCGGAACTGGAACAACTCGAGCAGGATTGGCTGGCGGCGGATTTGCCCCTGCCGTTGAACACCTACAAGCGCGTAAATGCGCATCTGGTAATCCCGCTGGCGACCAGGATCGCGCTGGACCCCAGAGTTTTGGATGTGGTCGAGGGTGTTTTGGGCCCGGATATCATGGTCTGGTCTGCCGAGTTTTTCATCAAAGAGGCGCATACCGATCACACCGTGGGTATGCATCAGGACCTGACCTATTGGGGCATGGGTGAAACGCCGGATCAGGTCACCGCCTGGATTGCGCTGTCTCCGGCCACGGTCGCAAGCGGCTGCATGGATTTCGTGCAGGGCAGCCACAAGAACCCGATCCTGCCGCATAACGACACCTATTCCGAAACCAACCTGCTGTCGCGCGGGCAGGAGGTTGCCGTTGAGGTGGCAGAGGACGACAAGACCCATATCGAACTGGCACCGGGACAGATGTCCCTGCATCACGGGCTGACCATTCACGGCTCGGGCCCGAACCGGTCCGATGACCGTAGGATCGGCCTCGCCATCCGCTATCTGAACCCCAATGCAAAACAGCTGGTTGCGGATCGTGACTATGCCATGTTGGCGCGTGGGCAGGACGGGCAATCAAACTTTGTGCATGTCGAGCCGCCAAGCCACCTGTTCTCGGATCAGGCGCTGGCCCTTTACGAGCAGGTGCGCCGGGATCAGAGCAAGGCGCTGGCGGATGGGGCCAAAAGCGCGGTTCCGTTATATGGTGCAAGCTGACCACGGCAGACAGCGGTAGCCGCTGACTTCGTCGCTGTTGCAAAACCTCTGTTATCGTTCGATTTCCCTGACCGGCGTGCAGGCAGGAACCTGCCGCCGGTTTTCGCAGCGATTTCCCGCCTTGGGTTGCATTCCGCGACTTCTTGCTGTTTCTGAGGCGTCAAAGATGCACACAGTATTCCGTGGGAAAAAACGATGACAAAAAAGGCGTTGATTACCGGTATTACCGGACAGGACGGGTCCTATCTGGCCGAATTCTTGCTGGAAAAAGGCTATGAAGTTCATGGGATTAAGCGCCGCGCGTCCTCGTTCAACACGCAGCGGATCGACCATATCTATCAGGACCCGCATGTTCCCAACCCGAAACTGCACCTGCATTACGGTGACCTCAGCGACACGTCGAACCTGACGCGAATCATTCAAGAAGTGCAGCCGGACGAGGTTTACAACCTCGGCGCGCAGTCCCATGTGGCGGTCAGTTTTGAATCCCCGGAATATACTGCCGATGTCGATGCCATCGGCACGCTGCGCCTGCTTGAGGCGATCCGGTTCCTCGGGCTTGAGAAGAAAACCCGGTTCTATCAGGCCTCGACCTCGGAGCTGTATGGTCTGGTGCAGGAAATCCCGCAGCGCGAGACGACGCCGTTCCACCCGCGCTCGCCCTATGCGGTGGCCAAGCTGTATTCCTACTGGATCACGGTGAACTACCGTGAGGCTTATGGCATGTATGCCTGCAACGGCATCCTGTTCAACCACGAGAGCCCCCGCCGCGGCGAGACATTCGTGACCCGCAAGATCACCCGTGGTCTGGCAAACATCGCGCAGGGTCTGGAAAACTGCCTGTATATGGGCAACATCGACAGCCTGCGCGATTGGGGCCACGCGAAAGACTATGTGCGGATGCAATGGCTGATGCTGCAACAGGACAACCCCGAAGATTTCGTGATCGCGACCGGCGTTCAGTACTCGGTCCGTCAGTTCATCGAATGGTCGGCGGCGGAACTGGGTGTCACGCTGGAGTTCTCGGGTGAGGGCGTTGATGAGATTGCAACGGTCAAATCGATCGAGGGCGACAACGCACCGGCCCTGAAGCCGGGCGACGTGATCATGCGGATCGATCCGCAATATTTCCGCCCGGCCGAGGTGGAAACGCTGCTGGGTGATCCGTCAAATGCCAAAACCAAGCTGGGTTGGGAACCTGAACTGACTGTTCAGGAAATGTGCGCCGAGATGGTCGTCGAGGACCTCAAGACCGCGAAACGCCATGCGCTGTTGAAAGAGCATGGCTATGAGTTGCCGGTAAGTCTGGAAAACGGCTGAGGAGGGCGCCATGCGCAAGATCTACGTAGCAGGTCACCGCGGCATGGTCGGTGGTGCAATCCTGCGCCGTTTGCAGGATCGCAAGGATGCGGGCGAAGCGCTTGAGCTGGTCACCCGCACGCATGCTGAGCTGGATCTGACGGATCAGGCCGCCGTGCGCGACTTCATGCAGACCGAACGCCCGGACGTCGTGATTCTGGCCGCGGCCAAGGTGGGCGGTATTCACGCCAACAACACCTATCCGGCGGATTTCATCTACGACAACCTGATGATCGAATGTAACGTGATCCATCAGGCCTTTGCCGCCGGGGTGAAGCATCTGCTGCAACTGGGCAGTTCCTGCATCTACCCGCGCGCTGTGCCGCAGCCGATGCGCGAAGATGCGTTGCTGACCGGCGTACTTGAGCCGACCAACGAACCCTATGCGGTGGCCAAGATCGCCGGGATCAAACTGTGCGAAAGCTATAACCGGCAACACGGTGTCGATTACCGCTCGGTCATGCCGACCAACCTCTATGGGCCGGGCGACAATTTCCACCCGGAAAACAGCCATGTGCTGCCTGCCTTGATCCGTCGGTTCCATGAGGCGCAGCGGGATGGGCAAGATGAGGTCGTGATCTGGGGCACCGGCAAACCCCGCCGCGAATTCCTGCATGTGGATGACATGGCCGAGGCCTCGCTGTTCGTGCTCGACCTGCCGCGCGACGTCTACGAGGCAAACACCCAACCGATGCTGAGCCATATCAACGTGGGCTGCGGCGAGGATGTCTCGATCGCGGAACTGGCGGCCTTGGTGGCGAAAACCACGGGATTCACCGGCAAGATCACACAGGATGTCAGCAAACCGGATGGCACCATGCGGAAACTGATGGATGTGTCTCGTCTGGCCGATATGGGTTGGCGCGCGCGTGTTGGTCTGGAAGACGGAATTCGCGAAACCTATGCCTGGTTCCTGGATCAGGCAGACGCGGATTTGCGCGCCAAGTAAAAGCCCGGGCGCGAACCCGGGCAATTCAAGATCAGAACCAGCGGCCAATTGCAGTGGCCGTTGGTGCCAGCGCCGTCGCATCGCTTACGGTGGACAGAACCTTGAACCCCACCTGAGCGTCAGTCGGCGCATCAAACCCCATGAACCGGGTGGCAGCGCCTCCGCTGCCGGACACCGCAACGGTTGAGCCTGCTGCGAAAGACACCGGGAAATCCCAGACCGCTGCGCCGCTTGCGAACAAGGCACCTTCTGCATTCGTGCAACCTGTGGCCGCCAGAGAGACGGTGCAAATCTGGGTGCCATCGGCAAAGCGCACATAATCACCGTTTGCGTTCGACCCGCGTTCGATGACGGCCCCGGTCGGAGTGCCGCCGTTCTGCGCCGCGACACCCAGCAGGTTGCCTGGGCCATAGCCATAATCCGCCCGCATCAGGCGACCGGCGGTAATGTCATCGGCGCTGGTCTGAATCGCCGCACCGCTGGCGGCTCCGGTCGTGGGGTCGAAGCTCAGCGCGTCAGTCCAGGTGCTGCCATCGGGCGAGACTTTGATCGCAAAGCTGGTATTGCCCGACAGACCCATCTCGGCGTGTCCGGTCCAGTTGGATTGAAACAGCAACGAGGCAGTGTCGCCCGCATTGGCCTTGTTGATCTTCAACTGGTGCCCGCCGCCGTCATGGCTGAGAAGCGTTGCCGGAGACCGCACCGAAAGGCGGTTCGTGCTGTCATAACTTGTGGCGATCCCCATGCCGTTCAGGTTTTGTGTCGCGACCGGAGGGTCAATCCAAGCAGCACCATCCCAGATTTTCGTTTGCCCGGCGCTTTCGTCCCAGGCACGCCAGCCCGTGCCGGGCGTGACGAAATGCCAGGCATTGTCCAGCCACGCGGCCAGCTTTCCGGCCTGCCCAGTCCAATCCCCCGTGGGGGCTGCGCCCAATGCGTGCACCTCTCCTTGATCCGGAACGGCGGGCGGAGTCGAGGCATTTGTCGTGGCCACGCTCAGTTGCGTGATCAGGTCCAACTGCCGCAACGCCTCGTTATGAGTGACGTGTTTCTGAGCCTGCGACGGTTGCAGAAAAGGCAGGTTAAATCGGGGAGAGTTCTGTGACACGGGCGTCCTCCTGAGGCTGTCGGTCAGACAATTGCATTGCGCGCCACATTGCCGTGCTGTGCATGAATCCCGTCTGACCGGGCCGGACGCCCGAAGAACGTTTTGCTAATCTTTGAGGGCACAAAAAAGCCGGGGCGCTGAGTGCCCCGGCCAAAATCCTGAAAGCAGCCCTTTACTGCGCCGCCTGACCTGTGGCGACGATGTCGTGCAGATATTGGCTCAGGTCTTCGCGTAGGTCATCGCGGGCCAGTGCAAAGGCAACCGTGGCCTGCAGGAAGCCGGATTTGGATCCGCAGTCAAACCGCTGACCGTCGAACTTGTAGCCAAAGACTGGCACACCGTTTCCGATGTCTTCAGCAATGGCGTCGGTCAGCTGGATTTCACCGCCGCTGCCCTTTTTCATCTGGTTCAGGTTATACAGGACCGATGGGCCCAGAATGTAGCGCCCGATGACGGCCAGGTTCGACGGCGCCTCTTCGGGTTTCGGTTTTTCGACCATACCGCGTGCACGGACGACCGAGCCGATGTTTTCACCCACATCGAGAACGCCGTAAGCGCTGGTTTTGTCAGCCGGAACTTCCATGGCCGCAACCATGTTGCCGCCGGTTTCCTCATAGGCTTCGACCATCTGCTTCAGGCAGGGCGTGTCGCCAGCGATCACGTCATCGGGCAGCATCACCGCAAAGGGTTCATCGCCGATCAGACGGCGGGCACACCAGACCGCGTGGCCCAGACCCAGCGCTTTGTGCTGGCGGATATAGGCGATTGCGCCGCTTTCCATGTTGGTCGCGCTCAGCGTTTCCAGCAGTTGATCCTTGCCCTTGGCTTTCAATTCCTGCTCGAGAACCAGATTGTGGTCGAAATAGTCCTCCAGAGCGGATTTGCCCCGTGACGTTACAAAGATGAATTCGGTGATACCGGCGGCGCGCGCCTCGTCGATGGCGTATTGCACCAGCGGGCGATCGACCAAAGTCATGATCTCTTTCGGGACCGACTTTGTTGCTGGCAGGAACCGGGTGCCAAGTCCTGCAACGGGGAAGATCGCCTTTGTGACTTTACGTGCCATTTGACCTCTCAAGTTACTTAAACAATGTCTGGCAGTCTGTTTGCTACGAAGACCTCTTAGGACCCGTGGCGCGAACATTCAACGCCAACGGGAATTCAGACCGCGATTTTCCGAGATGGTGCCACCCAGGGGGGTATAAGTCAAAACGATCGGGTCCCACATGCTGAAACATCGCGGTTTTCTGCGCCCTCTGCGGCGAAATGAGGCATCCGCCCGATGTGTGCCCTGGCAGGGAAAAAGCGGCCGGTCGGAGGTGTCGCAGCAATTTGCCCCGAAGCCGGGTAACTGGCTTCGGGGCAGGGGGCTCAGCCCGTGTTTATGATGGCGTCCAGCGGGTCATGTTCGGCCACGAAATGATCGGGTCTCACCTCGCTCAGCTTCGGTACATAGTTGGTTTCACCTGCGGCCAACCGGCTGGGCAGGAACCGAAGCGCAGCTTTCGGATCCATAGGCGAGGGCAGTTCACCAGGCAGTTTCAACCGCTGACGGGTCCGTTCGACCTCCGGGTCCGGGATCGGCACCGCTGAAATCAGGGACTTCGTGTAGGGGTGGATCGGATCGGAACAGATCACCTCTCCGTCACCCAGTTCGACGATCCGGCCCAGATACAGAACCATGATCCGGTTCGACACCGCCCGCACCACCGACAGGTCGTGGCTGATGAAGATCATCGACAGACCGAATTCTTGCTGCAACTCGCGCAGCAGTTCCACGATCTGCGCCTGAATGGACACATCCAGCGCCGAAACCGCCTCGTCACAGATGATCAGCTTGGGTTTGTTGATCATCGCCCGTGCAATTCCGACCCGTTGGTTCTGACCGCCGGACAGCTCGTGCGGGTAGCGGTTGATCATGTTGGCTTTCAGGCCGACCCGCTCCATCATCTGCGCGACCAAGTCCTTGCGTTCGCGATCGGTCAGGTCGGGGCGGTAGGTCTTCAGCGGCTCGGCAATCGAGGCCGAGATCGTCATCCGTGGATCAAGGCTGGCCAGCGGGTCCTGGAACACGATCTGAAGATCCTTGCGGTACTTGTTCAGTTCTGCCCGTCTTAGCCCGACGATTGGGTGGCCCAGCCAGCTGACGTTGCCTGCGCTGGGTTCGATCAGTTGCAGCACCGCCCGCGCCAGCGTGGACTTGCCGCAGCCGGACTCGCCCACGACGCCCAGTGTTTCCCCCTTGCGGATGTCAAAGCTGACCCCATCGACGGCCTTCAGCGGTACCTTGTGCCCAAACAACCCGCCCGAGACATGGATCGGGAAGTGCACCTTGACGTCATCGACCTTAAGCAGCGGCTCATCGACCTTGGCCAACGCCTTTGGTGCGTCGCCCGCATCGATGCGCGGCATCGCCTCCAGCAGCGTACGGGTGTATTCGTGCTGCGGCGCGCGGAAGATTTCGCGCGTGTCCCCGGCCTCGACGAACTGACCCAACCGCATGACCTGAATGCGGTCGCACATCCGTGCGACAACGCCCATGTCATGGGTGATCAGTGCAATCGCGGTGCCTTCGTCCTTTTGCAGGCGCACCATCAGGTCCAGAATGTCGGCCTGAACGGTCACGTCCAGCGCGGTCGTGGGCTCATCCGCGATCAGCAGCTTGGGATTGCACAGCATCGACATGGCTATCATGACGCGCTGGCGCATCCCGCCCGACAGCTCGTGCGGGTATTGGTTCAGCCTCCGCTTCGCCTCAGGGATGCGGACACGTTCCAGCCATTCCAGACACCGCGCCCGTGCAGCAGAACCCTGCAGCCCTTCATGAACTTGCAGAACCTCACGCATTTGCTGGCCAACCCGCAAATGCGGAGTCAGCGCGGTCAGCGGATCCTGAAAGATCATGCCGACGTCGTCGCCGCGAATCTTGTTCAGCTTATTGATGGGCAGGTTCAGGATTTCCTCGCCGTTCAGCGTGGCGGATCCCAAGGCCCGCCCGGCCGGTGGCAACAGTCCCATCGCGGCCATGAAGGTCTGGCTTTTGCCAGACCCGCTTTCGCCGACGATACCAAGGCATTCGCCCGGGTTGATGTCGAAACTGATGCCTTTGACGGCCTCGACCACGCCATCGGGGGTGTCGAACTGGACGCTCAGGTCTTTTACAGAAAACAGGCTCATATCAGCGATCCTTCGGGTCCAGAGCGTCACGCAGACCATCGCCGATGAAGAACATCGTGATGATGATGGCGACGTAGAATGTCAGGGGGAACAACAGCTGCCATAGGGTACCATAGCCCATCGTGCCCGCCCCTTCGGCGATCAGACGACCCAACGAAGTGTAGGGTTCCGAGATCCCGAGGCCGAGGAACGAGATGAAGCTTTCCGTCAGGATCATCTCGGGCACCAGCAACGAGGCATAGACGATCACCACACCCAACAGGTTGGGCAGGATATGGCGATACATGATGGTGAACTCGCTGACACCGGCGGCCCGTGCGGCCTCGATGAATTCGCGGTTTTTCAGGGTCAGGGTCTGTCCCCGGACGATCCGCGCCATAGTCAGCCAGCCGACCGCGCCGAGGGCGATGAACAGCATGAAGAACGACCGCCCTGCGACCACCAGCAACAGGATGATGATCAGTGTGGCCGGGATGGCCAGCAGGATATCGACGAAACGCATCATCACGCTGTCGGTGCGCCCGCCGATGTAGCCTGCCGCGATACCATAGAAGGTGCCTACGATCAGCGCAGTCGCAGCCCCGATCAGCCCCACCAGCAACGAGGTGGTCGTCGCCTGAATGACCCGGCTGTAAAGGTCGCGGCCCAAGTCATCGACCCCGAAAAAGTGCCCGGTCTCGACGGAGGGCATACCCATGCCGCGCACGTCACCCATGACGTTCCAGTCGATCTCCTCGTTGTTCCACACGGCGAAATACGGGCCGAGGATCGTGAACAGAACGATCAACACCAGAATGAACACACTGGCCATTGCGGCCTTGTTGCGGACAAAGCGCATCCGCGCGTCTTGCCAGAGCGAACGCCCCTGAATGACCGTGTAGTCGGTGACATCTTCGGCCAGTTGGGCGGCTTTTTGTGATTTTCCAAGCATTGCCAGCCCCTCAGTAGCGGATTTTCGGATCGAACCAGGCGTAGGCCAGGTCGGTTAGCAGGTTCACGATGACGGTCAGCGCGCCGTACAGGATCGTGACCCCCAGCAGCACTGCGTAATCCCGCGACAGGGCTGAGCCGACATAGGCCTGCCCCAGACCACCGGTCGAGAAATAGATGTCCACAAAAACCGATCCGGTCAGCACGTAGACAAAGACCGGACCCAGATAGGACACAACCGGCAGCAAGGTGGGTTTCAGCGCATGGCGCCAGATCACGGTTCTGGTCGGCAGACCCTTGGCGCGGGCGGTGCGGATGAAGTTCGAGTTCAGAACCTCAAGCATCGACGACCGCGTAATCCGGGCGATCGACCCCATGTATGAGGTCGCCAGTGCAATCACCGGCATGATCAGATATTGCCACTGACCACCGTTCCAGCCCCCGCCGGGCAGCCAACCCAGCCACAGGGTGAAAGTCAGGATCAGAATCGGACCCATGATGAAGTTCGGCAGCGCCTGCGCGGCAATGCCCAGACCAACAGCGAAATAGTCGATCCAGCTGTTGTGCTTGATCGCAGCGGCGATCCCAAGACCCACGCCGATGACGGTCGCAACCAGAAAGGACAGCGAGCCATAGGTCAGCGAGATCGGGAAACCCTGCGCGATGATGTCATTGACGTCCCGGTCCTTGAATTTGAAGGACGGGCCGAAGTCAAAATGCACCACGATATTGTAGAGGTAGTCCCAAAGCTGTTTCCACAGCGGCTGGTCCAGCCCGTAGCGCGCCTCGATATTGGCCAGAACCGCCGGCGGCAGAGGCCGCTCTGACGTGAATGGCCCGCCGGGCGCGAAGTGCATCAGAAAGAAACAGGCGACGATCAGCAGCAGTATCGTCGGAACGGCGATCAACAATCGCCGGATGATATAGGCAAGCATTTCATGCCCCCATTATTGGCTTTGCCCCGAAGAGATTCTCGGGGCAAAGCGTGTTTTAAGGATGGTTATTCGGCGCGTTTGTAGAGGTTCTTGGAGTACCAGTTCTGCTCTACGTTATTGACCGGCCAGTTTCCGACATCGCTGTCCATCATGTAGACACCAGCATAGTGATAGATCGGGATAACCGGAGTTTCCTGCGCGATGATCCGTTCAACCTCGGTATACAGGGGGGCCGGATCGTCCGAGGTTTTCGCCTCGGCCAGCAGTTCGTCAACGCGGGCGTTGTTGTACTTGCCGTCGTTATAGCCGGAATCCGATTGCAGCAGGTCCAGGAAGGTCGAGGCTTCGTTATAGTCGCCACACCATGCACCACGGGCCAGATCGAAGTTCTGGTTGCCGCGCTCTTCCAGGAACACTTTCCATTCCATGTTGGCCAGTTCGACCTGAACGCCCAGCTTCTGTTTCCACATCTGGCTGAGGGCCACGGCCACTTTCTTATGCGCTTCGTCGGTGTTGTAGACCATCTCGAAGCTCAGCGGATTGTCCGGGCCATAACCGGCCTCGGCCAGCAGTTCCTTGGCCAACTCGTCGCGCTCGGCTTGCGTCATCGAAGCCATTTCCACGGCGGGGACAGTGAAGCCGGCGGTGGCTTCGGGAACGAACGTGTATGCGGGCGGCTCGCCGCCTGCTTTGACGTTCTTGGTGATGATGTCACGGTCAACGGCCAGCGACAGGGCCTGACGGACCTTGGGGTCCTTGAATTCTTCGGGGCCACCTTCGGACAGGTTGAAGGTGTAATAATAGTTGCACAGACGGGGGAAGCTGATGGCTTCTTCGGGGTTTTCTTTCTGCAGACGGGGGAACTGGCCTGCGGGAACTTCGGTGCGATCCAGCTCACCGGCCAGATAGCGGGTCAGGGCGACGTTTTCGTCGTTGATGACCATCGCCACGACCTTGTCGATGATGGTGTTGTCGTTGTCCCAATACATCTCGTTGCGTTCGCGGACCGAGCGTTCCTGCGGCAGGTGTTCTGTCAGCACATAGGCGCCGTTCGAGACGATGTTTTCAGGTTTTGTCCAGGCGTCGCCGAACTCTTCGATGACTTTCTGCGGGGCGGGGAAGGTGGTCGAATGCGTGGTCATCTGCGCGAAATACGGCAGCGGCGCGCTCAGCTTGACCTCAAGCGTTTTGTCGTCGATGGCAGTCACGCCCAACTCATCCACCGGTTTTTCGCCGGCAATGATTTCCGATGCGTTCTCGATCGACATCAGTTCCATGAACCAGGCATAGGGCGAGGACAGGGCGGGATCGACGGCGCGTTTCCAGGCAAAGACAAAATCACTGGCGGTCACCGGGTCGCCGTTGGACCATTTGGCGTCATCGCGCAGGGTAAAGGTGTAAACGTCCTTGGTGTCGTTGGTGGTGTAACCAGTGGCAACGCCGGGGATCAGGTTTCCGTCCGCGTCCTGGTTCATCAGGCCCTCGAACAGGTCGCGGACGATTTCAGCGCCCGTTACGTCCTCGACCACCTGCGGATCGACCGAGCTGTGCTCGTCCAGAATGCGATAGACAAAGGTCTGGTCATCCGCCAGCGCCTCGCCGGTTTCAGGATGGGTCCCTGCGGCAAAAGCAGCGCCGGTAATCATGGTCGAGGTCAACAGCCCCGCCAGAGATGTCCGAATGTACTTGTTCATGTTGTTCTACTCCCATTTTTGGCGGCACGGCACCCGCATCAGTTCAGGATGGCTGCCGACCGCTATGTTTGTCCGACTCAGAAAGATCGCCGATGGTTCAAGGATTGCTCTGTCAGATCGCAATGAACACCGCGTCGCAGTCTCTCGGTTTGAAGTCGGGAACGTGTTTGCAAAAGTCGCCTTTCACTGCCGGGGAAAGTGGCACTATTTCAAAAAAGGATAAAGCCTTTGCCTGAAAAAGAGGCCGCTATAGGTGGATTGTGAATGAAACCCGGGGTGGTTCCGAAATATAATGATGAAACTGCCGAGCTTCTTAACACTTTTGTGAAGGGTGCAATTTGCGCTGGCCCTCGGGGGCGGGTTTGACCGCCCCGATGGCGCAAGGCGCAAGGCGAATCGCTAAGGTTTCAGGGCGGCTTTCATGCTGGTTTCGGGAAAGCAGGTCGGGGTGCGCCCAGTGGCCTGTTGCCAGCGCCCGATCGAACGGCGGGTTTTGAATCCCGGCAACCCGTCTGCGCCGCCAACATCATGGCCGTGGCGCTCCAACGCTCTCTGCATGGCGGCCACATCGGACCGGTAGAGATTGCCGACCTTGCCCCAGCGGGCGCTGAAATCCCCTACGCCAAATTGAATGCGGTCTCCGACATGGCCCACGAACAGGGCGTAGAGATCGCTTTTGTTGTAATCCTTCAGAACGTAGAAATTTGGCGTGACGAGGAAGGCGGGGCCGTTGCGCCCTGCGGGCATCATCAGAAAGCCTTCGCCCTGCAGTTCATGGTTCGGAAACGGTTTGCCCGACACGCGGGTTATGCCCATCGCGGCCCAGTCCTGAATGGGCTTGCCCTGATCCGGCCCTTCTAGGGCACAAGACACCGAGGCTGGGACGGTCACTTCGAATCCCCAGTCGCGCCCGGCGATCCAGCCGTGTTGAGATAGGAAATTCCCGATGGATGCGATTGTATCCTCGGGTGAGGCCCAGATATCGGACCGCCCGTCACCGTTGCCATCCGCCGCATAGGTCAGAAAGTTCGAGGGCATGAATTGCGGTTGGCCCAACGCCCCGGCCCAGCTGCTTTTCAAAGTGCTGGACGGGGCGTGCCCGGCCTCGGCAATTTGCAATGCGGCGATCAGTTCATCGGTGAAATACCGGGCACGGGTGCTCATGAAGCCCTTTGTGCCCAGCACCTGAAACGCGTTGTGGCGGATGGGGACCTGACCGTATCCGCTCTCGCGGCCCCAGATGGCAAGGATGATGCGGCCGGGCACGCCGGTTTGCGCTTCGACCTGAGCCAAGGCCGCCGCGTGGCGGCGCGCCATCTGCCGCCCGATGGCCGTGGCCCCCTGAACGGAGCCCGCGTTGAAATAGCGCCCGGGCGACCCGAACTCTGCCTGTTTTTGGTGTTTGGGTGTCTGCGACGCTTGGCCCGGCGGTACCAAATCCGGCAGCTTCCAGTTGAGCGTTACCCCGTCAAAAGCCCGTTTCATCGTCTTGCGTGAGACGCCTTTGGCCTTGGCCTGAGGCCAAACCGTATCTTGAAGCCACGCCTGGAATTGCCGTTCAACCGCCGCGCGGTCCTGCGCGTACGCACCCGTCGACAGGCACCAGAGACTGAAAGCGATTAATATCCGACGCATCACCGGAATGTCTCGCCCGGTCGTGAGGTTAAGTCAACAGCGGCACCTGCGTCTGTTGAGGTCCGGTTGATGGGACAGTGCCTGATACAATTGGTGGTTTTGGAAAAAACCTTGAGAAATTTCCTGACTCTGCCGATAGTTGGCCGAAACGAAGGACAAGAGGACATCCAGGCGTGGCTTTGCTCAGACCTTCAAATCTGTCATGTGCAATACCGCTTGCAGTCACGATTGTGGCGGCTTCGGCGCAGATGGCGTGGGCGAGTGGCAGTTTCATGGACCCGCAGGGGCCGATTGCCGCGATCCAGAAAACGCATCTGTTGCGCGCAACCGTTCTGATCATGGTGGCGGTGCTGCCGGTGTTGGTTCTGGTGCCGTTGATTGCCCTGCGGTATCGGCGGCGCAAAGGTGACTCAGCCGCCTATCGGCCGAAATGGGATTTTTCCGCCCGGCTGGAATTCGTCATGTGGGGCGTGCCGGTGCTGATTGTGGCGCTGTTGTCCTTCTATCTGTGGAAAGCGACGCATCGGCTGGATCCTTATTCCGCTGCTTTCGGCGAGACCCCGGCGCTGAACGTGCAGGTTGTCGGTCTCGATTGGAAATGGCTGTTCATCTACCCCGATCTGGGTATCGCAACCGTCGGTGAGTTGGGCATTCCGGTCAAACAACAGGTTGCAATGACGCTGACCACGGACACGGTCATGCAGTCGTTCATGATCCCGGCATTGGCCGGGCAGATTTACGCCATGCCGGGGATGACGACAAAACTGCATCTGGTGGCGGACGCGCCCAAGACGATGCAGGGCGAAAACACGCAGTATAACGGCCGTGGTTTCACCAAACAGAAGTTCCTGACTCAGGCCATGCAGCCTGAGGATTTCAACGCCTGGGTTGAAAGTGTCCGCGCCCACGGCATCCCCCTGACCGAGGACACCTATCGCACGCTCGCGATGCGTACGGATCGGGACGAAGTACAGGCGGCTTTGGGGACTGCCCTTATGCCGCTCAATGCTCTGTATTTCACGTTGGAGGAGGGTGATCTGTTCCAGTCCATTCTGCATCGTTATCACGGCGGGCAACCTCTGCCGACGGATCAACAGCCGGGAACGGTTGAGTTTGGGCAGGAGGCCCCGCAATGACCGATACCGGTTTCTTTGGCCGCCTGAGCTGGGACGCGTTTCCAATCGCAGGTCTGATCCAAACGCCCAACACCAACGAAATCGTGGCGAACGCGGCCGCTGGCATTGTTGTCGTCGGCGTGATCGCCGTGGTCGGGTTGCTGACATGGTTCCGCCTGTGGGGGCCGCTGTGGCGTGACTGGCTGACCAGCGCCGATCACAAGAAGATCGGCATCATGTATATCGTGTTTGCCATCGTCATGCTGGCGCGGGGCGTGCTCGAGGGCGTGGTCATGCGCGCCCAGCAGGCGGCAGGGCCGGGCGATGGTTTCCTTGAGGCCGAACATTTCGCCGAACTGTTCAGCACCCACGGCACTATCATGGTGTTCTTTGTGGCCGTGCCCTTTGTCTTTGGCGTTGCGAACTATCTGGTGCCGCTGATGATCGGTGCGCGGGACGTGGCCTTTCCGGTGATGAACCAGATCAGTCTCGGCCTGACGGTCTCGGCCGGTATGATGCTGATGGTGTCGCTGGTGGTGGGCAATTTCTCGACCGGAGGTTGGACGGCATACCCGCCCTATACCGGTGCAGCGTTCAATCCCGGGGTGGGGCCGGACTATTGGATCTGGGCCATCTTTGTCTCGGGCATCGGGACAACGCTAACCGGCATCAACTTTGCCGTCACGATCTACAAGCTGCGGGCACCGGGGATGAAGTTCATGCGGCTGCCGATGTATTGCTGGACGATCATCAGCAGCTCGATCCTGATCATCTTTGCCATGCCGCCGCTTGGTGTTGCCGCGCTGATGCTGGCGGCGGACCGGTATCTGGACTTCCACTTTTTCACCAACGACCTGGGCGGCAACATGATGAATTATGCCAACCTGTTCTGGCTGTTCGGCCACCCCGAGGTCTACCTGCTGGTTCTGCCCGCCTATGGCATCTATTCCGAGGTGTTTGCCACCTTCTCCGCCAAGCGGCTGTACGGGTACAACTCGCTGGTCATAGCCACCATGTGTATCGCGGTACTCTCCTTCACCGTCTGGCTGCATCACTTCTTCACCATGGGCCAAAGCGCGCTGATCAATGCGGTGTTTGGCATTGCAACCATGCTGATCGCCGTCCCGACCGGGGTGAAGGTCTATGACTGGATGGCCACCCTGTACCGCGGTCGCATCCGGTTTTCGGTTCCGATGCTGTATGGCCTGGCCTTCCTGATGCTGTTTGTCATCGGTGGGTTGTCGGGCGTGATCCTCGCCAACCCGACGGTCGACTATCAGGTGCACAATACGCTGTTTCTTGTTGCGCATTTCCACAACGCGCTGCTACCGGGCGTGCTGTTCGGCCTGCTGGCGGCTTATAACTACTGGTTCCCCAAGGCCTTCGGGTTCCGCCTGAACGAGTTTTGGGGCCGGGTTTCGGTCGTGTGCTGGACAGTCGGGTTCCTGCTGACCTTCATGCCGCTCTATTTCGTGGGTCTCATGGGGATGCCGCGCCGGTCCTTCAGCTATAGCGACGCCTCTTTCCATCCCTACATGATCGTCGCGATTGTCGGTGCTCTGATCATCACATGCGGGCTGCTGTCCATCCTCGTCCAGCTGTGGGTCAGCATCCGGGACCGTGAGAAAACCCGCGCCCCTGTTGGTGACCCTTGGGACGGGCGCACGCTGGAATGGTCGATCCCGTCACCGCCGCCGCCCTATAACTTTGCCATCATCCCGCAGGTGACCGACCGGGATAATTTCGCCGCCGCCAAAGAGCGGGGCGAGGCCTACCCCAGCCCCGACGCCTATGAGGACATCACGATGCCGCGCAATACTGCGATCGGGTTTACCCTATGTGTGCTCAGCGGTGTGTGGATGTTCGCGCTGGTCTGGTGGATCTGGTGGCTGGCGGCTTTGATGACAGTGCTGATGCTTGTGTCCCTTATCGCCTGGACCTTCAACATCAACTTTGAAGAGGTCATCCCCGCCGAAGAGGTGCGCAGGCAGCACGAAGCCTGGCTCGATCTGGTGCGCAACGCCTCAGCCGTGGATCGTGACCATGAAACCGCCCCGGAAAACCGCGGCCTTGCCCGTCCCGATCTGGAGGCTGCGACATGAAGCGCGCGCCCACCCATAGCTATCCCGGTCTGAACCTTGGGCGGCGCCATGAAAGCGCCCACCGGGCCACCGAGGTCGTCACCTTCGGATTCTGGGTCTTTCTGATGAGCGATCTGGTCTATTTCGGCCTGATGTTCGCGATCTACATCACCATGATCGACGCACAGGTGGGGGGGCCGGGGCCGCATGAGCTGTTCGACCTTTACAGCATCTTTGCCCAAACGCTGATCCTGCTGACCAGCAGTCTGACCGTGGGTCTGGCGATGCTGGCGCTGAAATACAACCTGCCGAGATGGCGGATCGTATTCTGGTTCTGCGTGACGCTGGTATTGGGCCTAAGCTTTCTGGTGCTGGAGATCCGCGACTTCCTGGCCATGGCTGAAAAGGGTGGCATCCCCCAGCGCAGTGGATTCCTGTCCGCGTTCTACGGCTTGGTGCCGCTACACGGCCTACACGTCGCGGCAGGGTGTTTGTGGCTGATCGTTCTGGGCATCCAACTGCGGATGTTCGGCCTGACCGACCTGTTGATGTCGCGCGTCGTGCGGCTGGCGCTGCTCTGGCACTTTCTCGACCTGATCTGGATCGGCATCATCACCATCGTTTATTTCGGAGGGCTGACCTATGGATAAGCGCAGCGAGATGCACCGGCGCGAACGTCGGCGGTATGTCATCGGCTATGGCGGCTCGCTTTTGCTGACGGCGGCGGTGTTCCTCATCGCCTACAAATACGGCATCGAAACCAAGGGGGTTTACCTTTCGATCGCATTGCTGGGGCTGGCGCAACTGATCGTGCAACTGGTCTATTTCCTGCATATCGACCGCCGCCGCAGCAGCCGCGAAGACCTCGATCTGATCCTGTTTTCCACGCTGGTGCTGCTGATCATCATCCTCGGGACCGTCTGGATCATGGGAAATCTGGCGGTGCGGATGCACACCTATCCGATGTAATGACCTGCGAGAGGCCCGAAGCATGAAGTCCGTCAAAATCGCCGCCGTCGCAGCCATGCTGATCGCCATCGCCGCCGGGCTGTTTCTGTATTGGCAGCACGAGGAACGGTATCCCTCGACCAAAGACGCTTATGTCGGCGCCAACATCATTAACGTGGCAGCGCAGGTGACCGGGCAGGTCGCCGAGGTTCCGATCACCGACAACCAGCCGATCAAGGCGGGTGATCTGCTGTTCACGATCGACGCTACGCAATTCAAGGCCTCTGTGGATCAGGCACAGGCCGATCTGGACAGTTCGCTGCAACAGGCGCAATCCTATTCCAATCAGATTACCGCAGCTGAGGCTGCGGTTCAGTCGTCTCAATCGGCCTACAACACCGCCAAAAACAATTTTGAAAGGTCCAAAGCGCTGTTTTCGGACGGCGATGTGGCGCAGGTCTCGCTGGATCAGGCGACAACGGCGTTTGCCGAGGCCTCGGCCCGTCTGACCACCAGTCAATCCGAACTGTTGGCGCTGCAAAGCGGGCTTGCCGCGAAGCAGGACGAAGTCTTGGCCGCGCGCGCGCAGCTTGAGATTGCACAGGCCGATCTGAACTGGACCAAAGTCTACGCCACCGCAGATGGCTGGGTCGCCAACCTGTCCCTGCGTCCTGGATCGGCGGTTTCAGCCAACGCACCACAGTTTTCCATCGTCGAGGCTTCGGAATGGTGGGTGGACGCGAATTTCAAGGAAACTGCACTGCCGCGGATCCGGCCCGGCCAGCCGGTCACGGTGAAGGTTGATATGCTTCCCGGGGTGACCTTGATCGGCAAAGTGGCCTCGATCGGGCGCGGATCGGGGGACACGTTCTCGCTGTTGCCGTCCGAGAACGCCAGCGGCAACTGGGTCAAGGTGACCCGCCGGTTCCCGGTGCGTGTGGAACTTGATCCGACCGATATGCCGCTGCGCGTGGGTGGCAGCAGCAAAGTGACCGTGGACACCACAGCGGACCAGCCCGGCAAATGACCGATTCGGCAGCCAGCCGCGTCAACCCGGTGATTGTTGTCGCCGTTGTGCTCAGCGCCATTCTCGAGGTGCTGGACAGCACCATCGTCAACGTCGCGCTGCCCCATATTCAGGCCGCGTTCGGGGCCACGACCGATCAGGCGACCTGGATTCTGACCAGCTATATCGTCTCTGCGGTTGTCGCCATGCCCCTGACCGGCTTTGTTGCCCGCCGGGTCGGGCGCCGGCGGCTGATCCTGACGGCCATCACCGGTTTCACCACGATGTCCGTCATGTGCGGCCTGTCCTGGAGCCTTGAGACCATTGTCATCTTTCGCCTTGCCCAGGGCATGTTCGGCGCATTCCTGATCCCGCTATCCCAATCCATCCTGTTCGATGCCTTCCCCCGTGAAAAACGTGGACAGGCGATGGCCGTTTTTGGCCTGGGCGTCGTGGTGGCCCCCGTGTTGGGGCCGACGGTCGGGGCGCTTCTGACCGAGTATTTCTCGTGGCGGATGGTGTTTTTCGTCAACCTTCCGGTGGCCGCGATGGCGCTGCTGCTGCTGGCGGGCGAGCTGCCAGAGGATGAAACCGAAGAGGTGCGGATCGATTGGGCGGGTCTGGCCCTGCTGGCAATTGGCATCGGCTGTTTGCAGTTCATCCTTGATCAGGGCGAGACCAAAGATTGGCTGTCGTCCCGCGTCATTCAGGTGGCGCTGATCGCGTCGGTTCTGGGCGCATTGGGGTTCATCGTCCACGCGCTGACCACCAAACGGCCAGTAGTGGACCTGCGGTTTTTCGCAGATCGCAACTTTGCCCTGTGCAATCTGGTTATCGCGGGTTTTGCCATCTCGCTGTTTGGCGGCATCGCGATCCTGCCGACCTTTGTGCAGAACCTGCTGGATTATCCCGTTATCGCCTCGGGGCATCTGTTCATTCCGCGTGGCATCACCGCCGGGCTATCGATGGTTGTGACCGGAGCGGTGCTGGTGTCGCGGTTCGATCCGCGTCTTCTGGCCGGGGTGGGGATGCTGTTGACGGCCGCAAGCAACTTCATGATGGGCGCGCTGAACATGAATGCCGGGTTTTGGGAACTGGCCTGGCCGGGGGCTGTAAGCGGGTTGGGCATGGGGCTGGTTTTTGTTCCGATGTCGATTCTGGCCTTCGAGAGCATTTCGAAATCGCGGCAGGACGAGGCATCGGGCCTGTTCAACGTGACCCGGCAACTGGGCTCATCGGTTGGGATATCTCTGGTGGGCACATGGGTCGTGCGCGGGTTGCAGACAAATACGGCGGTGCTGAGCCAGAATGTGACGCCTTACAACTCGGCGGCGCAGGCCTATCTGCAGCCGCTCGGCCTGACGCCGGAAAGTGCCGAAGGGGCTGCCATTCTGGGGCAGGTGATCGGCCAGCAGGCCGAGCTGATTTCTTATCTGACTGTCTTCAACAATCTGGGATTGCTGGCCTTGGCAACGATACCGCTGCTGTTTTTCTGCAAAGCGCCCAAACCTGGCACGCAGGCTGCCGTTGCCGCGCATTAGCGCATCAGCACCAACCCCAGCCACAGGGCAAACCAGCACAGGCCAAGGCTGAACAGGATGTTCCCGGCTGCCAGCACAATCGTCCGTTCCCGCCGCAGTTCCAGCGATTGATAGGCAAAGCTGGAAAAGGTGGTAAAGCCACCGCAGAAGCCAAATACCAGCCGTCTTTCCTCCTCACCCAGATCGACCGGCCCGCCGAGGTATCCAACCCATAGACCCAGAAGAAAGCTGCCCAAGACGTTTACGATCAGCGTTGCAAAGGGCAGGTCATGGTGGACGCGCAAAGCGATCCAGTGCCGCAGAACTGCGCCCAATCCACCGCCCAGTCCGAACATCGCGTGAAGGAAAAACGCGCTCATCCCGCCGACCTCGGGCCGTGTACCCGCCGCCCGATGGACTCACCCAGAATGGCAGCGGCAAGGCCGACGGCAATTTCCAGCGAGGCGGCTGAAATCGCACTCAATAGGTGGGCTTCGGCCATTCGTTCCAGTTCGGCCACAAAAGAGGAAAAGGTCGAAAGCCCACCGCAGAACCCGACAGCCCCCAGATGCAACACATGCGCGTGGACACGGTTTCGAACCGCATACAGCCAACCAAGCACGAAACAGGCCACGACATTGATCCCGAAGGTCGCCGTCAGCACCGGAGCGCCGGGAATCTGGGCCGAAAACGCCTCGCGCAGCAGGGACCCTGCCGCGCCGCCCACGAAAACGGCGGTGAACATGATGGCCGTGGTCCGGACGGCGGGTCGGGTTTGTGTCACGGCCGGTTGTCCTGCCCAAGTTTACCTCTGTTTCGGCATACCTACTGCCGAAGCTTGGATCAACTGCCGCCAAATCCTCTGCCTGCCTCACAATCCCGTCGGATCGCGTGAGCCCGGGGCGCAAACGCTTGCAATCAAATGCCGATTTGATCCACGGTTGCTACAAGGTTGATATGGCAGCACTTTGGGAGAGCACGAAATGATTGTACGCAGACTCTATTATGTCCTGAGCTATGTGTGCCTTCCCCTGACCTTGCTGTGGGGGTTTTTCTGGCCACCGGCCCATTGGTTGCTGGTCATTCTGGTCCCTTATGCGGTGATCGGCCTGTACGACATGCTGACCACCAAGCACAACGTACTGAACAACTACCCGGTTCTGGGCCATTTCCGGTACATGCTGGAATTCGTCAGCCCGGAAATCCGGCAGTATTTCGTGGAGACCAACGAAAGCGGGCGCCCTTACAACCGGATCATTCGAAGCCTGGTCTATTCGCGGGCCAAAGGGCAGGTGGATACGCAGGCCTTCGGCACGCAATACGATATCCTGACTGTGGGATATCACCGCGCCAATCACTCGCTTGCGCCCAAAGAGGTTCCGGAAAGCGAAGAGCGGATCATGCTGGGAGGTCCGCAATGCACCAAACCCTACAGCGCCTCGCGTCTTAACGTGTCGGCCATGAGCTTCGGTGCGCTCAGCGCCAATGCGATCCGGGCACTGAACGGCGGGGCTAAGGACGGCGGTTTTGCGCATAACACGGGTGAGGGGGGCCTGTCCCCGCACCATCTGGCCGAAGGTGGCGATATCATCTGGCAGATTGGCACCGGGTATTTCGGGTGTCGTACGCCGGAAGGAGGGTTCGACAAGGACCTGTTCGCTGAAAAGGCCAAGAAGGATGTGGTCAAAGCGATTGAGATCAAGCTGTCTCAGGGTGCAAAGCCGTCTCATGGCGGGGTGCTGCCAGCCGCCAAGGTCGACAAGGAAATCGCGGAAATCCGTGGCGTGCCCGAGCATCAGGATGTCATCTCTCCGCCCATCCACTCGGCCTTTGAGGGGCCGACCGGCTTGTTGCATTTCGTGCAACATCTACGAGAGATGTCGGACGGCAAACCCATTGGGTTCAAGCTGTGTATCGGCAGGCCGTCCGAGTTCATGGCGATCTGCAAGGCGATGTTGGAAACCGGCATTCTGCCCGATTTCATCACAATCGACGGCGCCGAGGGCGGCACCGGCGCGGCACCGGTCGAATTCACCAACCGTCTGGGGATGCCGCTGAACGAGGCGCTGATCTTCGCCAACAACTGCCTGCGCGGCGTGGGCCTGCGCGACAAGATTCGGATCATCTGTTCGGGCAAGGTGGCCACCGGCTATGACATGGTCGAAAAATTCGCGCTTGGGGCCGATATGTGCAACGCCGCGCGGGCGATGATGTTCGCGGTGGGCTGCATTCAGGCGTTGCATTGCAACACCAACCGCTGCCCTTCGGGCGTGGCAACGCAGGACCCGATCCGTGGACGCGCGGTACACGTGCCGCAAAAACGCAAACGGGTTCATCGTTTCCACGACGCCACATTGGAGAGCTTTCGCGAACTTCTGGGTGCCATGGGCAAGGAAAAGGTCTTGGACTTGCATCCGGGCGATATTCGCCGCCGTACGGCGGATGAACGGGAATGGTCCTATGCCGATCTCTACACGTTCATCGACGAAGGTGTTCTGTTGACGGACGCGATCCCGGATGAGTTTGCAAAGGACTGGAAAATGGCCTCGGCGGATCATTTCTGATTTTTTTCGTCCTGCCGCCAAGGATTGACCTTTCCGATCCGTCTTACCCATCGTGATGCGCATGACAACATCGGATGAGGATCTGGCCAAAGCCGCCGCAAAAGGCGACGCTGACGCGTTCGCTGCCCTGTTGGCGCGGCATTATGATCGGGTTTTTCGCCTGTCCTTTCGCCTCACCGGGCGGGCCGATCAGGCCGAGGACCTGACGCAGGATATCTGTGCTGCTTTACCGGCTAAAATTGCCGGGTTCCGGGCACAGGCCAAATTCACCACCTGGCTGTACCGGGTTGTCGTCAATGCCGCCGAAGACGCGCGCCGTCGTCGGGCCAGCCACAGCCGCGCTGCTGCGGGGTGGGGTGATGTGGAACAGATGCGGCGGGCCGAAGCTGCGGAAACCGCCGAAGCTGTCGATTGGCTGCAACGGGCCATGCGATCCCTGCCGCAGGATTTGCAGGACACGCTGGCCCTGACGCTGGAAGACGAAATGACCCATGCCGAAGCCGCCGAAGTGCTGGGCGTGTCCGAGGGCACGGTGTCCTGGCGCATGTCGGATATCCGCAAGCGCCTGCGCGCCCTGCGGCAAGAGGAGCTGGCCCCATGACAGACGATCTTGAAGACCTCAAAACCCTGATAGATGCCGCCACCCCCGCACCTGATGCGCAGCGGCGGGCTGAAAATCTGCAACAGGCGCAAAAAGTTTTCGCCCGCGTCCAAGGATCGCGCGCCGACATGCGTCCGACTGTCAAGCGAGGCCTGATGGCCCGCATGACAGAAGGAGCGAAATCCATGTTGAATGCCCTCTCGCATCGCGGTGCTCTGACCGCGACAACCGCAATCGCTGCTGTGGCTCTGGTCGTGATCCTGCCGCAGACCCGCGATTACGTGGTGAACCCCACATCTTGGACCGAAAACCGACGGGCTGAAGTGCCGGTTCAAACAGTGGAAACAGATCAGGAGGCTGCGGTTGAACACAGCCTATTGCAGGATGCCCTGCCGGACTCGATTGTTGAGGAACCAATGGTGCTTGAAGAAGCTATGCCGTCTTCAACGCGCCCCCGCGTTTTAAGCAAACGGGCAACCACAGGTTTGGGTGCTACAACCGAGCTTAGGGAGGGTGCGGACTGGTTCGGCGGCACAGCCTCAATGGCGCCGGCACCCGTTCAAAGTGATCTTCATATTGTACCCGAACAGAACACCGAAGCCTTTGCCAATGCCGAAAACAACCCGTTGAAAGTTACAGCGGACGAACCGGTATCGACCTTCTCGATTGACGTCGATACGGCCTCATACTCGATTGTCCGGTCCTCGTTGCTGCGCGGCCAGTTGCCGCCGAAAGACGCGGTGCGGGTGGAAGAGATGGTGAACTATTTCCCCTACAGCTATCCCGCGCCCAAAGGGGATGCACCGTTCCGCCCGACCATTACCGTTTCTCCAACGCCGTGGAACGAGGGCACGCAACTGGTCCATATCGGCATTCAGGGGGCGCTTCCGCAGGTCGAGGATCGCCCGCCTCTGAACCTCGTCTTTCTGATCGATACCTCGGGGTCGATGCAGGATGCGAACAAGCTGCCATTGCTGAAACAGTCCTTCCGCCTATTGCTGTCGGAACTGCGGCCCGAGGATCAGGTCTCGATCGTCACATACGCGGGTAGCGCGGGGCAGGTGCTGGAGCCGACGGCGGCGTCGGAGAAAACCAATATCCTGACGGCGCTGGATCAGTTACAGGCCGGTGGCTCGACGGCTGGGCAGGCCGGGCTGCAACAAGCCTATCAGGTAGCCGAAGGAATGGCCGAGGACGGAGAGGTGACCCGCGTCATTCTGGCCACCGATGGGGATTTCAATGTCGGCCTGTCGGACCCCGACGCCTTGAAAGACTTCATCGCCCGCAAACGAGACAGCGGCACCTTCCTGAGCGTTCTGGGTTTTGGCCGCGGCAATCTGGACGACGCGACCATGCAGGCGCTGGCGCAGAACGGCAACGGGCAGGCGGCCTATATCGATACGCTGGGCGAGGCGCGCAAAGTGCTGGTCGATCAGCTGACCGGCGCCCTGTTTCCGATTGCAAATGACGTAAAAATTCAGGTCGAATTCAACCCGGCGCAAATCGCCGAATATCGTCTGATCGGATATGAAACCCGTGCCCTGCGGCGCGAGGATTTTTCGAACGACAAGGTGGATGCAGGGGATATCGGCGCTGGCCATACGGTGACGGCAATCTACGAGGTGACGCCCGTGGGCTCGGATGCAATCCGAAATGGTCCGCTGCGCTATGCCGAACAATCGGCTTCCGATGGGTCAGACGAGATCGGGTTCTTCAAGTTGCGCTACAAACAGCCCGGCGCGTCCGAAAGCCAGTTGATTGAAGAACCGATCCTGCCGGGGCAGGGACAGTCGACCGAGGATGTCCGGTTCTCATATGCCATCGCAGGGTTTGGCCAGTTGCTGCGTGGCGGGGAATATCTGGGCGGTTGGTCGTATGAAGATGCAATCGCTTTGGCCATTGGCGCCAAGGGTCAGGACCCGTTCGGCTACCGGGCCGAGGCTATCACACTGATGCGCCTGGCCGAAACGCTGGCGCGATAACACTGGCTTCTGGGTGCTGGCATCCGTCGGCGCCCAGTTCTCCGGGTCCTAGAACTGTCGCGGAGTGTTGGCGGTGTGGGTGTTGATCTTGCGCACGCTCCATTCCACCGCATCCCGCATGGTCTTGCCCAGAGCTTCGTCAAAAGCCTTAACCAGATCCGGTGTCTGATCGCTGGCCGCGATCACGTATTCCTGAAACGAGTCCGAAGCGATGATCTTGTCTTCGAACTCGTCGATGATCTTGATGTTGATACGCACTTCCACCCGGATGGTTTGTTTGCCGTCAACATCATTGATCACTATCCCTTGAAATTCCCGCAGGTCGGGCACGATGACGTAATCCGCACGTAGGCCAACAGTGGATCGGCCAACTGCGGCGACTTTGCCACTGTTTTCATAGCTTTCGACCAGCAGTGCCTGCACGATCAGCGGGGCCCGGTCCACCCAGCGTGCGCGCGGCAGGTACTGAACCTGTAACGGCGTGGGTTGGATGGCGATCTGATCGGTGTTGACCGCTGCGGTGGCCGTCGGCTCCTGCACCACGATCTGCCTCTGAACACGCGGCAAGGACGCAGAAAACGTGCTTTTGGGCGTCAGCAGATACAGGTCATTAGGCTTGGAAGCTTGCCGGAGCGTCTCCAAACCCGTGCATCCCCCCAACGACACAAGGGCAAGACCCAAAAGAAGAAACCTGATCATTGACGAAACTCCGATGCCTGGGTTCCAAGTAGGAAGCGCGCGGGGTCACGTTCGACCTTGTCCACCAGCCGGTCCAGGCTGATGACCAGACGCTGTGACTCTTCGACAAAACGCGTGAATTGGGGCAGGCCGACCCGCAGAAAGTCCGACAGTTGGCGGCGGTTGGCCTGCACGATGCCGTCGATGGTGCCCAACAGCTCCGAGGCGGATTGGGAGGCGCTGAGGATATCGGCCGAGATATCGTCGAGCCGCTTGGTGACGTTCTTGACGGTCGAGGACACTTCGTTGGCGGCCGTGCGGATGTCATTCATTACCGTGCCGATGTCTTCGTTTATGACCTTGTTGGCCGAGTCGAAGGCGCGTTCCGCCGAGGTCAGAGTGCCTTTTGCGGTCTCCATCGTGCCGGTGATCGACCCCAGGGTCTTGTTGGCGTTCAGGAACGTTTCCGAGATCGTCGCCAGGGCAACGTCAGCCTCACCCGACAGGCCGTTCAGGTTTTCGGCCAATGTCGTCACCCGCTCGATGAGCGGACGGATATCTTGCTGAATGACGCGGTCGGCGGATTCGATAGTGGTTTTGGCGCTGTCCAGTGCGTCCGTTGCGGATTCCGATGCTGTTTTCACGCTGTTCAGCGTGTCTGTGCCTGCGTTCAGAGTGCTTTCGGCGGTATCCGCCAACTTGTCCAGCCGATCCGTGAAATCGCCAAGCTTCTTGGCCGCGCCGCCCAGATCCGTTGACAGGTTCTCAAAATCCGTGAGCGTCTTGTTCAGCTTGCCCGACGCCGAGGCGACGTTGTCCAGAATGTCGCTGACCGACTTTCGGTTCTTGTCATCGACCACGGCATTGAGGTTTTCCAGCAACGTGACCGCCTCATCCAGCACTTTCGGCGCGCCTTCGAACAGCGATTGGATCGCGCTGCGCTTGCTTTTGATCACGCTGTTTTCCGGCAATTTGGTGCCGCTGGCCGATCCGCCGGTCAGTTCGACATAGCTGACGCCCGTCACGCCCAGGGATTGCAGCTGTGCGATTGTATCATCGGTCACCGGGATATCGGCGTCGACCTCCAGCTTGACCCGCACCTTGGACGGGTCCTCATCGTCCAGTTGCAGCGAGATCACCTGCCCGACCGGCAGGCCGTTATAGCTGACGCCGCCCGCAGCCGACAGGCCCGAGACATTGTCGAACAGCACGTCGTAATAGGCGTATTGCCGTGAGACTTCGAATTTGGCGAGCCACAGGAAAAAGCCAAATGCGCCAAGGATCCCCGCAAGGGTGAAGGCGCCGATCAGGATATAGTTCGCTCGGGTTTCCATGGCCTCTACCTGTCCTACCCCTTCTCTTGCGCTGCGCGCGCCCGGGGGCCGGTGAAGTATTCCTGCACCCAAGGATGATCGACTTTGGTCATTTCTTCAATCGGACCTTCAACCAGAACGCGTTTTTCCGCAAGAACCGCGATGCGGTCGCAAATCGCGTAAAGGCTGTCCAGATCATGCGTGACCATGAACACCGTCAGCCCCAGCGCGTGCTGCAATTCTCCGATCAACTCGTCATAGGCCGCAGCCCCGATCGGGTCCAACCCGGCGGTGGGTTCGTCCAGAAACACGATCTCGGGGTCCAGCGCCAAAGCGCGGGCCAGCGCTGCGCGTTTGCGCATCCCGCCGGACAGTTCCGAGGGAAACTTGCCACAGCTCAGTTGCGGCAGGCCAACAAGGCTGATCTTCAGGCTGCCTAGGGCCTGCATCAGCTTTTCGCTGATCCCGGTATGTTCGCGCAGCGGCGCCATGACGTTTTGCAGGACAGTCAGCGAGGAAAACAGCGCGCCATCCTGAAACGCAACACCCCAGCGTTTTTCAATGCGACGACGTTCCTGTTCCGGGCCATTCAGCACGTCGACGCCCAGCACCTCGATACTGCCGGCGGCGGGTTTGTTCAGCCCGACAATCGTTCGCAGCAGCACCGATTTGCCGGTACCCGAGCCGCCAACGATGCCCAGCACCTCGCCGCGCCAGACATCCAGATTGAGGTTTTCATGCACGACCTGTGGTCCGAACCGATTGGTCAGGTTGCGCACGCGGATCACTGCCTCTCGCTGGGCGTTGGTGTCCGAGGTCTGTTCCAGCACGGTTCCGTCCATATCAGACATCCAACGCCGAAAAGAAGATCGAGAACAGCGCGTCCAGCGCGATGACCATGAAGATGGCCTGCACCACGGATGCGGTCGTTCTCTGGCCGACGCTCTGGGCTGATCCCTTGACCTGCATTGCCTGCCAGCAGGCGATAACCCCGATCACCAGCGCAAAGAACGGGGCTTTGATCATGCCGATGGCAAAATGCCAGATACCGGTGCTTTCCTTCAATCGGGTCACGAACATGCCGGGGCTGATGTCCAGATCGATCCAGCTCATCAAACCGCCGCCGAACAGGGCGGCCATATCGGAAATGAAGCCAAGGATCGGCAGCATGATCAACAGGGCGACGACCCGCGGAATGACCAACACTTCGATCGGGTCCAGACCCAGCGTGCGCATGGCGTCGATCTCTTCCTGCACCTTCATCGAGCCGATCGAGGCGGTGAAGGCCGACCCGGACCGACCCGCGACAATGATGGCCGTCAGCAGGATGCCCAACTCACGCAGAACCGAGATCGAGATCAGCTCGACGACAAAAATCTCGGCCCCGAACTGTTTCAGCTGAGTTGCCCCCTGAAAGGCCAGCACGACACCGATCAGAAACCCCATCAAAGCCACAATCGGGATCGCCTTGAATCCGACCTCTTCCATCTGTGACACCAGCGCCGCGCGGCGCAGACGCCAGGGCATGACGATGGTCCGGACAAGGCGATGCAGCGTCAGCCCCAGGAAACCCAGCATCGAAAGCGAGTCTTTCCACGCCCCGACCGTACGTTCGCCAATGCTGGCGACCCAGTCGACAAAGCTGCGGGGCTCGGTCTCGATCCCCGGATCGTCGGGTATGTTTTCAGCCACGGTATCCAGCAGGGCGGAATGCGCAGGGCTCAGCCCTTCATACCTGACCTCGGCCCCGACGGCGCGCACGCGCCGCGCCAGATTTGCGATCAGCCATGCCCCACCAGTGTCCAGCGCCTCGACATTGGACAGATCAAATGTGACCTTGCGACCCTGAGGCTGCACCGCAGCAAACGCCTGTTCCACCTTTTCCAGAGACTGGGTCAGCATTTCGCCCGAAATACGCAGGCAGACGCCGTCGGCGTCAGGGTCCGAATGTATCATGGGCTGCGTCATGGCCGTATGAGATGTGAAACCGGGTAGCGCTGCAACGGATTTCTGCGCACCACCGGGAATTGTTGCCGCACAATAGCAGCAGTGTGACAATTTCGGATCGACCGGGCGTCAGAGCAGCGGATTGCGCGCATCAACTCTGCTTTTCGTTTAAGTTCAGTTTTTTACGCCTGATCAAAACCCAACGTCACGAAGTGGTTGCGGAAGGGGCGAACCGCGACAAAGATCACATCTGAAACGCCTCGGTGGAATCAGGTTAGGTCAAATGAAGAAACCCGGAAATGTCCTGTTCGTCATCATCGATCAGTTGCGGGCGGATTGCCTGAATGGGGCCCTTGCGGCCCATGTCGATCTGCCCAACTTGCGCGCGTTCATGGCTGAGGCCGTAACGTTTGATCGGCACTTTTCAGTTACCAACCCTTGCGGGCCGTCGCGTGCTTCGATCCTGACGGGGCAGTATGCGATGAACCACCGGTCAATTCGCAACGGTACGCCGTTGCGGCACGACACGCCGAATATCGCGACCGAGATGCGCAAGGCCGGTTACCTGCCCATGTTGTACGGCTACACCGATACCTCGGCCGATCCACGAGTTTTCGATCCGGGTGATCCGATCCTGAAATCCTATGAAAACCCGATGGCCGGGTTTCACGAGGTCATCGAAATGCGGCTGGAGGAATCCTATCCCTGGCGGTCCTATCTGATGCAAAAGGGGTACGCGTTCGACGAGTATTGGGACGTATACAAGCCGGTTTCGCCAAATGGTGGTGCCCCGCGTCTGAACGGCCCGACCTTGTACCGGGCCGAGGACAGCGACACCGCCTTTCTGACCGACGCGTTCCTCAGCAGCATGGCGCCGTTCAAGGATCAGAGCTGGTTTGCGCATCTGACCTATATCCGGCCGCATCCGCCTCTGGTTGCCCCGGCGCCCTACAATGACATGTATGATCCCAGTGCTTTGCCTCTGCCAGCCGGGTTTGCAGATATAGCCGACGAACGCGCGATGCATCCCTTCTTTGGCCCGGCGATGGAAAAACAGTCGGCGAAGGATTTCGTCGAAGGGTTCGATACCTTGGACCCGACACCCGAAAACGTTCGGATGTTACGCTCGGTCTATCTGGGACTGGCGACCGAGGTGGATCATCATGTTGGTCGTGTCATCCAGTTTCTCAAGGACAGCGGTCAATATGACGATACCCTTGTGGTGATCACCGCCGACCACGGAGAGATGCTGGGCGATCACCACACCTGGGGCAAGATGACAGTTTATGACGCGGCCTATCATACGCCGTTGATGATCCGGATGCCCGGCAACCAGCATCATGCAGGAACCGTGGTGACAGTGCCGACAGAGTCCATCGACATCACCCCGACGATACTGGACTGGACCGGTTTGCCTATTCCGAACGCGATGGACGGGCGGTCCCTGATGCCGTTGCTGCAAGGAGAGGTCCCCGAGGATTGGCGCAGCTATTCGTTCAGCGAGTTGGATTTCTCGGCCCCCGAAAAACCCAGCTTGTGGCAACAGCAGCTGGGTACGGGCAACAGCGACTCGTGTCTGGGTATCCTGCGGGACGAGCGGTTCACTCTGGTCGAGTTCGCCGCCGACCTGCCGCCGCTTTTGTTCGATCAACAGGGTAAAGGCGAAATGGAGAACGTGGCGGAAAACCCCGACTATGCCGCAGATTTGGCACGTCTGGGGCGGATGATGCTACGGCACCGGATGCGGAACATGGATCATACGTTGTCGCTGCATTCGATCACCGCCGAAGGGCCGAAATCGAAACCCCGGTATTGAACCGCGGCGACAACAGCCGATCCCAATCTGTCGCGTCTGTGCCCTCTACACCTGTGACAAATCCGGTGTTACGCATGTGTTACGGAGAGGGTAAGTTTGGACATTACCGAACAGCACATAAAAGAGATGACGACCGCCGGTCTGAACCTGATCGGGCAGGCATTGTCGATTTATGACAGTCAGTTGCGGCTGGTTGTAAGCAACCGGCCGTTTCAGGCGATGTTCGATTTGCCGGATGAGCTGGTCCAGCCAGGGGCGCGGTTCCGGGACACGATCCGCTATCTGGCGGCGCGTGGCGAATACGGTACCGACGCAGATGTCGAGGCCATCGTGGATTTGCGGGTCCAACAGGCGCTGACGTTTGAGCCGCACTATATGGAACGTGTCCGGGCCGACGGGCGGGTGATTTCGGTCGAAGGGGCGCCGCTGCCCAAAGGTGGCTGGGTTTCGGTCTACACCGATATCACCAACACCAAACAGGCCGAGGCACTGCTGCGCGCCCGGTCCGAGGAATTATCGGATCAGTTGTTGGACCGCGCCGAAGAGCTTTCAGCGACCAACCGTAAACTGGCCGCTACCAATGCCGCGTTGGAAGAGGCCAAGCGCCAGCTGACCGAAATCGAAGCCCGTACGCGCATGACGACCGAAATGATGCCGGCCCATATTGCGCATCTCGACCCGGATGGGCGGTACGATTATTCGAACCGCCGGCTCAGCTCGGTCATGCCGGGCCGCCCGTCAGAGATTCTGGGTATGCATGTTTCTCAGGCTTTGGGAGCTGCGGCCTTCCCGCGTGTCGAACCCCATCTGCAAAAGGCCTATGGCGGCGAAGCCTCGGTGTTCGAGTTTACCGAAGATCAGGATTCCCGCCGCATCCGCGTGTCGTTTTCTCCGGATGGCGAAGGCGGCGTCTATGTGATGTCGGTCGATATCACCGAAGAAACCCAGGCGCGCGTCGCCCTTCAACAAACCCGGCGCCGGGCCATGGCGGCGCAGATGACCAGCGGGCTGGCGCATGATTTTTCAAACCTGTTGACGATCATTCTGGGAATGCAGTCCCGGCTGGAAAAGATGGACCTGTCCGCCGAGGCGCGGGAACTGGTGGCCGCCACCCAGCAAACGGCCCGGCGAGGGGGGCAGTTGCTGAACAGGATCGCGGATATGACTGGAAACCGCACCTTTCAGCCGAAAGCGACCGATATGCGCGGATTGCTCGAGGACCTGCGTATTCTGGCCTCGCCCTCCCTGCCGCGTGGCGTGGGGTTGTCGGTGGTGAACACACTGCCCGACGAGGCGCTGATGCTGGATCCGGGCATGGTTCAGGATGCTCTGCTGAATCTGGTGTTGAACGCGCGCGATGCTTGCGGCGGGTCGGGTCAGATCACCATCAGCGCCCATAAGATTGGCGATATCTGGATCGAGGTCGCGGTTTCGGACACCGGCTCGGGCTTTTCCGAGGAAGGGTTGGAAAAGGCGCTGAACCCGTTCTTTACCACCAAAGGCAGTAAGGGATCCGGGCTGGGGCTGCCCATGGTCTACGACACCGTCAAACTTGCGGGTGGAGACCTGAATCTGCGCAATACCCCTTCGGGCGCGACCGTGGCCATGCGTTTGCCCTTTCGCCCCGCCCCACCGAAACAAGAGGGCCTTGTCCTTCTGGTCGAAGACAATGACGAGCTGCGCGGGCAGTTTCGGGATATGCTGGTCGACCTCGGGTTTTCGGTGATCGAAGCGACCTCGGTCGATGAAGCCCTGGCGCTGACGGCGGATATCGACGATATCGTGTTTGTGCTGTCGGACATTCGGCTGGAGGGGCAGGGGACCGGGCTGGATTTGTTGGCGCAGCTGAAACCCGCGCTGCCGTGCATTCTGATGACCTCTTTGCCTTATTCCGATCCGCTGCACCGGCAGGCGCTGACGCTGGCCCCGGTGCTGAGCAAACCGTTTACCCGGGCGCAACTGTCCGCCCTGATCAGAACCGAGGCCGCCTGATGACACAACCGCTGGTCACTATTGTTGATGATGAACCTGAAATCCGGCGTGTTCTGACCGATGCGCTGGAAGAGGCGGGGTTTCGCACCCAGTGCTTCGCCCGAGCTCGGGAATTCGAAGCCGCACTGAAACGCGTGACACCGGATGTGTGCCTGGTCGATCTTTCCCTGCCCGATACCGACGGTCTGGCGCTTGTCCATCGGTTGGCGCTGGAACAAGGGGCGGCGGTGATCATCATTTCGGGCCGGGCGCAGGTGCAGGATCGCGTCACCGGGCTGGAACTTGGAGCCGATGACTATATAACCAAACCGTTCGACCCTGCCGAGGTCGTGGCGCGCATCCGGGCCAGGTTGCGGTCCCCGCGCACGCAGGTGTCGCAATCGGATGTGGCGCGTTTCAATGGCTGGATCGCACATTTTGACCGCTATGTGCTGGAGGACGGCAGCGGCGCGGAAACACCATTCAGCCATGCGGAAGGCGAGGTTTTGCGGCTGTTTCTGGAAAGCCCCAAACGCCTGATCAGCCGGGCGCAGATGCAGGAAGCACTGGGCGGTGCCGCAGGTGGCAGTTTCGACCGGGCGATGGATGTGCGTATATCCCGGCTGCGGACAAAACTGGGCGAAGATCCCAAAAATCCGCGCCTTATCAAGACGATCTATGGGGCGGGATATATTTTCCTGGGGGATGTCGAGTGGCGATAAAACGCCGATCAATATCTGGTGCGACTGTTGTTATCGTTGTCACACTTATGAAATAGACAAGCAATTACATATTGTTACATGCAAACCAAACCGAAAAAGGTTGCTTCGGATGTCAACCGGGACACATCGGCCCCAATATCTGCGCGCTGCCTATGGATTCTTGGCGCAGTCGCGCATAACTAACAGCACCGCGTCCGACCGTTGCCGCAATGGTGTGGTTTGGGGTCGGGGTAAGACCATGACGCAGTCAGGCATCGGAACCGCTGAGGGTTTTGGAGAATAGAATGATCAAAAAAACCTGGGCCAAATGGAAATCCGGTAATATTGGCCGCCTGCTGTTCGAAAGCCTCAGGAATCAGGGCTGGCTGTACGGGATCGCGATGGTGGCCATGGTCGGTGTCGCCGGAACAACGGCGGGTACCGCGTGGATGATGGAAAACATCGTTAACGCGATGACCGAGCCGGAGATGCGATCCAAGGTCGGGCTGATTGCCGCCGCCGTGATAGGGCTGTTTCTTGGCAAGGCGCTTGCGTCGTACATTCAGGCAGTCTTTCTGGCGCGCGCCGGCAACCGCATCATTGCTGTTCAGCAAGAGCGCCTTTACGCAAAGCTGATCAAACGCGGGGTCGGTTTTTTCTCAAGAAACGAATCCTCGGGCCTGTTGCTACGCGTGACGCAGGGTGCGCAGGCGGCTAGGCGGCTGGTTGATGTCGTCGTGACAAGCTTTGTGCGTGACCTGCTGACTTTGATCGGTCTGATATTCGTCATGATTTACCAGCAACCGATGCTTTCGGTGCTATTTTTCGTCGTCGGCCCGGTTGCGTTGATCAGCGTTCGCATGTTGCTGAAACGCGTGAAAGCGATCATGCAATCCGAGATGATGGCACTGTCTGAAATCATCAAGGTTCTGCAGGAAACGTCTGGCGGGATCACGATCATCAAAGTCTTTGCCCTTGAAGACCACATGGCGAATCGCATGAACGGGGCCATCCGGACGGTCGAGGAACGTGCAAACTCGATTTCCAAGCTGCAGTCGATCGCCAGCCCGTTGATGGAACTTCTGGCAGGTTTTGCGATTGCGGGTATTCTGGTGATTAGCACCATCGGCATCGGAAACAGCGAACCAACTTCGGCAGGTCAGCTGATGTCCTTTATCACAGCGTTGCTGATGGCTTACGAGCCCGCTAAACGCCTGTCGAAAATGCGTGTTATCATCGAAACCACCCTGGTTCCGATCAACATGATGTTCGAGCTTCTGGACGAAGAAGATCAGATGCGGGAAAGCCCCGACGCCAAAACCCTGGTCACGGGGGCGGGTGAAATCCGTCTCAAGGACCTGACGTTTGGGTACAAAGGAGACACACCGGTCCTTTCGAATATGAACCTGACATTCGAGGCCGGCAAGACGACGGCTCTGGTCGGTCAATCCGGTGGTGGTAAATCAACGATCTTCGGTCTGATCATGCGTTTCTATGATCCCGATTCCGGAACTGTTGAGATCGATGATCAGGACTTGCAGGGCGTGAGTTTTGCTTCACTGCGCCAGAAGATTTCCTATGTCGGCCAGGAAACATTTTTGTTTTCGTCCTCGGTTATGGATAACCTGAGATATGCGCGCCCGGACGCCACCGATGAAGAAGTGATGGAGGCCGCCCGCGCCGCCCATGCCCATGATTTCATCAGCAAGCTGGAATATGGCTACGATACGCCAGTCGGAGAGAATGGTGCGTTTTTGTCCGGTGGGCAAAAACAGCGTCTCGCAATCGCACGCGCAATTCTGCGCAAATCGGAAATTCTGTTGCTGGACGAGGCCACCAGTGCTCTTGACGCGGAATCCGAGACGCTTGTGAAAAAGGCTTTGGACCGGCTGACCGAGAATGTGACCACGATTGTCATTGCCCACCGATTGTCGACCGTGCTTGAGGCAGACAAGATCGTCGTCATTCAGGAAGGCGAAGTTCTTGAAGAAGGCAATCTTGAAACCCTGATCGAGAAGGACGGGGTGTTCCGCCAGTTGTTCGACCATCAGTTCAAACAGCCAGCGTCCGAAGGGGTTACCTCTTCGCAATAACGTGTGGGCGCCAAAGGGATGCAATCGGCACAAGCAGGCCTGTGCCGACTGTCGAAACTCCTATTCGCGCAAAGCCCTGTCCTTGATTTTGACTACGGGCTGCAGCAGATATTCCAGAACCGTCTTGCGGCCTGACAGGATATCAACCTCGGCAATCATGCCAGGAATGATCTCGACGGCGACACCATCTGCATCCAGCATCACATTGCTGGTTTCGATTTCCACGACGAAAACCTCTTCATCATTGCGCTCGGATCGCGTGATCGTATCGGCACCGATCCGCATGATCTGACCGTCCAGCGCCCCGTACCGGGCAAAATCATAGGCCGTAATCTTGACCTTGACCGATTGCCCCGCGTGCAGGAATGCGATGTCCTCGGGACGAACGTAGGCTTCGACAAGCAGAGTGTCGTTCAAAGGAACGATTTCAACCAGTTCCTCACCGCTGCGCGCCAATCCCCCGATTGTGCTGCGATGCACCCGGTTGACGATGCCGCGTACCGGAGACCGCACCTGCGCCCTGTCGGCCCGATCCCGAAGCGCGGGCAGGACAGGTCGCAGCGCAGCAAGCTCGGTGGTTGCCACAGCCAGATCGGTCAGCGCGGCACTGCGAAACCGGCTTCGGGTTGCGCGGATGCGGTCGTCTATCTCGTCCAGGCTGGTTTTCAGGCGGTTGGTCGCGGCTACAGCCCGGGTTTTACGACCTTCCCACTCGGCCTCTCCCCGGCGCAGCGTCAAAAGCGTCGTCGCAGGCTCCATCCGCTTTTTCACCAGAGGTTCCATCATCGCGCGCTCTTCCGCCAACAGCCTGAGCGTTTCGTCGGCAGTGACCCGATCCACAAGGCCCTCTTCATATTCCTGCTGCCTTTGCAGGCGCTGGCGTTCAAGGATGGCGATCTCGGCATACAGTTCAGATTGCCGCCCCTGGTACAGAGCCGTTTCCGATCGCACGACCTCGGGCGCGCCTTTGATCAGTTCCGGTGAAAAATCCAGTTCAGTGCCGTCGATTTCCGCCTGCAGTCGTTGCGTTCGCGCCATCAGGCCAAAAGCGCGTTGCTGCTCCTGGCTGAACTGGCTGTCGATCTGGGTTGTTTCGAACTCCATCAACAACATGCCCTTGTCGACCACTTGTCCCTCGCGAACTTTCAGCGATTGCAGAACGCCGGGTTCCGTGGCTTCGATCACCTGAACATCAGCCGAAGGCACAATTCGCCCGTCCACTCGGGTCACGTCGTCCAACTCAGTCAGATGCGCCCAAAGACCCAGTGCGATCAGGCACGACGCAATCACCAGCAAAAGCAGGGATCCGCGCATCGGTGAACGCCCGCGCATCTCGCGCGCGAGGGTGGCGAGATCAGGATGCCGCGACATTCAGATGCCTCCCTGCCTTGCGCGCGTGTTGGGCGAGCATACTCTTGGGCCCATCGGCAGACACACGCCCGCCTTCGATCACGATGACCCGGTCCACCAGCTCCAACAGGCTGGTGCGATGTGTGACAATGATCATGGTAGTGTCCTGCGTGGCCTGTTTCAGACGGCCGATCACCTCGGCTTCGGTTTTCACGTCCATCGCACTGGTTGGTTCATCCAGTAACAGAACCGGAGGGTGCCCGATCAAAGCCCGGGCCAGCGCGATGGCCTGTCGTTGGCCGCCGGACAGACCTTCACCGCGTTCGGCCAGCTTCAAATCATAGCCATTGGGATGATGGGCGACGAAATCCTCCACTCCGGCCACTTTTCCTGCGCGGATCAGGTCCTGATCGCGTGGCCGGACCGTGCCGCTGTTTATGTTCTCGCGCACCGTCCCGGAAAACAGCCAGATATCTTGCAATACCGACCCGACATTGCGGCGCAGATCGCCCGGATCGATCTGGCGGATATCCACGCCATCCAGCATGACTGAACCGGTCCGCGGTTCGTATAGCCCCAACAACAGGCGCGAGATTGTACTTTTCCCGGACCCGATAGGCCCCAAAATCGCAACCTTTTCACCTGGCTCGATCGAGAAGGACACCCCGGCCAGTGTGTCCTCGGGCTGATCCGGGTAGGCGAAGTGGACATTCTTGAAACTGATCCGCCCGTCAAAGCTGTTTCGGCTGATCCAGCTGCGCCCATGTGGCCGTTCGCTCTCGGCCTGCATCAACGCGTTCAGGTTGCGATACGCGCTGCGGGCCTGATTGACGCGAGTCAGGGTCTGGGCAAGTTGTCCCAATGGCGCCAGAGCCCGCCCGGTCAACATCACCGAGGCGACCAGAGCCCCCATGCTCGCCTGACCATCGGTAATCAAGAAAACGCCGTAGAAGACGATCAGAACCTGTGCTGCCTGTTGGGTGAACCCGGTCAGGTTCAGGGCGAATTGCGTCACCATACGGCTGCGCGCACCGTGCGAGGATTGACGCTCGATTGCGCTTTCCCAGCGGGTTCGCATTGGTCTGGCTGCCGCTGTGGTCTTGATCGTCTCAAGCCCCGAGACGGTTTCCACCAGAACGGATTGCTTGGACTGGCCGTCGGAAAAGCTCTTCTCGGCCAGACGCGACAACACCGGCTGCACGGCCACCCCGGCCAGCAAAACAACCGGAACTGCAAGGGCCGGGATCAGGGCCAGCGGGCCGCCGACCAAATGGATGACAAAGACGAACAGGGCAATGAATGGCAGATCAACCAATGCAACCAACGTTGCCGAGGTAAAGAACTCTCGCAGGGTTTCGAATTCGCGCACGGTGCTCGCCATGGCGCCGGTAGACCCGGTGCGAGACTTCATGCGAATGTTCAGCACCTGATCGAACACGCGCCGCCCCATCTGCATGTCGGCCTTTTGTCCGGCGCGGTCGATGAAGCCAGCGCGCAACAGTTTCAGAAGGAAATCAAACCCCAGGGCGAGGCCAACCCCCGCAGTCAGGGCAATCAGGGACTCTGTCGCTTCGTTTGGAAGCACGCGATCGTACACGACCATGATGAAGATCGAGGTGGACAGGCCCAGCAAATTCGCCAGCGCTGCGGCCAGGATCACTTGTGTATAGGACCACCGGTTTGCCGCCATCGCCGACCAGAACCAGTGACCTGACGTAGGGGCCTCTCCGCCTGAGACCTCGGCCCGATGGTTGCGGCGAAACAGGATCGCGTATCCGGTGTAGGTGCGGGCCAGTTTGCCCTCAGACACTTCACCGATGCCATCGCCGAGGTCAGGGTCGAAAATCAGAAGGCTGCCGTCGGGCGTGCGACCGTGGAAGACAACGGCTTTGTCATCCTGCAGGAGCAACAGTGCAGGTGACAGGTTCGTGTCGAAATCCTGCAACCTGCGCTTGCCATAACCCGCTTGCAACCCTGCGTTCTGGGCCGCCTCAATGGCATCGCGAAGGGTAAGCTCATCCGATGCGCCGGTTTGTGCGGCGTGAAGGGCGGCCACCGTCAAGGGGCGGTCCAGTTGGGCCGCGACATGCAACAGACAAGCCTCGAGAGCAGAAAGCGATGGTGCGCGCGAAATTGGCAAAAGCTGTGTCATGGACTGTCATCCCATTTCACCGTTGAAACACCCAGCAGGTCCAGAATGTCACCGGTCAGGCTCAGCGCGGCGTAGTTGGTCAGGAAGAAACTCTGTTCGGCCAGGATCAGTCGTTCCTGCGCGTTCACATAATCCCGTTGTGCATCCAGTATCTCGATCAGGCTGCGCCTGCCGATGGTGAACTGCTCGCGCGCGGCGGTAACACTGTCGGCGTTGGCCTGAACGGCAACCCGGGCGGCTTGCAGACGAACCGCGCCGGCTTGTTGGTCAGAACGGACGAACTCCAGCTCACGGCGAATGCCCCGGATCACCGAATCCCGTGCGAATTCCGCCTCCTTGACCTGTGCTTCTGCGGCCGCAATGGCGGCCTGACGTTGCCCCGTACTGTCGATTTCGTAGTTGAATGACAGATCGACCCCGAAATTTGCGTCGTTGCTGTCATCCCGGTCGGCAAAAGCTGCGATTTCAACGCCGGGCTGGCGTCGTGCATGCGCGGCCGCCTGCTCTGCCTTTGCCGACAGCAGAGCTGCGTCGGCTCGTCTGACCTGCGGGCTATCCAGCACGATCTGAGAGTCGGTCCGCGACAGTTTCGGAGCCGTGACAGCAGGTGGAAGAGCCCCGGGGGCCGTGCCAAAGAACTCACGATACTGGGCATCTGCACGGTCCAAACGCGCCCTGGCATCTGCCAGCCGCGTCTGCGCATCCGCCATACGAGACCGGGCTGTCAGAACGTCAGCGTTCGACCCCACTCCTTGTGCCGAGCGTTCTGTGATCTGACGCACCAGTTCGTCATGAACCGTGACGTTTTGGATCGAAATTTCAAGAATTTTTCGCCGGTTGAGAACCACGACATAGGCTTCGATTGCCGACAGCGCGACGGCTGATGCGGTTTGCACCTGATCTCCGCGGCTTTGCAGCACGCGCGCCTTTGCCGCCGCCAATTCATTCGATGCAGCCCCACCATCATACACCAATTGTGAGATGCGCAGATACGGCGTGACATCGGCAATGTCGGACTCGATGCGTTCTGACCGCGCGTTTACGCCAACGGAGAGCCGGGGCAGAAAGGCCCCCTTGGCGGCATCCTCGTTGGCTGCAGCAATTTCCAACCGCGTCGCGCTTTGCGCGAAGTCCGGGTTTGAGTCCACAGCCGCCCTGATCCGCTGACCAAACGCGCTCTGCGCCAGCCGAGGCGCAGGCTCGCTTGCGCCAGCCCCGACGGACCCGCTGGACAGGGACATCGCAACGCCCGTCAGATCGGGCGTGGGCGTACAGGCCGACAACACGGCGGCAAAGAAGAGTACTGGTGCAAATCCAAGTCTGCGGTTGAGTATTGGCATAGGTGTTTCACACCCCACTGGTTCCAAGGAAATCGTCATTCTGCGCGTTGGCCATTGCACTAAGAAAACCGGAAATGTCTGAATTTTCGGTGTATTTCCGTTGCGAGATTTGCTCTGCCTGCTGGTTCTGCACACGCGACAGCCAAGCGAAATGGCATAGTGAGATCTGGTGGGCGTGGATCAGCAGAAACGCGCCCGAATCCACCAGATCAAGTTTTTCTGCCTGTGACAGTTTCTTTAGCCGCAGGGCTGAAATGCCCAAGGTCCCGGAGGGCACAGCGATTCCACCATGGGAGTCAGCGGGTTCAAATAGCCCCATGGTTTTGATTGTCTGGCACAGCTTCAGAGTCGCTTCGCGGGCAGCAGCGCGGGTTTGAAGGAAGCGTTGAACGTCGCGCAATGCTGGTGACAGAGACCCAGCCCCGTCAAAGAAGGACTCATCTCTGGGATCTGTGCTGAGAAGACCTGAAGTTTCATCCACGGTCAGCCGAAACAGGGCAGGCCTGTCAGGCGTGTTTTGTCCGATGGTCTCTGCCTGAAAGGGGTGGCAGCGCAAGTCGGATGGAACATAGGCTGCCAACCATTGTCCCTTTGGGGAAACGAAAGGGGTGGGCATATCCTCTGACAGGGACAAGATGGCTTTGGGTTCGACGCCTTCGCTGGTTTCCCGGAAAACAATCGGAAAGGCTCCGGCAGTTTGCGGTACTTCCTGCAACACAATCGCGCAATCAGTGCGATTGGTTGCAAATCTGTAGGAGGTGAAACGTTTCCAGTACTGATGCCCATGCCGTGCGGCGGTGACTGGAACCAGGCCGTTCTGCGCCATTGTTGCCCCTTGCTTTTCAGGATGGCTGCCGATCGGTGCGAACGGCAGCCATTTCATTGTTTAGGCGGTTGCCCCGGTGGGATCGGTGTGCAGGATGTTGTCTGCGTTCAGACCGGTCAGATCGTCCAGACCGGTGAATTGCGCGACGGTTTCAACCGACGCGGCATTGGGAGCGCTGTAATCGACCTTGACCAGCACACTGTCAGTCCCGTCCGTTGCCATGACGTAGATTTCGTCACCCGTCTGGAGCCCGGTAAAGCTCTCAACCGCGGTTTCGATCGTGTTTTGGGACAAATCACCCAAAACCGTTGTCAGACCGACGAAACCGGTATCGGCACCAATCGCATCTCCAGCAGCCAGAGTTTCGACATCCGTTCCGTCCCCGCGCAGGATTCCGACACTCAGACCGCTGAACATGATGGCGTCGGTCACCTCGGCTGCGGGGCCGATTGTGAAGCCCGTCACCGTGTCGATGCCATTGGCTGCCGGGTCTGCCTCGAACACGACAACGTCGCGTCCTGCAGCCGAAACATCAATCGCATCGTTGCCATCCTGCCCGCGGATGATGTTGTCCACGTCGGTTGCAACCAGCGTGTCATCACCATTGGTGCCAAGCTGAAAGACGGAATGCCCGCCAACAGAGGTCGCGATCGTCAGTTCAATGGGTTTGCTTGCATCGACAACAGTCATGTCGAAGGTCATCAAGGGTTGGCTCAGATCTGTGATGGTGTTCGAGATACCGGAGAAACGGATCAACGAGGCCCCGTCCGGATTGGCGAAGAAACCGAAGATACCACTGTTCGGGATCTCGGAACCGAGGTCATAGGTCGTGACCGAAGGATCGAAACCCAGCTTCACGTCCAGTGCGAGCCCGCCCGAAATGTCCATGTCCGAGTCGGCGTAGACCTCGAAGGTCACTGTGTTCCCGGAAATCCCAGCCTGTGTGATGACATATCCTGCGGGTTCGTGCGCCGTGTTTTCGTCGGTTGCGGTCAGCGGGTCCGGTCCGCCGGAAACCGTTGCGTCCGCCGAAAAATCAAGGGCATCACCCGAGTCGATGCCCGAGAAGTCCGAGGCCGGGACCGCCAGAGACCAGCTGCCGTCGGCTGCCACGGTCGTGCTTCCAATCGGGCTTCCGTTGAGGGAAATATCAACCGCCTGGCCGGCACTCAGGCCGGTTGATGTTCCCGAAACGGTAACGCCGGATGCCTGAGCGTCAGCCAGCGAAACAGCGTTGTTCGTGCCGACAGGGTTCAGCGTCAAAACCGGCCGGAAATCCGTAGTCAGAGTGGTCATGGCCGGTGTTGCCGGGTTGCCGGCCTGATCGGCGACGCTGGCCGAGATCGGATAGCCGGTGCTGTCCGACAAAGCGGCCAGATCGACTGCAGGAACAGTTGCCGACCAAGCACCGCCCGAGGCGACACCGGAATAGGTTTGGCCGTTCAGGGTGACAGATACAGTTTGCCCGTCTTCGGCGCTGGTTGTGCCCGTGATGGTCAGGTCGCTGCCTTGCTCGGTCACGTCCAGTTCGGAACCCACGGACAAGGGGTCGAGTGTTACGGTCGGCGCAGTGAAATCGGTGTCAAAGCTCGCGCTGTTTTGGGCGGAGTTGCCAGCCGCATCCGACACCGACGCGTCCACTTCGTAAGCGACCCCATCCTGCAGTGCGCCCAAGTCCGCGGCCGGGGCCGTGTAGCTCCAGGTGCCGCTGCTGACCGTGGCGGTGCCGGTGACATCAACAGTCCCGTCGGGGCGGGCGATTTCGACCGTGATCACCGTGCCATCGGCAGCGTCAGAGGTGCCGGTCACTGTCAGGTCAGTGCCCTGTTCCGCGGCGTTCATGATAGCTCCATCCGACAGGTTTGTGATGCTCACCGTTGGTGCGGTGAAATCGGTATCAAAGCTGTTGCTGGCCTGGATCGCAGGGTTCCCTGCCTGGTCGGTCACATCTGCAGTGACCGCAATGGTGGCCCCGTCCGACAAGGCTGCCAAATCCGCAGCAGGAACGGTGACGGACCACGCACCACCGGATGCTGCACCGGTGTAGGTTTGACCATTCATCGAAACGGTCACGGTCTGGCCATCTTCGGCCGTGGTCGAACCCGTGATGGTCAGGTTGGTGCCTTGCTCAGCCGCGTTCAGTACGGCTCCATCCGAGAAACTGTCAACCGACAGCGCCGGGGCGGTCGCGTCCTTGGCCAAAGGTACATTGGCCTGAGGCGCCGCCAGACCATCGGCATCCGAAACGTCCGCAGAGATTGTGAAATTCCCACCGTCAGGCAGGGCGGCCAGATCGGCGGCGGGGACTGTCACACTCCAAGTGCCGCCCGAGACGGTATCGGTATAGGTCTGGCCGTTCAGGCTGACTGTGACTTGCTGGCCGTCCTGCACATTGCCGGTCGTGCCCGAGATCGCCAGGTCAGACCCCATCTCGACAGCGTTCAGAACCGCGCCGACTGACAGCGGAGAGATGGCGACGGACGGGCCGGTCAAGTCAACCGGGACGGACGCTGAGGCCGGAATAGAGATGTTGCCAGCCGCGTCGGAAACAGTGGCGTTGAAGGTGGCGGGTACGCCGGTGGACAGGCCAGCGAGATCGGCGCTGGGGATCGTCACGCTCCAACCGCCGCCCGAGGCCGTGGTCGAATAGGTTTGGCCGTCGAACGTCACAGTAACAGGCTGACCGTCAATCGCTGTGGTGGATCCTGTCAGCGTCAGGTCCGCGCTGACATCGATCAATTCAATCGACCCGCCGGCCACCGGGTCCAGCGAAATTGTCGGAGCGGTAAAATCCGTGTCGAAACTGGCACCGGCTTGAGTGGCCGGGTTGCCTGCCTGATCGGTGACGTCAGCGGTGACGGCGATCGTCGCGCCATCCGGCATGACGGCGAGCCCTGCGGCAGGGACTGTTACACTCCACTGTCCGCCGGAAACCGTGCCTTCGTATATCTGCCCATAGATGGTGACGGTAACCGTCTGGCCATCTTCGGCTGTGGTCGTACCCGTAACAGTCAGGTCGGTGGCCTGTTCAGCCGCATTCATCACCGCACCGTCTGAGAAACCCGAGATGGTCAGGGTCGGTGGGGTGGTATCCACATCGAATGCGACTGTTTCCGCCGACAGTTCCGCCCCGTCGGCATCGAGATTGCGGATCGTCACGGTTTGCACGCCTTGCGGCAGAGAAGCGGCTTCAGCCGGGGTCAGTGAAAGGCTCCAGGATCCGTCAGCTTCGGGCGTTACGGTCTTGGTGAACGAGCCGATGGTCACTTCTACCGTGCCCGTGCCTTCCGGAGCGGTCAGGTTCATATTGGCGCTGCTCAAAGTGTTGGCTTGCGAGCCGGCCAGATTGAGAACCGGATGGCTGGGCGCGGGCGGCGGAGCGGGGGCGGCATCGTCGTCCCCTCCACCACCACCGCCACCACCACCGGCAGCGGCTGCGGCACCCGCCAGACCCAGACCACCCAAAGCGGCCCCGGTTCCACTGATTCCCCCGATTGCAGCGGTACCGCCAGCTTCGGCCAGGCTGAACTGAGCGATCTCGGATACGACGCCCTCGGCAATCATGACCGCACCGCTGTCCAGCACCTGTACGTTTTCGGCGGCCACAACCAGTTTTCGACCATCGGCCAGTTTCAGAAGAACGTCGCCATTGTCCAACACCTTGACCGAGCGTACCCCGGGAATCGTTTCCGCGAACTGGAAGGCATAAAGCTCTTCGACAGTGGCTTGCGCCAGTGCAGGCAGAGCCAGGATTGTCGACCCGAGCCCACCGGCAATGCCACGACCGGCCCAACGGCGCATTGTGCCGTCGATCCACCGGCGGATGTTCTGCTTACGCTCGAAATCAGGCTGATCCTCAGCCGGATTGATTTTGGATTCGGGTTCTTTGGTCATCTTGCCCTCACATGTGGTTGCCGCGTCTGCCCGAGGGGTCCAGGTTTTGTTCATCTGTCTTTCCCTTCGGTGACTCATGCGGTCGGACCAGAAAAAATTGAGTTAAACTGAAGCCGAACTCCTCGTTTTCTCCACATTCCCGCTTTGGTTTCGAACTGGGCATCGGATCATCCTGTAGTCGGTGCCAGATTTGGCGTGGGGTGATTTGATATGGTGCTTCAGTTCGAAGGCGTGGTTGCAACAGGGAGCGCAGCGCTCGATTCAGGTATCGGCGATACGGCTTTAAAAACGCTTAATGGCGAAACGTATCTCTACAGCGTGACGGGTCCGGGTGGCGGAATCGCAGTGTGGAAGCTGGTCGAGGGCGCTCTGCCGCAGTTGCAGGACACTGAGTATTTCAGCGGTACGATCACGTATCAGGTCGGCGACAGCGCCGTACCAGTGGCGTTGGCAGGGGAAGACCAGCTTGTTCTGGATGTGGGCACGGCGACTGGACTGGTCGGGTATGAGCTGAACCCGAACGGGACCATCGGCGCCCTGCAGGAAACCGATTCTCTGGTTGGTGGCGGGGATATTTCGGCCCTTGTTCAGATTGGGGATGTTCTGACCATCGCACATGAGGCGACAGGGCAGATCGCGACCTATACCGTGAACGGGGATGGCTCACTGAGCCTGGCAGCGTCGGTCGCAGGGCAGGCGGATTCGATGCAAGTGTTGCAGGCCGGGGCGGATCATTTCGTGATTGCTGCCGATGCCGTCAGCGGCACGATCAGCACCTATAATGTCGATCAGAATACCGGCGCCCTGACCACGGTCGATAACAGCGATGCGCTGGCGACGCTGGGGATCGCAACGCCGACTGCGGTCGAGGTGGTGCAGGCTTACGGTCAGTCCTGGGTCGTTGTAGCAGGGGCGGACAGCAACTCGCTCAGCGTGATGAGGCTGACGGTTGACGGGCGCCTGATTGCAACAGACCACGTTCTTGATTCTCTGCATACGCGGTTTGAAACAGTGCAGGATCTGGCCGTGATCGAAGCCGACGGGCATGTGTTTGTCGTGGCGGGCGGCGGTGATGACGGTGTGACCTTGTTTACCCTGACACCGGGTGGTCAGCTGGTGCATCTGGACAGTTTCGCCGACACCGTGCACAGCGGCCTGCAAAATGTCGAAACGCTGAGCGTCGCCCATGTCGGGGACGAATTGCAGATCCTCGTCGGGTCACAACAGGATGCAGGGCTGACGCAGCTCAGCGTTTCGCTCGACGCTCTGGGGATCGTGCGGGACGGGTTCGGCACGATCACCGGATCGGCGCAGAATGATATGCTCAGCGGCAGTATCCTCGACACCACTTTGTTAGGCGGGGCAGGGGATGACATTCTGGTCGCAGGAATCGGCGCCACCACGATGGATGGTGGAGGCGGTGCGGATATCTTTGTCATGCAATATGGCAGTGACCCGACGACGATCAACGGCTTTCAGGCCGGTATCGACCGGTTGGACTTGTTCGACTATCCGTTGCTGCGCACGCCCGGGCAATTGACATTTACCGCCACGGCGCAAGGGGCGCAGATCGAATTCATCGACGAGGTGATCATCATCAATTCCTCTACCGGAGGTCCATTGACCAGCGCCGAAGTATTCGGCGCGGGGTTTGGCGGCCCGGATCACATTCCTGTGGATTTCGGAGATTTGGGTGGTTTGAAACCCGACAGTTCGGACGGGGTTCTGGGTGATGTCTCGATCAACTCGGGAACCGCGAACCCGGCCTTGTCCGATGCCGAGATCCGCTTCACCCCGGAGGGGGGCGGGACCATCAGCGTTCGTGCGGATGATGAGGGGCGCTTTGATTTGGGCTTACCGTCGGGCACGTTCGAGGGCGAGTTGGATATCGTCAAAACCTATTCTCTGGCCAGTGACAAAATCTCGGCGATGGACGCCTTGCAGGTCTTGCGCCTCTCGGTCGGGCTCGATCCGACTTGGGGTCCGGCGACGCCGGAAAACCTGATCGCGGCAGATATCAATCAGGATGGAACGGTCAATGCGCTGGACGCTTTGGTCATTCTTCAGCTTTCTGTCGGTCTGCCTACCGAGCATGAGGCGGAATGGGTTTTCCTGGACAAGAATGCAGACCTGTCCGGCATCACCGAGTCGAATGTGAGTTACGAAACCGGAGTAAACGTGACGGCGGTGGACAATGTGATTGCCACCGATATGACCGCGATCCTGCTGGGGAATGTCGAGCAGGTCTGAAATTCGCCGTCACAGTTACTCGCGGAAGGCCCGGTTGAAATAGTCGGCCAATGGCTTGATCAAATAGGACAAGGGACTTCTTTCGTCGGTTTTGATCATGGTTTCCACTGGCATGCCCGGCAGCAGGGCCTGTCCGTTCAGCCGCTCGATTTGGTCGTCTTCGGGGGCAACTTCGGCGCGGTAATAGGTCTGGCCGGTGTTGTCATCGGTGAAGGTATCCGCGGATACGGTGACGACGCGGCCATCAATCTCGGGCGTTTCCCGCTGGTTGAAGGCTGGAAAACGCAAAGAGACCGGCTGACCGATATGCAATTGATCCACATGGATCGCATCCACGCGCGCCGCCACCAGCAGCGGCGTGTCCTGTGGCACCACATACATCATCGGCTCTGCCGGCTGAATCACCGACTGCAGCGCAAAGACCTGGCTGCCATAGACGGTTCCGGCGACCGGCGCGCGAATATCCAGCCGCGACAGGCGCACATCCAAAGACAGGCGGCGCTCGGCCAGTTCCGATATCTGTGTCTGCGCATCCCGCAATGCGGTGATCGCCTCTTCGCGCCGGGTCGAGGTCAGTTCGACAATCTCGATCTCGGTCGCCGCAATCTGGCCCGTAAGACGCGCGACCGAGGCGTCCAGGCGGCCGATCTCACCGGTCAGGCTGGCCTCTTCCCGTTGCAGGGCAGAAACCCGGCTGGCCTGGGTCAGGCCACGGTTGAACAGGCTCTGCTGGTCTTTCAGCTCATCCTGAATCAGTTCAACCTGACGCCGCAGGGAAACAAGCTGTGCCTCGGTGCCTTCGATCTCGCTTTCGATCTGAATCCGCTGCTTGCGCAGCTGTTCGATCTGCTGGGTCATGGTTTCAAAACGGGCCTCGAACAGGCGCTGCTGGCCCGCGATCAGGTCGGGGTCGATGCCGTCCTGCTTTTGCACATAGGCCAGTTGTGCCGCCAGGGCTTCGGCATCCGCACCGTCGCGTTCAGCCTCAAGACGGGCCCGGCGGGCCAGCAATTCAAACAGCTGAGCTTCGACGATGGTCTTTTCCGAGGACAAGAACGTATCGTCCAGACGCACCAGCAGGTCGCCATCGGTTACGGCGTCGCCATCGCGGACGTAAATCTCGCCCACGACGCCACCATCGGGATGTTCGACCACTTGCCGGTTGCTCTGAACCTCGATGATCCCCTGCGAGACAATGGCCCCGGCCAGCCGGGTCTGAACCGCCCAGACGCCCAGTCCGCCGACCAGAATGATCAGCGCCGCAAAGCCGACAAAGGCCGGTATCGTGATCCGCCACACCGGGCGCGTATCCTGAGCCGCCTTATCCTGCATCTTTTTTCACCTGACTGAAGCCCCGTTTGATCGCACCGGCATTCTGCACCATAGCCGCCAGCACCTCGTCCCGGCTGCCGGTTTTCACCACCTGCCCGTTTTCAACGACTGCCAGATCGTCACATTCCGAGATCGCCTGCGGCCGGTGTGTCATGATGATAGCCGATTTGCCAGCTTCTTTCAGACCCCGGACGGCGGCATTCAGCGCCTCGGTTCCTTCGGCGTCCAGGGCCGAGTTCGGTTCGTCCAGGATCAGCATGACCGGGTCCCCGTACAGCGCGCGCGCCAGCGCGATCCGTTGTTTTTGACCACCGGACAACTGGCTGTCATTGCCTTCCAGAAACGTGTCGTATCCTTTGCTGAGGGTCAGGATAAGTTCATGCGCCTTAGCTTTTTTCGCGGCCGCCACAACGGCCTCGGGATTCGGGTTTTCCGACATGCGGGCGATGTTCTCGGCCACTGTCCCGTTGAACAGGGTCACTTCCTGGGGCAGGTAACCGATATGCTGGCCAAGATCGGTGGGATCATATTGATCGAGCGTCGCACCGCCCAGCCGGATTTCCCCGGCGGCCGGCTGCCACAGACCCAACAGGGCTTTAGCCAGCGTCGATTTCCCCGACCCGCTTTTTCCAATGACACCAAGCGCGCTACCCGGTTCAAGTTGCAGCGAAACATTCCTGAGCGTCGGCTTCTCTGCGCCCGGTGGGATGACTGTCAGGCCTTTGGCGGTCAGACGGGCCCTGGGCACCGGCAGTTTGGTACGCGGTGTTTCGGGCGGCGTAGCGTCCAGAAACCGGTTCAGCGATGCCCAGGCCGTTCGCGCCCGTTCGACCATGCTCCATTGCCCCAACGCCTGTTCCACCGGCGCCAGCGCGCGACCCAACAGGATCGATCCGGCGATCATCGCGCCCGGCGTCAGCTCGTTGCGCAGCACCAGCCAGGCGCCAAGCGCCAGCATTGCCGATTGCAGAAACAGTCGCAGAGACTTGGTCACCGAGGTAAAGCTGCCGGTCCAGTCGCTGGCGGCGATGGTCTGGCGCAAGGCATTGGTCCGCTGGTGTTGCCAACGCTGGGTGATGTCGTCCTGCATACCCTGCGATCGTACCACCTCGGCGGCCTGTCTGGCGTGTTCCGAAAAGGCATTGGCCTGCGCCGCGGCTCGTTGTGCCGAGGCCACCTTGCGATGCGTCAGGCCCTGGTTCAGCAGCGCAATCACGATCAGCAGGGATCCGCCTGCCACGGCCAGCCAACCCAGCAGCGGATGGAACAGGAAGATCGCCGCCAAAAAGACCGGAGTCCACGGGATGTCCATCACAGCCAGCAAAACGGGTGAGGAACACAGATTCTGAATCGATTCCAGATCGCGCAGCGCCGTTGCCGGAGCTGACCGCGCCTGAGGGTGCAGTGACCGGCGCAGGGTCGCATCGAACACACGTTCGTCCAATTGCGACTGAAAGCGGGCCCCGAACCGCGCGACGATTCGGCCACGGGCATAGTCCAGCATCGCCATAAGCGCGTATAGCAGCGTCACCAGCAGGAACAGCGCTGTCAGGGTTTCCACCGCCCGCGACCCCAGCACCCGGTCATAGACCTGCAGCATGAACAAGGGTCCGGTCAGCATCAGGATGTTGACGAATATGCTGAACAGAAACGCCAGAGCCAGAAAGGTCATGCCCTGATTGCGCACTTTTCGCAGCTCATGGCGCGGTGGCATCATCATGCGGTTTTCGATATTCACGTATGGGGCCTTTGGTAACGGTTTGTCTTCTGGGTTCGGGCGATTGCGATGGGGCGCATCCTAAAACTATGACGGTGTGCTGAAAACACGAGAGTTGATGGATCGGCGAAAAGCGACTTACCGTCAAGCCAACGATCGCCGGTCGGGTGTCTGGATGCTCGAGTGGTTCCCGAAATGCGACCTCTTGCGGTGCCAAAAAAAGGGTCGCGGCGGGGGCCTCATTGGTGACACTTTTACCACGTCAATCTGGTGTCAGGATCATTGAATATTCATGGTGCACTGGGGCAGAGTTCAGGAAGGCCGAGTTGAACGCAATTGACCACGTTTACCACTATGCGGGCTGCTCCTCTCTGGTCGGGCAGGATCAGGACCGCTCGTTGTTTCTTGTTGGGGATCGGACCAGCAATAATGAACCGCAAGCTTTTCTGACGGCTTTTGCGAATGAGCCTGACGTGACGGCCAAAGCTCTGCGGGCGGTCTCTGAAATCGTGGGGTCACGGTTTTATGTTCCGCCATCCCTGTTGGCGCGGATATTGCGCGAAGCCGATCCGGTTGCGACCGTTGGCCCGGCAACAGTCCGGTTCGAAGGGTTCTCGGCCTGTTGCAGCGCCTATATCCGTCTGGATATCGACGAAGACGCTCTTGAGGTCGCACATCGCAGCAAAGGGACCACAAACGTGGATTTCGGGGCCGAATTGCGGGCGTTGTTGGCACAGACCAAGCCGGACAGCCGTCTGGAAATCACAATCGGCCCGCGTGCGGTCGGACTGGCGCATGAGCGCGCCAGCGTCACCGAGCGCAAGGTGCCACTGCCCGTGCGCTGGATCAAAGGCTTTGGCGAAGTGCAGGGACATCTGTCGGGAATGGTGAAAGCGTTCTCGCTGCCGCCAGTGTCGGCGCAGCGGTTTCTCCGCAGCCTGCCACGTTCGAAATCAGATCATCGGATCTGGGTGGCGGCCGCAGGCCCGAGGGTCAGGACCACGACCCGTCCTGCATCCGGAAGCGTGCCGCTGCGCGGCGGGCATCGCCTGCGCGTGTTCGAAACACTGATTGGCAGGGCTAGGGCTCTTCATGTCTATGGCAATTCCGCGTTGCAAAGCTCGGCCTGGGTGCTGGACTTTGGGTCACAGCGTTTGACCTTGGTGTTGAATGCCGAGCCCTGGCGCGGGTTTTCCGGCGATGGCCGGCTGCTGTCTGATCTGGTGCGAAATGAAACAGATATTGCCGCCTTGCGGGCGCAGTTGAACTGGCAGGACAGGTTGGACCTGTCTTCTTTGGCCCAAAGCAGCGGCCTGTCGCAGGATCAGGTCAATACGGCCATGTCGCATCTGGCAGCCTTGGGCCTAGTGGGGTTCGACCTTGCCGATTCCACTTGGTTTCACAGGGTCCTGCCGTTTGACATGGATCGGGTCGAGGCCTTGAACCCCCGTCTGAAAGCGGCCCGGAAACTGGTGGATGCCCGGGCGGTGACACTTGAAAAAGGCGGTGCCGAGGTGATCAGCGACGCGGCGGTTCATCGGGTGCGTTTTGGCGATGGAGCACCGAGCTGCACCTGCCCGTGGTATGCCAAAAACAAAAACGCGCGCGGGCCCTGCAAGCACATTCTGGCCGCGGAAATGGAAACGGAGCGTTTGCAGTGACCGAAGCGGAATTCCTCAAGCTGATTACGAAAAAGCGGGCCCGTCACGTGCTAAAGGCGCTTACCGCCATTCCCGAAGCCGACCGTCGTGCTTTTGCCCCGATCGCTCTGAAAACGCAGAAAGCGTATGACAAAGCGTATTGGGATGCCCAGTTTGGCCGCGAAAAAAAGGCCTCGACTTTGGCCAAGGACGGCGACGCGCTTGGTGTTGCTGTTCTGGCAACGGCGCGCCCATCCGAATACAGCTGCGGCGACTGGCGCATCCTGCCGCGTTCGATCCCTCTGACGGATGTGTTCAAAGCGCTGAACCTCAGTTGGATTGACGATTGGGCCGTGGCAGCGGTCGAAGAGAACCCGCGCCTGATCGAAGTTGTCCATGTGCTGTATGCACAAGGGCAGTGCAGCATCCCGCAAACGGACGCCTACATACTGGGCTACTATGCCCATCAGGCAGCTGTTCCCGAGCGCGCGCGCGACCAGTTTCTGACGCATGATGTCTGGCGGTTCTTCGAGGTTGAAGGCGGCGGTGACCTGAGCCTTGCCGCACATGACAAATACTGCGGGCCGGGAGTGTCTTGGGCAGATTGCCTGAGCGGCCTGTGCGACGACGGCACATTGGACCGAGACCGGCTGCTGGACGCTTCACTGGACGCGCTTGAGCGGGATTTCGGACAGTTTCGGGCCGGGTGGTATTCGCGGTTTCACGCCAGCCTTTGCCCTACGGATGCCGAGATTCTGCACCGGACCGGGCGGTATCTGGATTTGCTCGGCAGTTCTGTGCCTCCGACCGTGGCTTTTGCGTTGAAAGTGCTGAAACGGATCGACAAACTGCATGGGATTGATCCTGCTGCGCTGCTGGTCTCGATCGAACCCGCGTTGCAAGCCCGCCAGAAATCCAGCGCCGTCATGGCCTTGCAATTGCTGAAAAGCTGCGCCAAGCGCCATCCTGGCAGGGCATCTGACGTTGCTCTGATAGCCGCATCAGCTCTGATTTCCGAGGCCGGAGATGTGCAGGCAAGGGCGCTGGATTTGATCGAAGCGGTTGATCAGCTCTCTGTGCCAGAGGTTCAGGACAAGCTGCGCGATTATGTGGATGTGGTGGCTCCGACCGTTCGGGGACGGCTTTCAGGGATTGTCGGGGGCGATAATCCTGCCCCGCCGCCTGATGCGGGTGATCCGGTGGCCCGGATCGAAGCCCTTCATCCGGTGGCGTCGGTCGAAGAAGCGGTGGCGGTGTTTCTGGAGCTTTTGGAAGACGGCAGCGATCCGTTTCTGACGGAACGTGCATTTGACGGTCTGGCCCGGTACGGGGCGGCGGCAGGTCCGCTGTTGTCGCCGCTGGCGAAACGGGCAACTCAGTTGAGGAACCGCGTGGTGCAAGACGCTTTCCACGGGGTAGGGAATTTCGAAAAACCAATCCTGGCGACCGCGCTGGCATGGGCCAATGGGACGGATTTTGACACTGAACTGCAACCGTTTCACACGCCACGGTATTCCGGGCACACGCCGCTTGAGATTGATCGCAACAGTTTCGAAGGGATGTTTGCAGCCCGGGCGCAAGAGCTGCTGGCTTTTGTGCGGGAAGGGCAGGCCGTACCCATGTTGTCGGCCCCCACTGACAATCGCGGGTATCTGGCAGCCGAGCATTTGAGTGATAGGTTGGCAGAATACCGAAAGATCGGCGCCCAGCCGGGTGACACGGATTTCAAACTGGCCCTCATGCGTTTGGCCCCCGAAGGGCGCAAAGCTGCGTTGAATGACCTGCAGCCGCGATCTGAACGCGAAAGGGCGCTGGCCTGTGCGCTGGGGGCTGACCTGCCGCCAGAGACGGATAAGCAGCTATGGGCAATTGCGTGGTGCTCGACCCTGCCGCTGCGCACGGACCCGCGCATTGAAAACCTGGTTGGCGGACCGGTGCCGGGCATCGGCCACCCGGCACGTTTCGAGTTCTACGCGGATATCCGGCGGGTAGATCAATATGCTTGGCCGAGGCCAAAAATCCGCATCACTCCGCCAATTCCCGACGACATTGACGCCGCTCTCGGCTTTGCCCTGCCAGCCAAGTCCGAACACAGTTACATGAGCGACCCGGGCAGCAGTTGGATGATGCACGCGAACCCGTGGGTGGGGCTGATCCGTCCATCGCACTCCGAACTGTTCTTTGCCACCGGGATCTTCGAACTGGAACTGGATCAAAAGCTGACCAATCATCATTGTTTGATGTTCCTGGACCCGCTTTTCCGCCCTGACCCCAAGCCCGGACCGATGGCACACGCCATGCTCGCCTGGTACCTGGCCAGCGCCGATGAGGGCGTCGGAGCGACCACAATCGATGCCATGGACACATTGATGGCGCAGCAGGTGTTCGAGCCAGGCGCGTTTGCATCCGCCGCGCATTCGCTTGTGTTTCACGCGGGCTTGCCGCTGCGCCGCTGGACCAAGCGATTGGCCGAGGTGGCCGGAACCTCCAACACTCATGCGCGGGCAGTGAAAACTGCGCTGGCAGGCATGATGGTCGATTTGCCGCCCGAGCTTCCGCGTGATCTGGGCGGCATTCTGGAACTGCTCTACGAGCTGTGCGTGATTTCTGATGAGGCGGTGGGGCCCTCGGACGTTCAGGCAGCTTTTCAGGCGATCAAGGCCGGTGGCAAAACCGGGAAGTTCGCGCGCAAGCTTGCTGTCTATGGTCAAACCGTGAATTGAATCCATCTCTGGATGCGGCGGAAGACTAGGGCGCGATTTTGGAGAGCTTAATGGTATTCCGGGCTTTCCAGATCGTGGCTCACGCGGGCATAAGCCTGCGCCATTGCTGTCAGAGTGTGCGGCGGGCAGCCGATCTTGTTCAGACAAGAGGCGTCAATCACCCGCAATTGCCCGTCAAAGACGGATTTGACCACGTCATCGACGGCGCGTCGGTCGGATCCAAGGGTCAATCGGTGATAGTGAAACCCTTGTCCTGGTGCGGTCTGGCCCAGCTTGTTGCGAACGCCATGGGCGACGAGCCAGTCCAGGAAATACCGCAGGCTCGGGTCGGGCTCGTGATCCAGGGTGGGGGTGGCCTCGGTTTGGCTGCCCGTGGGGTGATGCCGAAACTGAACCTGGGCTTTCGGTGTCCAAATACGGATCGGTTGCACGAAATCAAATATCCGACCGACCCGGCGGCCGCGCAACCGCGGGCCCAGTCCTAAATTGGTCGTCAACAGGCTGATGGGTGCCTGTGACACCGCATAGACCGAGGCGAACAGATCACAGCGCCCCCCGTTTTTTATCGTTACGGTCAGGGCGTTGAAATTACCACTATTGGCGTAGGTATGCGTTGGTCCAAGGATGCGGTCCAGCCGGAAACAGTTGATGGTATAAGGGGCGTGATCGCGAAATCCGATTTCCGAGATATTGGGGATGCTGCGCGCCAAGGTGGTCGCCGTCCCCAGCACGCCAGCCGCCAGAAAAACACGGCGCGCGCGGACCTGCGTGCCTCCGCCCAAATCCAGACGCAAATTGCCCTGTTCCTGTTCGATCCGTTGCACGCGCCCGGACAGAACTTCGAGATTCGGGATCTGTTGCAGCCGTTTCTCGACCGCAAGTGCCTTCGCATTCAACTGGCTGCCCGGCGCGTCCTTGGTGCCGACCAAAAGGCGCGGGGCGCAGGCTTCGAAATCGCTGTCCAGGTTTTTCTGTTGGGTGCCGCCGATCACCTCAAGGTCCGCCTGCACCGCGTCACAGGCGGCTTTATACGCGTTCCAGGTCTTCAGAAACGGGCCTTGCCCCCACGGGTCATCGCTGCCGTAAACCTGAAGCTGCTTGCCCCAGTAATTGGCAAGGCCACCCACTTCGGCGGCCGCATACATCGGTGGCGCGTCACCGGATACGGGCATACGGTCCGCCAAACAGGCTGGCTTTTGCCTTTCAAAAGCGACCGAAACCACTTTGGTGGGCCCGCCCTGCCACGGGTCCGGTGTTGCACCGGTGATCACCGCCAACGACCCCGAAAACCCCCTGAGAGCGGTCAGTGCGGCGTAACCGGCAGGCCCTGCGCCAATCAATGCGATATCGAATACACGCATCACTCGGCCCTTTTGCCCTGCAGGAATAGCGGTGTGGCGCAGCCTGCGATCGAACACGTGGCCGGGGTCGAGTACTTTGTGGCGAAAGGCTGGGTGCTTTGATTTCTGAGCCAGACAGGTTGGGGCAGAGCTGGAAGGACGGCGTATTTTATGCTTTGCATTGCGGGAAGAACCCTCCGCCAATACTGCCTCAAACAACGAGGTCCTCATTACAACTTCAACATAAATCTTTGGCTAGGCACGTGACCCTCACGTGAGGCCAGGCAAGAGAAAAACTAAAACTGACGCTGCCCTCACGTAAATCAGACGCGGTGCAGCAAAGGTGTAAGTTTGCTCCTCATTTATTTGAGTCCTTGTATAAAACTGCGCCAGCAAAGTTGCGCTAATCAAGCATGGGCTTTTCTTCCTGCGTTTTCTTGCCAATTGCACAAGCATGTAATTTCCGAATTTCACCACCGTTTGGCGACATCGGAAAGCAATTCCAAAACACGAGTTTTCGGAAATGTGCCATATTCCCGAAGCTACCGTCACGTCTCATTTAGGCTTCAGACTTATTGATTTTCGAGGGCAGACCGACATTCCTACTTTGCCTACGGACGACATTTTAGCCTTGCGGCTTCATTTGAGGAAAAGGCGTAATTGTCGGTATGTAAGAATTTAGAATCTCGGGCGAAATACTGTGTGATTAAAACCGTTTGCCCGTTAAGTGCGTTTAGGCTGCCATCGGCATCCATTTCAAAGAGGTCCGAATGCATCCAACCGCCAAGGGTTCAGCACAAGCGATCACAATTTCAAGCGGGGTTTTGACGGCGACCCTTGTCCCATTGGGTGCAACGCTGTGCGATCTGCGGCTGGAGGGTTTTGACCATTCGTTGGTGCTTGGTTGGCGTGATCCGGCGGAATATTTGCATAAGGATGAGTATTTGGGCCCCATCGTCGGCCGCTGCGCAAACAGAATTTCGTCGGGGACTTATCACCTCAACGGCGAGACATTTCACCTGAACCGCAATTTTCGCGACCGCCACTGCCTGCATGGCGGTCAGGATGGGGCCGCCATGCAGCTTTGGGAGGTTGCGCAGCGTTCCGCGACCAGCGTGACGTTTACGCTGCATTTGCCCGACGGGCACATGGGGTTCGGCGGAGATTTGTTCGTGTCGGCGCGGTACAGTGTGGAAAGCCCCGCGGCGCTGCGATTGGAGATCGAGGCACGCTCGGACAGCGCCACGGTCTGCAATTTTGCGCCGCACTGGTATTTCAACCTGAACGGCGGCGGAGACATAACCGGCCACAGTCTGCAAGTCGCAGCGGATCGATACCTGCCCGTTGATAGCGACCTTGTCCCGTTGGGTGATCCAGCACCCGTTCAGGGTACAGAGTTTGATTTCCGCAGGCCCAGGGCGGTTGGGGATTTCCCGTTTGACCACAATTTCTGCATCTCTGACCAACGGACACCCGAAAAACCTGTGGCGGTATTGGACTCCCCTCTGACTGGGGTTCGAATGACGTTGTCTTCGACCGAACCAGGCTTGCAGGTCTATTCCGGAACGCATCTGAACCACCCGGATCGTCAGACTTTGTCTGGCGAACCCTACAAGGCCTATTCGGGCCTGGCGTTGGAGCCACAAGGTTGGCCGGACGCGCCGAACAATCCCTCTTATCCCAGCGTGGTCCTGCAGGCCGGGGAACGGTATCGCCACATATCCCGCCTCAGCTTCAGCCAGTCAGCGCACCGGAACGGTTGACCGAAAGGGCCCGATCCAGCATCCTGCGGCGTAACAGGCTGGCCCGGCGCGGTTATTTTTCATTCCGGTCACGTATTTTAGCAAGGTCCGAAACATGCCCGATGCATCGCAGAAGCAATATGTGCTGGACACGCATCGGCTGCGCGACCCCGAGCAGACCCTGCAGATCGTCAAACCGTTTCTGAAAGACATGGGCATCACCCGGATTGCGAACCTGACCGGGCTGGATCGGATCGGATTGCCCACGGTGATGGTTGCGCGGCCCAATTCACGATCGGTTGCGGTGTCGCTGGGCAAGGGGCTGTCCTTGCGTGCGGCCGAGGCCTCGGGCGTGATGGAGGCGATTGAGTCCTGGCACGCCGAACGGGTTCAGTTGCCGCAGCGTCTGGCCAGATATGCCGAGCTTGCCGAAGAAACCGCGGTGGTGGACGTAACCGCCCTGCCGCAAGTGACTGGAGGGCGTTTTGACCCGCACGGCAATATGCTGTGGGTTCAGGGCCGCGATCTGGCCACGGGTGATCCATGCTGGGTTCCGCTTGAGATGGTCGATACCGATTACACCAGCGCGCCGGTCGGCGGACAGGCCGCCTTTCCCCGTACCACCAATGGGCTGGCATCGGGCAACAATCTGGCCGAGGCCAGCTGCCACGCCATTTGCGAGTTGATCGAACGCGATGCCACAACTCTGTGGCACCACCAACCGGGATCATCGCGTCTTAATCCCGACAGTATCGATGATCCGCGTTGCCGACAGGCGATCGCAATGATCACAGATGCGGGGCTGGAGGTTGGGCTGTGGAATACGACCTCGGACGTCGGCATCGCCAGTTTCCGTTGCGCGATCTGTGAAGGTGGCGGGCGGCCCGGGCATATCGGTATCGGCGATGGGTGCCACCCGGACCGCGCCATCGCTCTGCTCCGCGCTCTGACCGAGGCGGCGCAAACGCGGCTGACCTACATCTCGGGCGCGCGTGATGATCTCGACCCCGAGGAATTCACCGATCAGGCCAAGATGGATCGCGGCCAATACGTGCGCAATCTGATCGATAGCACAGCGGCAGATCAGAGTTTTGGCGATTGCCCGTCCTGTGTAACCAGCTCCTTCGACGAGGATTTGGAGCTGTTGCTGCAGCGGCTTGCAGCTGTGGGTGCCCCGCAGGTGGTGACCGTCGATCTGTCCCGCCCGGAATATGATATCGCGGTGGTTCGGGCGGTCATTCCCGGGCTTGAGGCACCCCATGACGAACCGGATTACATTCCCGGCCAGCGGGCGCAGCGTGTCAGGGAAGGTCTGACATGACGGCGGTGGTTTTTGTAGGCCCGACCCTTGCACCACAGGCGGTCTCGGATCGTCTGGACGCCACGATCCTGCCCCCTGTCCGGCAGGGGGACGTGTACCGCGTTGTGGGCGACAAACCGACGGCAATCGGTATTATCGACGGGTTTTTCGAAGGCGTGCCCTCGGTCTGGCATAAGGAAATCCTGTGGGCGATCGAACAGGGCGTCCCGGTTTTCGGTAGCGCCAGCATGGGTGCCTTGCGTGCGGCAGAGCTGGCCGATTTCGGAATGATCGGTGTTGGGGGCATCTTCGAGGATTACCGTGATGGCGTCCTGCAGGATGACGATGAGGTTGCGGTGCTGCACAGCCCGGCCGAGCTGGGCTTCCAGCCGCTCAGCGAACCGATGGTGTCGGTCCGTGCGACAGTGGCCCAGGCCCGGAGCGCCGGGATTCTGCCGCCGGATACGGTCACCGAAGTGCTGCGCTGCGCCAAGGCGATGCATTACCATCATCGTATCTGGCCGGACATCCTCAAACAGCTGCAGAACCTGCCGGGTATCGCCGAATTTGCGGATTGGCTGCCGACGGGCCGTATCGACGCCAAAGCCCGGGATGCCGTCGCCATGCTGGAGCGCATGTCGGACCATCTGGCCGGAATCCCCCTGCCCCCTTCGGATGTCGTGCGAACCGAGCGCACCCTGATGTGGAAGGCGCTGCGCGCGCGGATCGATGCCGGGGACCCATCCGCCGACCGAGGCGTGATCGACGAACTGCGGCTACAGCCCGAACTTTACGCAAGGGTGCGGGACCGTGCTGTTCTGGCTCTGTTGTCGCGCGAAGAGGCATCGAGACAGGATAACACCCTCGAACGCGCCGATCTGGTCCGTCAGATGGAGACCCACCGGGCCAGTGCGGGCCTGTCACGGCGGTCCGACCTGATGTCGTGGATTGAAGCGAATGATCTGAGCCCCGAGGGTTACGAGACGATGCTGGCGGATACAGCGAGAATCGAAGCCGCCACCGCATCGCGGGCGGGTCGTCTGGACACGCAACTGCTGTCCGAGCTGCGCCGTTCGGATCAATACACTCAACTGCGGGATCGGGCCGTTAGCAAGGCGGAACAGTCCCTTCCGACCGGTCAGTCCGGCGTGGATCGGTTGCGGGTGCTGATGTGGTATTTTGAATCTCGTCTTGACCAGACGGTGCCCGATGATCTTGACTCATACGCAGTGGCGCTGGGTCTGGCCGGGCGCGATGCGTTTTATGAGATGATAGAAGCCGAGTTTTTGTATTGCCACAGGGGTGCCGACACCGGAGCCGCCGAATGAAAGGCCGCCGGATCTGACCGGACACCGCACGGGAGGGCGTTTTGTGAACTTACCCGAACAGCTCGATGAAGAACCCGGTACCCGGTTTTTGCTGTACCCGCAGTCTCCGTTTCTGGAGCCTGACGCGCAACTGGAACTGGTCGAGATTTCTGCACCACAAGGCAGCATCGGGCCGGGGCCGTCCGGGCCGCGTATGTATACGGTCGACCCGGTGGGAAAAACCACACCTTACGGCACGATCGTGCCGGGGCCGAACGGGCCGGGCATGTATCTGCCACCCTGGGACGGCCAAATCCAGCCGCCGGCGATGCCGGATGAATTCGGCAATTTCATCCATATCGACCCCACCAACCCTGCGTTTGAATCCGCGCATCTGTTCGGTTCGGCCCATTTCACCATGGATGTCTGGCAGGGCTATTTCGGCCGCCCGATCCCATGGCATTTCGCCCGCGACTTTGACCGGCTGGAACTGTCGCTGCTGCCCAGTCTGGACAACGCACATATCGGTTGGGGGTTTCTGGAAACCGGCGGCACCCATGAACACGGGGGCGAATACCGCCCCTACAGTCTGAACTTCGACGTTGTCGCCCATGAAATCGGCCATGCCATCATCTATAGCGTGATCGGGATGCCGTCAGACGGAGATGCCTCGGGCGAGTACTACGGGTTTCATGAATCCGCGGCTGATTTGGTGGCTTTGTTGGCGTCGCTGCATTTCGGATCGGTGGTTGATGACTTGCTTAAGAACACGCGGGGAAACCTCTACACCTTCAACCGCCTCAGCCGCTTTGCCGAACTGTCGGAAAATGCACAGATCCGGCTTGCGGCCAATGACCGGTCCTTGTCGGAATTTGCCGCCGGCTGGTCCAGCGAGCACGCTTTGTCCGAACCTCTGACCGGTGCGATGTTCGATATCTTTGTCGATATCTATCACGAGCGTTTGCTGGTGCACGGCCTGATCTCGCCCGAAGAGGAGCACCTGTCGGATCAGTTGGAGGGCACGCCCGATTACAGCCGGGTGATGCAGGGTGTTTTCGACAAGCGATACGCCGAAAACCCCGAAGGGTTCCGCATCGCCCTGCTTGAGGCGCGCGACTATCTGGGCACCTATCTGGCCGACGCGTGGGAGATGCTGGATGCGGATATGCTCAGTTACTTCGGAGTGGAAAAGGCCCTGCTGGCCGTGGATCAAGAGATCACCGGTGGTGCTTTCCGCAACATAATCGAGGGCAACTTCCGGATGCGCGATATCGGGTTGACCACCGCCGGGCCGCGCCTGCCCGATCCCGAAGAAGACAGTCATTCGAATTCGGTCCGCACGCAGGTGCCGGGCTAGCGCCTAAAATCCTTTATTTTTAAACGGTTTTGTGGCATTCAAACGAAAGGTGATTTTGAGGAACAATTTGACCCGCGATTTTTCGGGTTTTCGTTAGGGGGGGCGAGGCGTCCCATGTCGTCAAGCCTGCAATCAGGAGATGAGTTTATGCCAGAGACTTTGCTCAGTTTTTCCGAAGTGTTGATTTTCGGACGCGTCCTTGAAGATATGAAATACGTCGTCACCGACAAACGCGGACAAGGAAATAACAAGCAACTGGACAAGCAATTTGCCAAGGACGGCGAAGATGAGCCCCGGTTCGCCAAGATTTACGGCTTTGCCTATGAAGGTACGTATTACGACCTTCCCGAGCCTGCGATTTTCCTTGTTCATGGCAAAGGAAAAAGCGCCACGGATGGCAACCTGCCGGGCAACCTTGCGTCCCGTGCGCCCAACGATCCGTCGAAAAGCGGTGTTGCGGCCGCCGACTATCAGATGGCCAACGACATCATGTACTGGAACTACGACAAGGCTGATCAGACCATGCGTATGGATGTCACCTCGGGCATGTTCGAACAGGTTCTGCTGGACATCTATTTCGGCTTTGACAGTCCCGCGATCAGCGGTGCCCGCGTGAGTGGCGCGCGTGTCAGTGGGGCCAGAGTCAGCGGCGCCCGCGTAAGCGGTGCGCGTGTCAGTGGGGCTAGGGTCAGCGGCGCTCGTGCGCGGGGCTCGGAAGACTAACGCGGGCAGAAACCCGGCTCACATCAGGATAGATTTGCGAAAGGCCCTGCTTGGCAAGGGCCTTTCTCGTTCAGAACCCCGCCTTTTTCAGCCCCTCAACAAAGTGTTGTGTGTCCTCAGGCAGACGGTCCGGTTGCACGTTCTCCCACCGTTTCAGAGAGAAGTTGGGATGCGCCTTGCGATGGCGCTCTGCAATGTCACGCGCGACGTCCAACTGATCGAGATGCGCGAAACTTGCGGCCAGCAGGCGCTGTCCTTCAGTGGGGTTGTTCATCTTGTTGACGGCATCGATTGCGTCGCCATAGCGCTTTAGGTTGAAATATGCTCCGCCCAGATGCCACAGGTATTGATCCGGGAAGTATGGATTCAGCCGCATTGCCTGTTGCAGGTGGGTGATGGCCGTTTCGTTGTCGCCATAATGCGCCAGCGCATCGGCGAAATCAGAATGCATGTCTGCGTCATTCGGGTTCAGCGCCAAAGCACGGCGATAGGATTGCAGCGCCGCGTCGTGTTCCTTGCGATACAGATGGACATAGCCCAATTCCCCAAAGCCACGCGCATCTGTGGGGTCAAGTTCGATGGCGCGCTGCGCAAAGGTCAGCGCCTGATCCAGCGCAGTCGAGGGATCCTTGCTCCAGGAATAGCGCCAGTCGATGTTCAGGGTGCGGGACAGTGCCGCCGCCGCGCGGGCATAGCCTTCGTCCCGGTCAAGCGCGGACTGGTAGAAGTTCTGCGCCTTGCGGTTGTCGTTCCGCGTGTACTTGAAAATGTGGTGCTGGCCCTGAAGCACGGACCCATAGGCCTCAAGGTCCGATGGGATTGCCTGAATCATGCGCCGCTTTTCATGCGATTCAATCATCACCGCGGTGGCGGCCACGATGCATTCGGTCACTTCGTCCAGAATATCGAAAATATCGTCGATCTTGCGATCAAACCGCTCGCCCCAGATGGTGCGTTCGGTCGTGGCATCGATCAGTTCCGCCGTGATCCGGATGCGGCTGGCCGATCGGCGCACGCTGCCCCGGGCCACATAGCGCACGTTCAGCTTTTGTGCAGCCTCTTTCGGTGGCATCGCCTGTGTCTTGAAGAAAAAAGACGAATTCCGCGCGATCACGAACAGATTGCGGAACTTGGACAGGTTCATGATGATGTCGTCGGTCAGGCCTTCGGCGATCCAGCTGTCCGACTCGTCCCCGCCCTGACTGCTGAACGGGAGAATGGCGACCGAGGGCGTGTCGGGGCGCTCCAGCACGTCCCCAAGGATTTCAGGCCGCATCGTCCCTGCCATTGTCGCCCCGGCAACCTCACTGCGTACGCAATAGGTCGAGATGGGAGACAGGATATTCTTCAGCTTTTTCGGCCCGAGAAATTCATAGCCATAGCGCAGGCGGTTGCAGACCTGATCATAAACGGCCGAGCTGACGTAAACCCTTTCGGGTTCGGCAATTTCCTGAAGCCGTGCGGCGATATTGACGTTGTCGCCGTGGATGCCGCGATCGTCGATCAGGATTTCGCCCAGATGGACGCCGGCGCGGAACTTGAGCCGCTGATCGTCCGTCCGTTCCTGGTTGTGCTGGCTGGCAATACGGTGCAGCTCGACCCCGAATTCAACCGCGCTGGTGGCGGTCTCGAACAGGGCCAGAATACCGTCGCCACGTACCTCAACCACCCGGCCCTGAAACGCGGCGCAGGTTTCTTCGAGCTGAGACAACAGTGATTTCAAAGCATTATATGTATCCAGCTCATTCTCGCTCATCAGGCGCGAATAGCCGACGACGTCGGCAAACAAGATTGCGCCCAGCTTCTGCGTAATGGAAGGATTTGGACTTGTGGTGTTCACATTCAATACTCGTCTCGGGGGCTGCGTTCGAACCCTATCGTCAGTTTATAGCAAAATGTGCATTTGCGCTCTGAAAGCGAAATCACACCCCGTTACTCACACTCATCAACTTGCGGTGGCCAGGACCAGCCTGAGATACCATCCGACCCGAAGGTCACGATGGTCCCCGGATCAAGCTCTTTTGCCAGGATGGGGCGCCGGTCCATCCAATCGTGCCTGAGAACGCCAACGACGATCATGTCGTGAAATGCTCCGTCGGCGTACCAGGCTTGCCGCATGGTCCCTTCGACCTTGCACCCCAGTCTTTCAACGAGGTCGCGGCTTATGTGGTTATCATCCCGATAATACGAGGTAAGTCGGTTCAAGCCAAGCTGACGGAACGCAAAATCCACAACCAGAGCGGTCGCCCTGATGGCCAGACCTAACCGTCTGGCTGATTTTTCAACGAACATTGCAACAACTGCGTCCCGGTTGACCGATGATATGGCCTCCAGTCCTGCCAGCCCCAGAACCTGCCCGCTGTCGGATTCGACAGCGAACCAGCATTTGCAGTTGTTTCCGGAGGCGCTGAAAACCTCGCTCCAGACGTCTTCGGATTGCATCAGGTTGAATGGAATGCGCGATGTGCGGTCAAATCGGGCGAGGTCCTCAATATCCTGAAACCAGGGAGTGATGACCTCCAGATCCGCCTTCTCTAGGGGGCGCAGCTTGAATACGCTGTTGGAATTGTCTGGCAATGGATCAACTACCTTTAATTAAAGTCAGAAAATACATTCCGGACCCTAACACACTTGTTCAGTAAATATGAAATGAGAATATATCCGCCCCGGCGGATATGCTCCGACGGGGCTGTGTGCGGCAGAACGAGCCAAATGGAAACCAACCCACCTGAAACAAGCGGGTCGGTTTGCCGGGTTCTGTCGCACATTCCTTTAAAGGGTGGGTAGATGGTGCAGGCGGGTCGATTATCCCGCCAGTTGGGCGAACTGCTGATACGGCAAGAGTCCGGGCGTGAACTGACCTTTCCTGATCATGCTGGCCAATTCAATTCCAGCCAGAGCGGATGCCGCTGAATCAAACGACTTGAATCTCAACATGGGCCGGATCCGACGTTTGATAAACCGGTGGTCGTGTTCAATGATGTTGTTGCGAAACTTCCGCCTCACCATCTCGATTGGTACAGGGCAGCCAAAACCAGTCGGCATCTTGTTTATCGCTTTGATGCCAGCGGTGTTGGCCCTGCTTTTGTCGATGACAATCTTCCGTGACAAGCCGTTCGCCTCAAGCGCACGAGCGAAGAACTTCGTTGCAGCAGCTTTGTTCCGGCGCTTGGATAGCATGAAGTCCAGGGTTTTGCCGTGTTTGTTGATGGCGCGATAGAGATGAACCCACTCACCCTTCACTTTCACATAGGTCTCATCCATGCGCCATGAACGGTCGGCAGGACGCTATTGTACCGCGAAGCATCAGCTACAAGACCGCGTATCTGCTCACCTAAGAATTCAGCGTCGCGTGATCCAGTTCAACGCCTCGTTCCGCCAGGGTTTCCCTCAGGTCCCTGTATGAAACGCCGCAACGAAGGTAAAAGAAAACCGCGAACAGGATCACATCCTTTGGAAAATGCGCGCCCTTAAATGAAATCGTCACGGCCTACTCCTGTCATGCTCTAGTGTGCGCTACCAGAAATGCTCGCGACCTGACAGGCAGGGGCGACGTTTGTGACAGAATCGTTAGGTATCGGGCGTCGTGACAGCCGCAGCGGGAGGGAAACGGTTCGACTACTATGCCGGAGAATGCTCTGAGGCTTTTTTCAGAACATTGGCTGTTATTCGACCGACGTCATTTTAAGAGTGTTGCGAGGGCAGGGCGCCACACCACGCGGCCGAGCTTGCCGAGAAGATGAAGCTACCGGACGGCAAATAGCGGATGGTCATCTCGGCACATCGAAGCGCGTCGCGTTCTGCCTCGCTCGCCTCGTACCATCGTGTCGGGTCATGGAAAAAGTCGTCAGGAAAGTCTTCGGACCGCGCGAGCACCTGGCAATCATCCTTGGTCCCCAGACTGGCATTTGTCGCGTCTCCAAAGCCCATCAGTGAAATGCCAACTCCCATAAGGTGGTATTCACCCTTCCCCTGAATTCTCAGGAACCCCGATGGCCTATTGTTGATCGAGAACACGCTCTCAGAGATTTCGCCGTCGCAGGTCCGCCCCGCTTCCAACGGCGAGCGCCTGAGTTCCATCAGATCGTCTTTGAACGCAACAGCGGCGGCAAAGCCTTTCCCTCCGAGATAGACAAGATTCCACCGTTGCGCAGGAATGTACGCAAACTCGTTTCTGCGCCGACAGACAAGTATTCCGGATGGCTGCCCGAAAAAAACGGCAGAGTACCCATTCAGTCCATCCATCCCCAAACGGTCCAGATCGTGGTCGGTGATTAGGTCGAAGGCAATATCGTTGCTGTGGCAAAATCGGAGCAGGTGCAGGTCGACCGGCAAATTGTGCGGACTGCCGCAAAGCGGATAAGCATAATCTTCGCGAAGGGTCGCTTTTGGTTTCCTGTACCAGCAGATTGAAACGTCGCTATGGTCGGTATGATAGTCGTAAAGCGACCGCAGATTGTTGTCCTTCGCAAATTGATGCGCGCGGTCTTCGCAAACCCACTCGCAGCGATGCTCGGTAAGTTGCAGTCCAGACCAGAAAGAGCAAGTTTGCTGACTGCTGTTGCGCCCGTACGAAGAAGACGAACTGTTCGGCTTCTTCACCCTGTTGCACCTCGAATGCGTAAATCCCTGCCGGGGCGGTCTTGGGGATGTCGGCAACATAGGATGCGGGCCATGTCAGCCGCGCGACATCATCATCGTGAAAATACAGCGCGTCGTAATTCCTTGGTCAGGAACGAGTAGATCAGCATCATGAAGACAGGGGCGAGGGACAGGAAAAGAAGAACCACCCATGCTGGTATCAACAGCCAGATCCTGGCCTCTTTATATGTGTCGGTTGTTGCGCTGCCGCTGCTTGCTGCACCCGCTGCCATCAGTCCACCAGGAGCCGCGCGGACCCTGCCTCCATGTTGACGAACACGTCGTTGCCCGGTTCGAAAATCCGCTTGGTGCCGCGATCCGAATTTGATGTGCGGACCGTGAATTTGGGTCCGTCATTCAGATTGATCAGCGTGGCAATATCGGTGCCAATGAAGATGTTATCGACCACGGTGCCCTTGAGGCTTTCGCTCTCGGTCAGCGCTTCTTCCTGATCATGTGTCACGGAGATAAAGGTGATGCCTATTTCCCGCTGAAGATGCTTCAGTTCCAGTTGCATCGCCTTGCGCAGCTTCAGGTCCAGCGCCGAAAGAGGCTCATCCAGCAGAAGTACCTTGGGTTGTGGCGCCAGCGCACGGGCCAGCGCCATCCTTTGTTGCGGCCCGCCGGAGAGTTGCGAGGGTTAGCGCGCATCGGATTTGGATTGGCCCCGCATCTCAAGACCAAAACCCACATTGTCGAGAATGGTCATATGCGGGAACAGAGCATAGTTCTGGAACACAGTATTGACCGGCCGCTGATTGGGCAGCAGGTTTTCGATTTCGTGGCCATAGAGAAAGATGGCCCCTTCGGTCACATCCTCGAATCCGGCGATCATCCGCAGCAAGGTGGTCTTGCCGCATCCGGATGGGCCAAGCAGCGTGAAGAACTCGTTATCCGTGATCGACTATGAGATCTTCTTGAGCGCGGTAAAGCCGCCATAGCGCTTTACCGCATCTTTTACGTCGATTGCGTATTGTTGATGTTCCAATTCTGTCCCCTCCCCAAGATGATTGTTTCAGTTCTTGTTCAGAATCTGCGTGCGCAGGTCTGAAACGGCATTGGCATGCCCATCGAAACCCTCATATTTGGCGAAACGATAGGTGTGCGGCGCGGCCTCATTAAAGCCGGCGCGTGTTACGTGGCAGACGGTGCCGCTTTTCATGAAATCATGCACACCCAGCGGCGCATGAATTTTCGCATGCGCGCTGGTAGGCAGAATGCAGTTGGGCCCCAGACAATAATTGGCCATTGACCCGGCCGCCCAATTGCCCATCAGCACCTCGGAGGCATTGCGGATATGGCTGAGATGGTTGAACGGTTCGTCGGACAGTACCTGACAATGTTCCGGCGCGTAGTCATTCACGAAATCGTAGGCCTGTTGCAGGCTATCCGCCAGAACCACGCCGCCATTTTCGCCGGACAGAACAGCAGACGAGTGCTCGACCCACCGTTCACCCATCTTCGCCCAATAATCGGGCAGAGCTTTGATTGCGCCTTCGGCAACCTCTCTGGAGCTTGTGACGAGGAAGGCGGAACTGTCGGTTCCGTGTTCGGATTCGATCAGAAGATCCAGGGCCGCAAGACGCGGGTCAACTGTCTCATCGGCAAATACAATCGTGTCGCTGGGTCCGGCGGGCAGGCGGGATGTGATCTTGTCTGCCAGCAGACGTTTGGCCGCGACCAGCCAGGGGCTGCCGGGGCCTTCGATTTTCAGGCATTTCGGAACGCTTTCGGTCCCGAAGGCCGCCGCGGCCACCGCCAAGGCGCCGCCCGCCTTGTATACGCGCTCAACACCAGACAGACGGGCCGCAACCAGCGTCGCGGGATCAATCTTTCCGTCCGGGCCTGCCGGGGTCAGTACAATTGGGTCGGAGACACCGGCAACAACCGCCGGAATGGCCCCCATCAACGTGACAGACGGGAACGAGCCCTTGCCACGGGGCGAATAGACCGCAGCGCTGTCAATCGGGCTGTGACGCTCGCCCGCGAACACGCCCGGACGCACCTCTTTCATCCACATCTCGCCGGGCAGTTGCTCTTCGTGGTAGCGGCGGATGTTGTCGGCTGCATATTCCAGAGTTTCGATCAACTCGCGATTGATCTGATCAAACGCGGCATCAATATCCGCTTTCGAGGCGCCAACCTCGGTAACGTTAAAATGCGCGTTATCGAACTTGGCTGCGTATTCAACAAGTGCCGCGTCGCCCTTGGTACGCACGTCTTCGATCAGCGGCTTCACTTTCTCGAGGAAAAATCCCAGATCACTTTCCGGGCGCATGAGCAGCGCATCACGTTGATCACCGGTCAGTTTCGAAAGCTCGTAGAATGCAACTCGGGTCACTCTTCTTCTCCGTAATATCTGTCTGGAACGGGCGTGCGGCCAGATCACCGGCCGCACCCGGTTCGGGTTGTCACAGGTAGACAGCAGCCACCCAGGCAAACAGGATCATGCCGAAGTTCGCGTGCGAGAAGGTCGGGATCACGCTGTCCTTGATATGATCGTGCTGGCCGTCGGCATTCAGACCTGCCGTTGCACCCAGAGTGATTGTCGAAGCAGGCGAACCCGCATCCCCAAGCGCCGCCGAGGCACCGAGCATCGCGATGGTTCCGATTGGCGAGAAACCCAGCGCAAGGCCTAGCGGGATGTAGATCGGAGCCAGGATCGGAACCGAGGCAAACGAGTCGCCGAAGCCGATGGTGATGAACAAACCCACAATCAGCATGATCGCGGCGCCGAAGGCTTTGTTGTCGCCAATGAATTCCGCCGCAGATTCCACCAGGGGCTCGATCTCGCCCGTCGCCGTCAGAACGCCGGCAAAGCCCGAAGCGATGGTGATGATGACCGCAATCTGGGCCATCATGCGCAGGCCTTCGGTGAACACGTTATCCTGATCACGCCAGCGGAAAATCCCTGCCGAGCTGAGGATGACGAAGCCAACCATGGCCCCAATGAACAACGAGTCGAATTGCAACTGGCAGATCAGGGCAACCGCAAGGGCGAGGATCGTCGCGCCCAGCTGGACGAGGTTGATCTGGATAGGCTGATCTTCCGGCGTAGCGTCTGCCAGCTGAATGGTCTCATACTCACGCGGTTTGCGATAGGTGATGAACACCGCAACCAGCATACCGGCCAGAATACCCATCACCGGCAGGAACATTGCCTTGGGGGCCATGTCCGGGGTTGCGGTCAAGCCCAGCGGACCGCCAACTTCGTTCACGTTGGCCAGTAGAATCTCTTCCAGATAGATCGCGCCAAAACCGGTGGGCAGCAGCAGATAACTTGCACTGATGCAGCAGGCCAGAACACAGGCCACACCGCGGCGGTCCATCTTCAGCTTGTTCATGACACCCAGAAGCGGCGGAATCAGAACTGGGATAAAGGCGATGTGCACCGGAACAAGGTTTTGCGACATGAAAGACGCAGCGACGAAAATCAGCAACAAGGTCCATTTCACGCCCTTGCCGGTCGCGGCTTCATCCGTGCCCATCTTGCCCGAGATCTTTCTGGCCAGCAGTTCCAAAAGTCCGCTGCGCGCAAGGGCCACGGCAAAGGCACCGATCATGATATAGGTCATGCCGACCTGAGAGCCGACGAGCAGGTTGTCGTTCAGCGCGCCGATTGTATCGGTCATCGAAAGACCGGCGTGCAATCCACCCAGAATAGCGGCCGAGACCAGCGCCACGGCGACCGGGATGCGCAGCAGACACAGTGCGATCATGACGACGATCGTCAGAACCACAGCATTGATGTGATACCCGGTTGCCAACGATCCAAAATAGATCAACCCAAATACAACCAGTGCCGGCAGTACCCTTTTCTTACGGAATTCGCCTTGCCCTTCGGCATATTCGGTAAATGAGGCCTCTGTCATCGCAACTCCTCCAACTGCGTTTGATCGTCGTGGCTGTCAGCGTTCTGAAGCTTTTTCAGACTTGTGTTGATGCTGCTAATACCACCATTATGTGCAGTTCTACGTTAACATTCTGGGAAGGCGGTGGTATATAACCCTATGGGGGTATGCATGACAGATTATTGTATAGACAAATTAGCAAAATCCATCTCCTCCGCCGGAAAACCGGAATTTTTTGAGGATTTCGTAGAATACCTGAGAACGATTCTTCCGTTCGAAAATGTCATCGTGCTGGTCTTCAATGGTGAAGCGACCCCGACGGTGGTTCTGACCAAGACCGACGGCGCAGAGGTCTTTGCGCGGCTCAAGACCGTCTACCTTGCCGCGACTTATGTGCTGGATCCGGTCTATCAATTCCATAATCAGAAAGGAGACAGGGGTGTATATTGGCTTGAAGAGATGGCCCCGGATAATTTTCTGCGAAGCCGATACTACGAATGGTATTACGGGCGCATAGGAATCCTTGATGAAATCACCATTTTTCAACCGGTGAACGAAACCACAACGGTCACAATTTCGATGGGAACCAATGCCAGGTCAGGGCGCAGGTTTACGTCAAAAGAAGAAAAGAGCCTCAAGAAAATGGCGGCTGTAATTCACGCTTTGATCGATTGCGACTGGGAGTTTCGCAAACATGTCGAAGGGCCGGGAACGTCCGCCGGGCCATTGTTTGCCAATCTTCAGGCGCTATTGGATGATCGCCACGGCATTCAGCTCAGCGGTCGCCAAGCCCAGATCGCAATCATGATCCTTCAGGGGCATTCATCGCCCTCAATCGCACGTGACCTTGGCATCAGCCCCCAGACGGTCAAGGTCTTCCGGCGGCAGCTTTACACCAAATGTGGCATTACCTCGCAGTCAGAGCTGTTTGCGATGATGCTCCCGCTGTTGGGTGAGATCTCGGCCTTCTCGAGTGAATAGCCGAGATCCTTTTCGTGTACTCAATAGACTGATTGTCGTTGGGTCCGCAGGTGTCCTTAGTTGCCCAGGATGCCCGGCAGGCGCAGGCCATTTTCGCGCGCACAGTCTTTCGCGATGTCATAGCCCGCATCCGCGTGGCGCCAGACGCCCGAGGCCGGATCGTTCCACAGGACGCGTTCAAGGCGCTTGGCGGCGTCATCGGTGCCATCGGCACAGATCACCACGCCCGAGTGCTGCGAGAAGCCCATGCCGACACCGCCGCCATGGTGCAGCGAGACCCAGGTCGCGCCCGAGGCGGTGTTGACCAGCGCGTTCAGCAGCGGCCAGTCGGATACGGCGTCCGAGCCATCCATCATCGCTTCGGTCTCGCGGTTGGGCGAGGCGACCGAGCCGCTGTCCAGATGGTCGCGACCGATCACGACAGGGGCTTTCAATTCGCCGTTCTTGACCATCTCGTTAAACGCCAGCCCCAGGCGGTGACGATCACCCAGACCAACCCAGCAAATCCGTGCGGGCAGGCCCTGGAATTCGATCCGTTCGCGCGCCATGTCCAGCCAGTTGTGCAGGTGCTTGTTGTCTGGCAGCAGTTCCTTGACCTTCTGGTCGGTCTTGTAGATGTCCTCGGGGTCGCCCGACAGGGCCGCCCAGCGGAACGGGCCGACGCCTCGACAGAACAGCGGGCGGATATAAGCGGGAACGAAACCGGGGAAGGCAAACGCGTCTTCCAGACCTTCTTCCAGCGCCATCTGGCGGATATTGTTGCCGTAATCGACGGTCGGTACGCCATCATTGTGGAAGGCGACCATCGCCTCGACCTGTACTTTCATCGAAGCACGAGCGGCTTTTTCCACCTCTTTCGGGGCGGTTTCGGCCTTGGCGCGCCATTCGGCAACGGTCCAGCCCTGCGGCAGGTAGCCGTTGATCGGGTCGTGGGCCGAGGTCTGGTCGGTGACGATGTCGGGCTTGACGCCGCGCTTATAGATTTCAGGGAAGATGTCGGCAGCGTTGCCGATCAGCGCCACGGATTTCGCCTCGCCCGCCTTGGTCCAGCGGTCAATCATCTCAAGCGCTTCGTCCAGACTGTGGGTCTTTTCGTCGACATAGCGGGTGCGCAGGCGGAAATCGGCGGATTTCTCGTCACATTCCACCGCCAGACAGCAGGCCCCGGCCATGACACCAGCCAGAGGCTGGGCGCCGCCCATGCCACCCAGACCACCGGTCAGAATCCAGCGGCCTTTCAGGTCGCCGCCATAGTGCTGACGCCCGGCCTCCATGAAGGTTTCATAGGTGCCCTGAACGATACCCTGCGACCCGATATAGATCCACGACCCGGCGGTCATCTGGCCATACATGGCCAGGCCCTTTTTATCCAGCTCGTTGAAGTGATCCCAGTTGGCCCAATGGGGCACCAGGTTCGAGTTGGCGATCAGCACGCGCGGCGCGTCCTTATGGGTCTTCACGATGGCAACTGGCTTGCCGGACTGCACCACCAGAGTTTCGTCCTCTTCCAGGTCCTTCAGGCTGTCGACGATCAGGTCGAAGTCCTTCCAGGTCCGGGCGGCGCGACCGATGCCGCCATAGACGACCAGTTCATGCGGGTTCTCGGCCACATCCGGGTGCAGGTTGTTCATCAGCATCCGCAGGGGTGCTTCGGTCAGCCAGCTTTTCGCGTTCAATTCCGTGCCGGTCGGTGGATACACGTCGCGGGTGTTCTTGCGAGGGTCGCTCATTCTTCACTCCCTTGATTAAAGATGGTGCCCGAGCGGGCAAGATTGTCGAGCTTTTCAAGCATCTTCTGCAGATGCGGTCGGGCTATTGCGGCCCGGTTGTCATCCCAATCCCAAGGCGGGGTTTCGTGCATGTAGGCCCGTTGCGCGGTTTCCATCTGGATGGCATGGATACCGGTTTCGGGTTGGCCATAGTGGCGCGTGGTCCATCCGCCTTTGAAGCGCCCGTTCAGTACCGCGCCCATGCCTGATGCCCGCGTAACGGCATCCACAGCCGCTTCGATTGCAGGGGAGCAGGTCGCGCCCAGATTGGTGCCGGTGTTCCAGATCGGCAATTCGCCTTCGAACAGGAACGGGATATTGGATCGGATCGAATGGCAGTCGAACAGGATCGCCACCCCGTGCTTTGACCGCACCCGTTCCAACTCTGCCCTCAGGGCATCGTGATAGGGTGCGTGATACGCGTCGCGACGGGCCAATATCTCGTCTTCTGACGGCTCTTGCCCTTCCTGCCAGATAGCCTGCCCATCGAAATCGGTCAGCGGCACCAGCGTCGTGGTGTTTTGTCCCGGATAGAGCGATACGCCGGACGGATCGCGGTTGGCGTCGATCACATAGCGATGCACATTGGATTTCACCACCGTCGCGCCGGGCAGCAACCCGTCATAAAGCCGGGTGATATGCCAATCCGTGTCCGCCAGACCGGCCCCGTTCGCGTTCAGCCGCGCCGCAATGGCATCCGGGACATGGGTCCCGCCATGTGGCTGGCCCAGCACGATAGGGCAGTCGCCGCGTATGACGTCGAAGACCTGCATCATGCAAGCTCCGGCATTTCGGCGTTCACCACATCAAGCAGGGCACCCGACTCTACCAGTTCCTTGGCTGCCTTCAGATCGGGCGCCATATAGCGGTCTTCCTGCAAGCTGGAGACATCCTTGCGCAGGCGGGCAATCGCCTTTTGCAGCAGCGGGCTGGTTTGCAGCGGGGCGCGGAACTCGACACCGCGCGCTGAACACAGCAGTTCGACCCCGAGGATGCTGTTGAGGTTCTCGACCATGCGGGTCAGACGCCGCGCGCCATGGGCGGCCATGGAAACATGATCCTCCTGATTGGCCGAAGTGGGCGTGCTGTCGGTGACGCAGGGGTTGGCCAGATGCTTGTTCTCGCTCATCAGCGCAGCCGTCGTCACCTCGGCGATCATCAGGCCCGAGTTCAGACCCGGCACAGGCGTCAGGAACGGCGGCAGGTCGAAGCTGAGCGTCGGATCGACCATCAATGCAATGCGCCGCTGGCTGATCGCGCCGATTTCCGACAGGGCCAGCGCAATCATATCAGCGGCAAAACCCACCGGTTCGGCGTGGAAGTTGCCGCCTGACACGATCAGATTTGAATCGGTCAGAACAAGCGGGTTATCCGTCGCGGCATTTGCTTCGGTCAGCAAGGTCTGTGCGGCCTGGCGCAGCACGTCCATCGCGGCACCGGTCACCTGCGGCTGACAGCGGATGCAATAGGGATCCTGCACCCGCGAGTCGTCGTCCCGATGACTTTCGCGGATCTCGGATTGCGCCAGAATCGCGCGCATGGCGCTTGCCGCTTCGATCTGTCCACGATGTCCGCGCAGGGTATGAATTTCAGGCTGCAGCGGCGCGGTGGATCCCATGATGGCGTCTGTCGACAGGGCCGAGATCACCAGCGCGTTGCGCGCCGCGCGCCAGACTTCGAACAGACCGGCCAAAGCATAGGCGGTTGAGAATTGCGTCCCATTGATGAAGGCCAGACCTTCTTTCGGACCCAACTCGATCGGCTTCAGACCTGCCTTTGCCAGCGCCTCGGCACCGGGCAGAATCTCGCCTTCGTATTCGGCCTCACCTTCGCCGATCACAACTGCGGTCATGTGCGACAGGGGGGCCAGGTCACCAGACGCGCCAACCGATCCTTGCGCGGGCACAACGGGCGTGACGCCTTTTTCCAGCATGTCCTGCATCAGTTCGATCAGTTCCCAACGCACGCCAGATGCGCCCCGGCCAAAACTGATTAGTTTCAACGACATCATAAGCCGGACGATCCGGCGCGGCGTTGCGTCACCCACGCCGCAGCAATGACTTAGGATCAGGTTCCGTTGCAGAGTTGCAGTATCTGCGGCCTCGATCTTCAGGCTGGCCAGTTTGCCAAAGCCGGTATTCACGCCATAGACTGGCACGTCGCCGGCTGCCGCAGCTGCGATGCGGCCCGCAGCCTCTTCAACCGCCGGGCGGCAGGCCGCATCCAGCCTTGCCGAAGCCTCGTTCCAGTAGATGTTTTCAAGCTGTGGCAGTTTGGTCTGCCCAGGAACCAGAGTGAGAATAGTCACGCGTGTCCTCCAAAGATGCGTTTGTAGAGCGGGTTGAACCCGATGCGATAAGAAAGCTCGGCTGGACGTTCGATGTCCCAGATCACCAAATCCGCCCGCTGGCCCGCTGCGATCACGCCGCGATCAGTCAGGCCCAGGGCGCGGGCGGCATTGCGCGTGACGCCCGTCAGCGTTTCCTCGGGCGTCAGGCGGAAAAGGGTGCAGCCCATATTCATGGTCAAAAGCAAAGAGGTCAGAGGTGAGGATCCGGGATTGCAATCGCTCGCAAGCGCCATCGCCACCCCGTGGGCGCGCAGCAGGTCAACCGGCGGCTGCTGAGTTTCCCGCAGCGTGTAGAATGCGCCGGGCAAGATGACACCTGTGGTGCCGGCCTGCGCCATGGCAACAACGCCATCTTTATCCAGATATTCGATGTGATCGGCCGATAACGCTCCGTACGAAGCCGCCAGCTTTGCCCCGCCCAGATTGGACAACTGTTCCGCATGAAGCTTGACCGGCAGACCCAGTGCCTTGGCGACATCAAAGACCCGGGCAATCTGTGCAGGCTGAAAGGCGATGCCCTCGCAGAACCCGTCAACGACATCAACCAGACCTTCTTCGTGGGCCGCGTGCAGCGTCGGGATGACCACCTCATCGATATAGGCGTCATCGCGGTCTTTGTATTCCGGCGGGGTGGCGTGGGCCCCAAGATAGCTGGTGTGCACCGTCACGGGGCGGCGGTTGGCGATCTCGCGCGCAGCGCGCAGCATGTTCAACTCGGTGTCCCGTTCAAGCCCATAACCGGACTTGATCTCGATGGTGGTCAAACCTTCGGCGATCAGCGCATCGACACGGGGCAGGGCGCCTTCGATCAACTGCTCGAGACTGGCCTGCCGCGTGGCGCGCACCGTCGAGTTGATGCCTCCGCCAGCCCGCGCGATTTCTTCGTAGCCAGCCCCGTTCAGGCGCATCTCGAATTCCTGGGCGCGATCGCCGCCAAAAACAACATGCGTGTGGCAGTCGATCAGACCGGGCGTCACCAGGCGTCCGCCCAAATCCTCGGAATCGAGGTGCGCGTAGTCCTGCGGAAGATCACTTTCAGACCCGACCCATTCGATCTGTGCGCCGGACAATACAACGGCCCCATCTTCGATCAGCCCATAGGGCGCCTGCTGGTTGGCGAGCGTTGCAATTTTTGCGTTACGGAGAACCGATTTCACAGCCATGAGATTTTTTCCGAAGTTGCATATGCTGATAGTTTGGTATAGTCGTTATAAGTAAATGTCTACACAAAAGTTGAGAGCCAAAATGAAGATTTACGCTAACCAGGTGCTTTCAGGGCAAAATTGGCTGAAGAACTGCTGTGTTACTTCGGTTGATGGGCGCATAACCGGGATCGAAGAGGGGGCCTCGGCCGATCAGGCCGACTGTTCCGTCGATGTCCTGCTGCCGTCGCTTGCGAATCTGCACAGCCATACTTTCCAGCGGGCCATGGCGGGCATGACGGAGTTTCGCGCCGCCGGGAAAGAGAGTTTCTGGACCTGGCGCGAACTGATGTACCGCTTTCTGGATCACCTCACGCCCGCGCAGTTCGAGGCCATCGCCGCAATGGTTTTCATGGAGATGCAGGAGGCCGGATATGCTTCCGTGGGCGAGTTCCACTATGTCCACCATCAGCCGGGCGGTGAAACCTATGCCAATCTGTCAGAACTCAGCGATCGCGTCTTTGCTGCCGCGCAGCAGACGGGCATCGGCCTGACCCATCTGCCTGTTCTCTACACCTATGGCGGCGTGAACCAAGAGCCGTTGGCGGGCGGTCAGTTGCGGTTCTCCAACGATGTGGATCGGTTCCTGTCGCTGGTCGAGGCCTGCAAAGGAAACCTCTCCGCGCTTCCCGCCGACGCGCAGGTCGGCATAGCCCCCCATTCGCTGCGCGCCACATCGCCCGCTGATCTGGCGCGCGTGTTACAGGCGACGCCGCAAGGGCCAGTTCACATTCATATCTCGGAGCAGCTCAAGGAAGTTGCCGATGTCGAGGCCAAGCTGGGCCAACGTCCGGTGGCGTGGCTGCTGGACAATGTGGATGTCGATAACCGCTGGTGTCTGATCCATGCCACCCACATGACCGAGGCCGAAACCATCGCCATGGCCAAAAGCGGCGCCGTTGCCGGTCTGTGTCCGATCACCGAAGCCAATCTGGGCGACGGACCGTTCAATGGCCCGACTTATCTAGAGCATAACGGGGTATTCGGGCTTGGATCGGATTCGAACGTCCGCATCTCGCTGACCGAGGAGCTGCGTACATTGGAGTATTCCCAGCGTCTGCGCGACATGGCCCGCAACGTCATGGTGGTGCGCGAGGGGTCGGTCGGGCAAACCCTCTATACCGGCGCGGCACAAGGGGGCGCGCAGGCGGTTGGCCGGGACGCGGGAACCATCGAAGTCGGCAAACTGGCCGATCTTGTTGCAATCGACCGCACCCATCCCGCGCTTTGCGCACTCAACGACCATCAGATTCTCGATGGGCTTTGTTTTGTGGCTTCGGATGATGTTGTCACCGATACTTGGTCCGCCGGACGTCACGTCGTTAAGAACGGCCGCCACCGCGAACACGATGCAATCGTCGCCCGCTATAAAATAGCAATCTCCGACCTGCTTGACTCCGTATGAGGATCAGGGGTGCGCCAGAGTAACAACGGCGCACCGTCCGTCCCCAACCGATCTTAGCCTTGGAACGAGACGCTCGCAGACAGCGGTATCCTGCGTCTCTAGCGCCACGGTGTCATCGCACATGATCTGACCCTCCAACACATGCACGATCGTGGTGCCGTCTGACGGGCCTGCAATATGCGGGATTTCCGAGGCGTCCAGAATTCGGACCTCGGCTGTGACCAGATCGGGATCGAAAATCAGATTGAAGTTTTCAATGGGCGCGCTGCGACACAGACCAGTGATCTTTTCGCCGCCGGGGAACCCGACGGGGACGAAAGGGCGTGCCTCATACTCACGTTCAGCGCCAAGCAAGCGCATCCCGTCGCCTCTGACCACGGTCAGGATACGTTCGAGCCCGTCAAAATTCGAGAACGGTCCGTCACTCTCGACCATGGCGAGACTCAGCCGCCATGCCAGCGCACCCTGAACAGAGTGGCTAGCGATTTCCCGCGTCGTGCCGCGCCCGTTCTTCCACGGTTTGAGGTCATAGTCGCGCCACCGGATAATCTGCATATCGGACTTCACTCTTGCCATTTTATGTATATATTTAACGTGAATAAGTCCAATTTAAAGGTTGGGAAACACCATGGCAGGACCTCAAGACAACATGAGCTTTCGGGACATCAAGCAAGTGGTCCTGGAACGCATTCAAACCGGTGTCTGGAGTCCGGATTCCATACTTCCCAGCGAAACGGATCTGGCTTCCGAGTTTTCAAGCACAAGAACCACTGTCAACAGAGCCTTACGCGAACTTGCGGAAGAAGGCTATCTGGAACGAAAGCGCAAGGCTGGCACACGGGTTCTGAAATCGCCGATCAGAAAAGCCCAATTCTCGATCCCGCTGGTCCGCGATGAAATCACCGCAAACGGGTCAGCTTACCGATACTCTCTGGTCGATAGGCAAGTTCAGGCCGCACCGTCCTGGCTTGCCGCACGTCTGGACCTTAAGAGGGATCAGGACGTTCTGCATTTGCGCTGCATGCATTTCGCAGACAACGCCCCGTTTCAGTTCGAGGTCAGATGGATCGTCATCGACGTTGTTCCTGACGTTCTGAACGAAACGTTCGAACAGGCCGGACCCAATGACTGGCTGGTTCAACACGTCCCATTTACCAACCTCGAACTCAGCTTCATCGCAACCAGAGCCGAGAGCGACGTCGCAGAATTTCTGGACGCAGCAACCGGAGATCCGATCTTTACAGCCGAACGGACAACATGGTTGCGCGGTGCGCCCGTCACATATGCGAAACTGCATTTCACCCCTGGATATAGGATGACAACACACCTCTGAGCAGACGTTGGTATTCTGGTCGGACAAACCGGCGGGTTTTTCAGAGCTCAACTCACTGAATCTTCAACATAATTCTCCAATCAGGTGGCCGAAATGACATTCCCAAGCCTTTTTCAATTGCAAGGGAGCGATACTGAATTCGTTCACATCGGATCCGATGGTCTGTCGACCCGCAGAATTGACGGTATCGAGTTTCTTGAAGTTGACGTGCACGCCGTTGAAGAGCTGACGCGACGGGCCTTTTCCGACGTTTCGCACCTTCTGCGCCCGGCACATCTGCAGCAGTTGAGTGAGATACTGGGGGACGACGAGGCCACGCTAAACGACAAGTTTGTTGCCTTGGAGCTTCTCAAGAACGCGTCAATTGCAGCCGAGAAGGAATTTCCCAGTTGTCAGGACACCGGGACCGCTATCGTCAACGGCAAGAAGGGTGATCAGGTCCTGTTGAAGGGGGATTTATACCAAAGCCTCTGCCAGGGCATCAGCGACACTTGGCAAACGCAAAACCTGCGGTTTTCGCAGATGGCTCCTCTGAATATGTATGACGAGCAGAACACAGGCACCAACCTTCCCGCGCAGATCGATGTCGCTGCTGTTCCGGGGCAATGTCTGGAATTCCTGTTCATGGCCAAAGGCGGGGGCTCTGCCAACAAGACCTTTCTGTTTCAGGAGACACGGCGCCTGTTGGAGCGCGAACGATTGCTGGCTTTTCTGGATGAAAAGATCCGGACTTTGGGTACCACAGCCTGTCCGCCATACCACCTTGCCATCGTGATTGGCGGTTTGAGTGCCGAGCAAACGTTGAAGACGGTCAAGCTTGCATCCGCCAAAGAACTGGATGATCTGCCCCGAACCGGGGATGAAACCGGGCGCGCATTTCGCGATGTTGACCTGGAACAAGATGTCCTGGCCCTTACCCGAAACATGGGATTGGGTGCGCAATTCGGCGGCAAATACTTCTGCCACGATGTCAGAGTGATCCGGCTGCCGCGCCATGGCGGTAGCTTGCCCGTTGGGCTGGGCGTCAGTTGTTCTGCGGATAGACAGATTAAGGGCCGCATCAACAAAGATGGAATCTGGCTGGAAAAACTGGAGCGAAACCCAGAGCAATACCTGCCCAAAATTGACTTCGTCGCCCATGACGCCAAGCGGATCAACCTCGACCAACCAATGACGGCGATTCAGTCTGACCTGAATGCGCTTTCCGTTTCTTCCCCTGTCCTTTTGAGCGGAACAATGATTGTCGCGCGCGACCTTGTGCATGCCGAGCTTTCGCGGCGGTTGGCGCAGGGCAAGCCCCTGCCGGATTACTTTGTAAATCATCCGATCTACTATGCAGGTCCGGCCAAAACCCCGGACGGCTATGCATCTGGTTCGTTTGGGCCGACCACGGCTGCGCGTATGGACCCCTATGTTCCGGAGTTCCAGAAACACGGCGGTTCACTGGTCATGATTGCAAAAGGAAACCGTTCGCAGCAGGTTGTCTCTTCGTGCAAAGCCGCGGGAGGGTTTTATCTCGGCTCTGTCGGAGGCGCGGCTGCTGTCCTGGGCAGAGAAGTTATCCGCAATATCGAAACCATTGATTTTGCGGAATTCGGAATGGAAGCTGTTTGGAAAATCGAGGTCGAGGATTTTCCCGCCTTTGTCATCATCGACAACAAAGGCAACGATTTCTTCGATCAGGCGTCAACGCGGTAGTTCCTTGAACATTCCGCCGACCGGTTGAGCGTCGGCGGCATGCCCGAAGTGCGAGAATGGCTCATTCTAAACCCTCGGGGCATCCGCCTTAAACCTGTTGCCCTTAAGTTTCGCGAGTTCGTTCGGGCGAAAGGGCCGGGGTTCATGAAACGCTTTTTTACCGATGCGCCCTTCGCGTTATAGCCGCAGCGCGCTGATAGACGGGTGGATCGATCATCTGACCGTTCACCATAATTGCTGCATAACCTTGCGCTGCCCGTTCTTCGAAAGCTGAGACAATCATCCGGGCTCACGCCAGTTCCTGTTCCGAAACAGCAAAGGCCTGATTGATCAACTGGACGTGTTTCGGGTGAACGCACAATGCCCTGTCAAAGCCCATCTCCCTGGCTCTTTTGGCTGTCAGAGCAAATTTGTCTTCATCGTGAATCTCGGCGATGCTGCCCGGCGCGCCAATAGCCCCGATGCCGGCAGAGCGCGCGGCCATGATCAGCTTTTGACTGGGGTCGAACAAGTTCTCAAAAGTGGGTTGAAAACCACATTCAAAGCTAAAGTCCTCGGGACCCATCGCCAAGGCCACAAGGCGAGGCGCCGAACGCGCAATGGCTTCGATGCGCCTCAGGGCGTCAGGTGTTTCGATCTGCGCCACGACCACGACGGTTCCCGGCGTCAGGCCTCGGCTGGCCTAGGCTGCGCGGACAACCTCGTCAATCAGGGTTAAGTGATCGGGCCCCTTAAGTGTTGCTTATCTTTTGACTGTGTCTGACTGCCGCTGCTTTGATGTGCAGGCATCACTCGGAAAACGTGTGTTCCTGTAAAAGTAAGCCTGTGCTTTGCGCGATACCCTGACCATGAATTCAACAGCCGAATTCTCAGGAATTCAGAAACCGGAGAACACCATGTCGAGAGCGCGGCGTATTTCGTAGTCGAATTCGGTCAGGTCCGCCACCGGAGGGCCCTTCAGCATCCCGGAGGGAATGGCGGCCATCTCTGCAGTGTGCAGAACATGGGGCACACCAGCGATTGCAAACTCGGGTTCAATCCGACCAATCGGAGAGGGTCCACGTGATTTTGGAAACAGCGGTGCGACAACGCGGCTTCCTGTGTCTATGAGATCAGTTTGAAGATCGAGAACGAGCCGATCTCTGGCAAGCAGATAAACCTGGAACTGGGCCATCAGTTGGTTCGGAGAGCTTGAATATCGGCAAGAGGCGTTCCGTTTTCCTCAATCCATTTTTGTCTTTCAGCAATGGCCTTGGCATTTTCCTTGGCCCAAAGCTCGGCCTCGGCTTTTGCAACAGCGTCAGCCAAGGCCGCATCACTGATGGCCGAGACATTGAGCCCGAGTTGGCGTGCTTTTTCCAGATTGCCAGACGTCAGTGTGACATTGGTACGTTGTTTCTCTTGTGCATTTCGGGGCATGAGGGGGCTCCTGTACCGTGCGTATATATTTACACACTCATTATGCATGCAACAAGCGCCGAGGACGGCTTCGGTCGCCAAAGGGTCCCGGGAAATACCTTAATAGGGTGGCAGGAGCGAACACAGGCAGAAATACTGCGGTACTGGCTATTAAGGCTACCGATCCAATCGCCCAAGTCTTGTGGCCATCCACCTCCACTGCGTCGGACACTCGTTGGTCAGGCTGCGTCAAGCCAGGTCTTTTGGGTCAGTTCGAGGCATCTTGTGCGGCGCGTCTAAGGCTTTCTATCACGGTCACTGTTTTTGGATCCTTCGACAAACTCTTTAACAGGTGCGACAAGTCCTTTTCATCAACAAGCTCTGCTGCTTTGTTGGGCGAAAACCAGCGGCGTTTCCTTTCGTTCTTTTCCTTCCAGCGCCTTTTCAGTTTTTGAACGGCCATGGGATAAAGGGTGACGCGACAGGGAACGCTATCTTTTCCCTCATAGTGCTTATCATAGCAGTATTGGCCGATGGGATGTTTCGAAACAGTACCAACCGCGCCTGCTTCCTCCAATGCCTCGATTTCGGCTGCACGCTGCTGCGTCTTGCCTTCCATCAACCAGCCTTTTGGGACAACCCAACGCCCTGTATCACGCGACGTGATCAACAGAACGCGAAGCTTGCCGGCCTTGTCCCACTGCATAGGAAGTGCCGCAATCTGGTATGCTATTTCAGTATCGTACATGGTGCCTCATTCTCGCTACGGAGTCCTGCCCAACTCCTGAACACGGTTTCCCCATGATCCCCTTTGCTGACTTGACCGGCGCAAAGAGTGCGCCGAACGGCGTAAACCAACAGGTACCTTTGGAGTTTTGCCTCAACTTCCAAGGCCTGTTGTGAAGAATAATCCTCAAAAATGCGGAAAAATACAGACCAAAACAACATTGGTGTGGATTTTTGTGGGAATTGATGCGATTGCTACACCAACTAACCAAGTGTGGGAATATGTCAGAGCAGTATTCACTTTCTCCGCGCGAGTTGCAGGTCATGGAGGCTTTGCGACAGTTGGGCGGGTATGCTCGAAACATAGAAATGGCAGAAGTTCTGAGTGTTTCGGACGAGACGATCCGGCGCACGATCAAATCTCTGTCAAAGCTGGGAATAGTGGAACGCAACCACGGTGTTGTTCGTTTGTTGGATGCGCAGGCAGAGATCGGTTTTTTCCAACGTCTGGGTGAGTTCACAAAGGAAAAAAAGAAGATTGCCCAAACGGTTGCGACATTGGTGCAGGACGGGACGACACTGTTTCTGGATGTCGGAAGCACAACAGCTTTTGTCGCCGAAGCGCTGCGGGTCAAAAAGAACCTTACAGTCATTACCAACTCGACCAATGTGGCGCACAAGCTTCTGGAGCATAACGACAATCGCGTTTTCCTGCTGGGCGGCGAGGTGCGCAAAGATGAAATGGGTTCGTTCGGGTTCATTGCCGCGGAACAGGCAAGGCAGCACATTTACGACATGGTTATACTCAGCCCTGATGCTCTGGACCCGAAATTCGGTTTTTTGTACCAAAGCCTGGTCGAGGCGGAATTGGCTTCCGTTGTAGTCGAGCGCGCACGGCAAACCACGGTTGCGATGGTGCATCAGAAATTCGAAACGTCCGGATCGCACCAGAGTTTTGAGCCGCAAGTGGTCGACCAACTTGTCACAGACATCCTTCCCGGAAGAAAGCTGGCTGCCAAGCTTGCGCGTTGGCACATCAATACTCTGACGGTCTCTCAATGAGAAAGCGTTCTTAATATACACGTCCGGCTGCGACCGCTTTTCGCGATGATCGAGCCGAAACAAAGAGGCATGCTATGTAATGGCAATTCTGGTATTTCTGACGCAGCTGGCCGGTGCCACAATGCTCTTGCTGTTTGCGGTCCGTATGGTCCGTACCGGCATCGAGCGCAGCTATGGCGCCTCATTTCAGCGGGTGCTGACCCGCAACAACAGTATGGTGGGCTCAAGCCTGACGGGCATGCTGTTAGCGGTGGTGCTGCAAAGCTCGGCCGCGGTTGCGCTGCTGGCTTCGGGCTTTGCCGCCGGAGGGTATCTGGCCTTTTCCGCAGGTCTGGCGATTGTGTTGGGCGGGGATCTGGGCTCGGCGCTGGTGATCCAGATCCTGTCGTTCCGGCTGGACTGGCTGGTACCGCTGCTGCTGGCTGTCGGCGGCTGGCTGTTCGTCAAGACCGAACGCAAGAAGCCCCGTCAGATCGGGCGTATCCTGATGGGCGTTGCCTTTATCCTGATCTCTCTGCGCTTCCTGCGCGAGGCGATGGACCCGATCCGCGACAGCGCGTTCCTGCCTGCCATTGCAGATTATCTGGTGCGCGACTACGTGACCGCCTTCCTTGTCGGCGGGGCGCTGGCCTTTGTCATGCACAGCTCGGTCGCGGCGATCCTGATGTGTGTGACGCTGGTGCAGATCGGGGCGCTGCCGTTCTCGGCGGGCCTCTCGCTGGTTCTGGGTGCCAATCTGGGCAGCGCGCTGATCCCGGTCTGGCTGACCCGCGGTATGGAGGTGCGCGCCCGGCGCATAACCTTCGCCAATCTGGCGCTGCGCGGGGTCTGGGCGGTACTGTGCCTGTTTGCCGCCAATCTGGCCCTGCGCGCCGGGGTGATGAGCGGTGATTATCAGGGTCAGATGCTGGTCAACGCTCACCTCGCCTTCAATGCCTCTCTGCTGATCCTGTCGCTGCCCTTCTGCGGTATGCTTCAAGCGCCGTTCGAGCGCCTGTTCCCGGATGCCAAACCGGTGGCCGACGCCGATCCGCTGGCCCGACCGGTCAGCGCGCTGGATCCTGCGATGGCGGACACTCCGGCGCTTGCGGTTTCGGCGTTGAAGCGAGAGCTTCTGCGGATGGCAGACCTTGTGCAGATGATGTTCAGCCCTCTGCTGGGCCTTTACCGGTCCGGGGATGATGAGCAGATCAAGGCGGTTCAGGCCATTGATCTGGACGTCAACCAGTGTCTGACTGATATCCGGGCCTTCGTTGCGGCGCTGCCGGCCGAAAAAATGGATTCCAAAAGCTCGGACGAGGCTCGCGACGTGCTGGAATATGCGGTTAGGCTTGAAACTGCGGGCGATGTCGTGGCCAAGCGGTTGACCGTGCTGGCGATTGAGCTTCGCGAAACCGGCAAACAGTTCTCGCCTGAGGGCTGGTCCGAAGTGCAGGAGATGCACGAGAAAATTCTGGCCAATCTGAAGCTGGCGGCCAATGTGATCATTTCAGAAGATTTGGAAAGCGCCCGCTTGCTGAACCTGGAAAAGACTGAAATCAAACGTGCCGAACGTGACAGTCGCAAACGCCATTTCCGCCGCCTGCAAAACGGCATGATCGACAGTTTCGAAACCAGCGATGTTCATCTTGAAACCTTGCGCGCTCTGCGCGAATTCAACAGCCACATCGCCGCCATTTCCACCCCGATCCTGTATTCGAACGGGCAACTGCTGGAAACGCGATTGATCGAAGACCTGCCGCACCGCAAACGCGAAGCAGACGCCTGATCGGACCCGGCGTTTCGCCGGGTCGCCGACGGGCATATCATTCAGGATGAGGTGCGCGCTGTGCCTGCAATTCCGCCCCAACGGAGCGGAAGGCTTCGTGGTGTCAACCTGTTGCGGCAGGATTTTTTTCAATCGACCCGGGCATGCGGGATAGGCCGCCGCAAAGGGCGTTGTCGGAATCGCTTCAAATCACAGTATTTTCTACGAATTTGCGAAGGATAAGTTTTATTTATGATATAGTAGATATTATCGATTTTTCTTGGTTCAGCATTCTGTCAAATTACTGTCATCAAAAACCAATAACTGAAGCGCCGCACCAGAATGGCGTAATCGTCATAATCAACCCAACAGAGGAAATCATGGAACACACGACTTTGAAGTTTGCAGCAATAGTGGTGGGGGCGCTGGTTGCGTCGTCTGCTGCGGCCGAAACCGAGCTGACGGTTTATACGGCGGTTGAAGCCGAGGATCTGGCGCGTTACGCGGAACAGTTCAACGCGGTGCATCCGGATATTCAGATCAACTGGGTGCGGGATTCCACCGGCATCATCACCGCCAAGCTTTTGGCCGAGCGTGACAACCCGCAGGCTGACGTTGTCTGGGGTCTGGCTGCGACCTCGCTGCTGCTGCTGAAGTCGGAAGACATGCTGGAGCCCTACGCGCCGGTTGGTGTCGAGAAGCTGGATGCGAAGTTCGTCGACAGCGGCGATGTGCCCAGCTGGGTTGGCATGGACGCCTGGGTGGCGTCGGTCTGCTATAACACGGTCGAGGCCGAAAAGGCCGGTCTGACGCCGCCGACCTCGTGGAAGGACCTGACCGACGCGCAGTACAAGGGCCACGTGATCATGCCGAACCCGAACTCTTCGGGCACCGGTTTCCTGGACGTGTCGAGCTGGCTGCAGCTGTTTGGTGAAGAGGGCGGCTGGGAATACATGGACGGCCTGCACGAGAACATCGCGCGCTACACCCATTCGGGGTCCAAGCCGTGCAAGCTGGCTGCGGCCGGCGAGATTCCGATCGGCATCTCGTTTGCCTTCCGTGGCGCCAAGTCCAAGGCGGCAGGTGCGCCTCTGGAAATCATCGTACCGAGCGAAGGTGTTGGCTGGGACATGGAGGCCACCGCGATTGTAGCGGGCACCGACAAGCTGGAAGCCGCGCAGAAGCTGGTTGATTTCTCGGTCACCAAGGAAGCCAACGAGATGTACAACAGCGGGTACGCGGTTGTTGCGATGCCGGGCGTTGCCAAGCCGGTTGAGTACTTCCCCGAAGGCCTGCTGGACGCGATGATCGACAATGATTTCGAGTTTGCCGCCAACAACCGCGCCGCCATCCTGAAGGAATGGCAGTCGCGCTATGACGGCAAGTCCGAACCCAAAGAGTAAACCACTCGAGCCGGAGGGGCTTAATGCTCCTCCGGTTTTTTGGATAAACTCCCCTACATCTCATGTGAACGGCGCGGCGAATTTCTGGCCACTCTCTTGTCATGGCTGCTGCGCAAAGCTCAAGGACCCCTCCCAGTGCTTAAGAAAACCTCTCCCGGTGATCTCTATCTGAGTATCCAAGACCTCTGGAAAGCTTTTGGCGAATTTCTGGCCCTTCGGGATATCTCGCTGGACATCAACGAAGGTGAATTCATCTGCTTTCTGGGGCCTTCGGGCTGCGGCAAGACCACCCTGCTGCGCGCCATTGCGGGTCTGGACCTGCAAACCAAGGGCACGGTGATGCAGGATGGCAAGGATGTGTCGAACCTGCCCCCGTCCGAGCGCGACTTCGGCATCGTGTTCCAGTCTTATGCGCTGTTTCCGAACCTGACGATCGAAAAGAACATCGCCTTCGGGCTGGAAAACACCGGCCGCAGCAAATCCGAGATCGCGGTGCGCGTGGCCGAGTTGCTGAAACTTGTGGGCCTGCCGGATCAGGGCAGCAAATACCCGGCCCAGCTGTCGGGCGGCCAGCAACAGCGGATCGCGCTGGCGCGGGCGATTGCCACCAATCCCGGCCTGCTGCTGCTGGACGAGCCGCTGTCGGCGCTGGACGCCAAGGTGCGCGTGCATTTGCGCCATGAGATCAAGGAATTGCAGCGCAAGCTGGGCGTGACCACGGTGATGGTGACCCACGATCAGGAAGAGGCGCTGGCCATGGCCGACCGGATCGTGGTCATGAACCACGGGGTGATCGAACAGGTCGGCACCCCGACCGAGATCTATCGCCACCCGGCCAACCTGTTCGTGGCCGACTTCATCGGTGAGATGAACCAGCTGCCTGCGGTCGCGGGTGATGCTGAAAGTCTGGAGCTTGGCGGTTCGGTTCTGAAATGTGAACCCCATGATCATCAGAAGGGCAGCCGTATCGTTGCCGCCGTCCGTCCCGAGGATATCATCCCGCATGGCGAAGGGGCGCGGTCTCCGGGTGCGCCGGATATCATCACCACGCCGGAAAATGCCTTCGAAGTGCGCATCAACGAGATGGAATTCCTGGGCTCGTTCTGGCGCTGCCGTCTGTCGCATGAGATTTTTGGCGCCGAAGAGCTGATCGCCGATTTCTCGATCAACGCGGTGCGCCGTCTGGGCCTTGAAGAGGGCGGCAAGATGATGATCGAACTGCCCCGCAACCGCCTGATGGCCTTTACCCCGGCGGAGGAGGGCTGATGACCGATACCACCTCTCTGCCCGCCGGCCCGGTCATCAAGGGCAAGCTGAGCCGCGACGATCTCATCATGCGCGGCGGCATGATGGTCATCGCGCTTTATCTGGTCGTGACCCTGGCGTTCCCGCTTTGGGCGATGCTGTCCAAGTCGTTCTCGACCTACCGGATGGAGCTGTCGCAATACGAATTCCAGGTCAGCGACGACAACGGCGTGTTCAGCGGAGCCATCCTGAACGGCGCTCAGCTGAACGCTGAAACCGGCGCCTATACCGATCAGGAGCTTTCGACCGGGGCAGACGGGCGGTTGTCGGTGACACCGTTCTTCCCCGACTTCAGTTTCCGCAGCCCGGTGATGTATCAGATCCGCAACACCGTGCCCGATGGCCGGTTCCTGATCGGATCGAACCTGCAAAAAGGCACGGACTGGGTCGAGCTGGATTCCAACACCTTCCGCCGGGTGCAGTTGCGGCCTGTCCAATCGACCGGTGTTGACAACTTCATCAGCTATTTCTCGACCCCGGCGCTGTTCAACTCGATCAAGAACTCGCTGTGGATTGCGGTCGTCAGCACCATCATCACCGTCACGCTGGCCTTCTGGTTCGCCTATGCGCTGAACCGCAGCTGCATGCGCTTCAAGGGTGTGTTCCGGCTGGTCGCCATGGCCCCGATCCTGGTGCCGTCGCTGCTGCCCGGTATCGCGCTGGTCTATCTGTTCGGCAATCAGGGGATGCTGAAAGAGCTGCTGTTCGGAGCCAGTATCTACGGGCCCATAGGGATCGTGATCGGCTCGGTCTTCTTCACCTTTCCCCATGCGTTCCTGATCATCTCGACGGCGCTGGCAATCTCGGACGCGCGTCTTTACGAGGCCGCCTCGAGCCTGCGCTCGACCCCGTGGCGCACCTTCTGGACGGTGACCATTCCGGGCGCGCGCTATGGCCTGATCTCGGCGGCGTTTGTGGTGTTCAACCTGGTGATCACCGATTTTGGCCTGCCCAAGGTGATCGGCGGTCAGTTCAACGTTCTGGCGGTGGACATCTACAAGCAGGTGATCGGCCAGCAGAACTTTGAGATGGGCGCGGTGGTGTCGGTTGTTCTGGTGGTTCCGGCGATCCTGGCCTTTGCCATCGACCGTCTGGTGCAGTCGAAACAGGTGGCGCTGCTGTCGGCGCGCTCGGTGCCGTATCAGCCCAGCCCGAACCCGAAAACCGACCGTATCATGCTGATCTATTGCAGCCTGGTTGCGCTGTTCATCCTGGGTCTTCTGGCGGTCTGCCAGTTCGCCGCGCTGATCAAGTTCTGGCCCTATGACCTGAGCCTGAGCCTGAACAACTATCAGTTCGACAAGATGGATGGCGGCGGCTGGGGGTCCTATTTCAACTCGATCAAGATGGCGCTGCTGACCGCGGTGATCGGCACCTCGATCGTGTTCTTCGGGGCTTATCTGGTTGAAAAGTCGAACGGGTTCAAAACCGGCCGCGCATTGTTCCAGATGTTTGCCATGTTGCCCATGGCGATCCCCGGAATGGTGCTGGGCCTGGCCTATATCTTCTTCTTCAACAACCCCTCGAACCCGCTGAATGCGATCTACGGCACCATGGCCATTCTGGTGATCTGCTCGGTGACCCACTTCTATACCGTGTCGCACCTGACTGCGGTGACCGCGCTCAAGCAGATGGATACCGAGTTCGAATCGGTCTCGGCCTCGCTCAAGCAGCCGACCATGAAGCTGTTCGCGCGGGTGACGGTGCCGGTCTGCCTGCCGGCGGTGCTGGACATCTCGATCTACCTGTTCGTCAACGCGATGACGACGGTGTCGGCGGTGGTGTTCCTGTATTCGCCGAAAACAACACTGGCCTCGATCGCGGTGCTGAACATGGACGATGCAGGCGATATCGCACCGGCAGCGGCAATGGGAATGATGATCTTCTACACCAATGCCGCAGCCCGCATCCTACACCTCATCGCCTCAAAGGGGATCCTCAAAAAAACCCAAGCCTGGAGAGCAAGATGACCGGTTAAGTGGATTGGACCCCTGCCGCGATTATGCGGCGGGGGTTTCTTTCGACTCCAATACCTGTCGTGCAAAGTCCATGAAGGCTCGGATGATCTTCACTTCTCGGCGCTGCGACAGGGCGACAAGGCTTTCGTCCATGTGCAAATGGATGTCCTTCAACCGGATTTGCCTGAGACGGTCATCATGGCTGTATTCCGCCTGCGAAACAAATCCGACACCGGCGCCCGAGGCCACCAGTTCCCGAACCGCTTCCCGCCCTTCGGCAACAATTGCGGGTTTGAGAACAACACCGCTTTTCTTGGCCTCTTCTTCCAGTTTCTGACGCGTTTTCGATCCTTGTTCTCTGAATATCAAAGGCAGGTCGGCCAGTTCCCTGAGTGACAGGGTCGATTTGGACGCCAGTAACACGCCGTGGGCCGCAAAGGCCACGATCTCGGTCGATCCAAGGTTCAGAACGCTCATATCCTTGCCGGGTGATAAACTGCCGACGACGCCAATTTCCGCGTTGTAGGATCTGAGCTCGTCAAGAATCTCCTCGGTATTGCCGGAGCGCATCGAAATTTGGGCTCCTGGGAATTTTTTTCGAAACGGACCGAGGAACCTGGTCAGGTGATGGGCGGAATCGGCGATGATCCGCAACTCGCCATCGATCACCGCTTTTGTTTCGGACAGGTAATCTTCGATCTGATCCTCAATTTCGAAATACTGTTTCGTGAAGCGGAAAAGCTGTTCCCCTTCCGGGGTAAGGTGCACGCGTTTGCGTTCGCGCAAAAACAACAGCAGATCATGATCCTGTTCCAGCTTGCGGACCTGTTCGGATATGGCGGGTTGGGTCAGGAAAAGCGCCTCGGCCGCGCGCGAGAATCCGCCGTATTTGGCAACGTAGTGAAAGGCCTTTAATTGGCTGTGTCGCATTGCGGGCTCCCCCAAATTCCATGCATAAGCTGCGCCTATTATTAGATTGATTTTTACAATTTCACATATGGAATTCGATCCTGCAATTGTATTTTCGAAACGCTGTTCAGGAGCCTTTGTAATGACCCAACTCAACACTGCTTTAGAGCCTCCAAAACTGGGCGAGGCGTATCTGCTGACGCCGGGTCCACTGACCACTTCTTATGCGGTGAAGCAAGCGATGCTGCGGGACTGGGGCAGCTGGGATGATGATTTCCGGGCGATGACGCGCGAGATGCGCAGCCGGTTGCTGGCGCTTCTGGGCGAAGGTGCCGAGGCGTTTGATTGCGTTCCGATGCAGGGCTCGGGCAGCTTTGCGGTTGAGGCGATGCTGGCCTCGTTCATTCCCAAGGATGGCAAGGCGCTGGTGCTGGCGAACGGGGCGTATGGGCAGCGCTCGGCGCAGACGCTGCAGTATCTGGGGCGCGATCATCTGGTGCTGGACAAGGGTGACTATCTGCCGCCGCGCGGATCGGAAGTGGCCGAGATTCTGGCCAATGACCCTGCGATCACCCATGTGGTTGCGATCCATTGCGAGACGTCCTCGGGCATTCTGAACCCGGTCGAAGAGATTTCCGAAGCCGTCTACGGGGCAGGGCGCAAACTGCTGATCGACTCGATGTCCGCCTTTGGCGCGATCGAGTTGAAGCCCTCGGAAATCCGGTACGAGGCGATGGTGTCCTCGGCCAACAAATGCATCGAGGGCGTGCCGGGCTTTGGCTTTATCATCGCCCGCAAGGATGAATTGGAAGCGGCCAAGGGCAACAGCCACTCGCTGTCGCTGGATGTGCATGCGCAATGGGCGCATATGGAAAAGACCGGCCAGTGGCGGTTCACGCCGCCGACCCACGTGGTTGCGGCCTTCCTCGAAGCGCTCAAGGCGCATGAGGCCGAGGGCGGTGTTGCGGGACGCGGCGCGCGCTATACCCGCAACCGCGACGTGATGGTCGCAGGCATGCGCGAGCTTGGCTTCGAGACGCTGCTGCAGAACCGCTGGCTGAGCCCGATCATCGTGACGTTTTTCTGCCCTGCGGACGAAAAGTTCGTGTTTGACCGCTTTTACGATCTGATGAAGGACAAGGGCTTTATCATCTATCCGGGCAAGCTGACGGTTGTGGACAGTTTCCGCGTCGGCTGCATCGGGCAGATGGATGAGCATGTGATGCGGCAGGTTGTGGCCGCCGCAAAAGACAGCCTGGCCGAGATGGGGGTCGCAAGCGCGGCACCTCCGGCCCTTGCACTGGAAGAACGCGCCAAACTGGCCGCATAAAAGATAGAGGATACCCCCAAATGACCATCCAAACCCCCGTGACCGCGAACGAACGCGTCTATCCTGCCCCCAAGGTTCCGGCAATCGCCATCTGCCTGGACGGCTGCGAGCCGGAATATCTGGAAGTGGCCATCGCCAAGGGCCTGATGCCGACGCTCAAGCGCATCCGCGAGACCGGCACCGACCGTCTGGCGCATTCGGTGATCCCCAGCTTCACCAACCCCAACAACCTGTCGATTGCCACCGGTCGCCCGCCGATCGTGCATGGCATCTGCGGCAACTTCCTCTATGACCCGGAAACCGGCGAAGAGGTGATGATGAACGATGTGCGCTTCCTGCGCGCGCCGACCATCTTCTCGCAATTCTACGAGGCGGGCTATCGCGTCGCCATGGTCACGGCCAAGGACAAGCTGCGGGCGCTGCTGGGTGCGGGCCTGAAATTCGACGATGACCGCGCCGTGGCGTTTTCCGCCGAACGCTCGGGCGAGACCACCAAGGCCGAGCATGGCATCGACAATGCCAGCGCCTGGCTGGGCATGCCGGTTCCCGAGGTTTATTCCGCCGAGCTGTCGGAATTTGTCTTTGCCGCTGGTGTGAAGCTGCTGAAAGAGATGCGCCCGGACGTGATGTACCTGTCGACCACCGACTATGTGCAGCACAAGTTCGCCCCTGAAGAACAAGGCGCGCTGGATTTCTACGCCATGTTCGACAAATACCTGGCACAGCTGGACGAAATGGGCGCAGCCATTGTTGTGACCGCCGACCACGGCATGAAGGCGAAGCACGAGCCGACCTCGAAAGAGCCGTCGGTCATCTACATGCAGGACGTGTTTGACGAGTGGCTGGGTGAAGGCAAGGCCCGTGTGATCCTGCCGATCACCGACCCGTATGTGGTCCACCACGGCGCGCTGGGGTCGTTCGCCACGGTTTACCTGCCCGAAGGCGCCGACCGCGATGAGGTCAAGGCCAAGGTTGCGGCGCTGCCCGAGATGCTGGAAGTGCTGACCAAGGAAGAGGCGGTTGCCAAATACGAGCTGCCCGCCGACCGCATCGGCGACCTGACCATGGTCTGCACCGGCGAGATGACCATCGGCACCTCTGAGGATCGTCACGATCTGGCCGCCCTGGGCGAGCCGCTGCGCAGCCATGGTGGGCTGACAGAGCAGGAAGTGCCCTTTATCGTCAACCGCGTGATCGATCTGGGCAACGCGCCCGATCTGCGCAACTTTGATGCGTTTTTCTACGCCACTACAGCAGCGGCGCAGTAAGCTATGAAAGATCAGGCGATGACTGAGATCAGAAACGAGGGGATGCGCATTGGCGGCGAGATCGTCTTTACCGACGACACGGTGCCGGTTCTCTATCCCTACACCAACGAAGTGATCGGCCATGTCCCCGCGGGCAAGGCCGAGCACGCCCGCAAGGCTTTTGAAATCGCAGCGGCCTACAAGCCCAAGCTGACCCGGTACGAGCGCAGCCAGATTCTGCAACGTGCCGGAGAGCTGATCGGAGAGCGCCGCGAATACCTCGCCAAATGGCTGGTGCTGGAGCTGGGCATCTGCCACCAGCACGCGATCTACGAGACCAAGCGCGCGCAGGATGTGTACCAATTCGCCGCCGCCGAGGCGCTGAAGGATGATGGCGAGATCTTTTCCTGCGACCTGACCCACAATGGCAAGGACCGCAAGATTTTCACCATGCGCGAACCGGTGGGCGCGATCAGCGCGATCACGCCCTTCAACCACCCGCTGAACATGGTCAGCCACAAGATCGCGCCGTCGATTGCGTCGAACAACTGCATGGTCTGCAAACCGACCGAGCTGACGCCGCTGACGGCGCTGACCCTGGCGGATATCCTCTATGAGGCGGGCCTGCCGCCCGAGATGTTCCAGGTGGTCACCGGCTGGCCGCAGGACATTGGCGAAGAGATGATCGTCAATGAGAACATCGACATCATCACCTTCACCGGTGGTGTGCCGGTTGGCAAGATGATTGCGGCCAAGGCGGTCTATAAACGTCAGGCGTTGGAACTGGGCGGCAATGACCCGCTGATCGTTCTGAACGACCTTTCCGATGCCGATCTGGACAAGGCGGCCACCATTGCCGTGGCCGGTGCCACCGGCAACTCGGGCCAGCGCTGCACCGCGATCAAGCGCATTCTGGTGCAGGACAGCGTGGCCGACAAGTTTGTGCCGCTGGTGCTGGAGAAGGCCAAGAAGATCAAGTTCGGCGACCCGCAGGACCCCGAGACCGAATTGGGCTGCGTGATCCACGACAAGGCCGCGGAAATCTTCGAGAACCGCGTCTATCAGGCCGAGAAGGAAGGGGCCGAGATCCTCTACCACCCCGGTCGTCAGGGCGCGCTGCTGCCGCCCATCGTGGTCGACAAGGTCCCCCATGACAGCGAGCTGGTGATGGAAGAAACCTTCGGCCCCATCATCCCCATCGTCCGCGTGCCGGACAATGACGAAGAGGTCATGGCGATCTCGAACTCCACCGAGTTTGGCCTCAGCTCGGGTGTCTGCACCAACGACCTGAACCGCGCCATCGCCTATGTCAACGGGCTGAACGTGGGCACCTGCAACATCTGGGAACAACCCGGATACCGCATCGAAATGTCCCCCTTCGGCGGCATCAAGGACTCGGGCAACGGCGTCAAGGAAGGCGTCATCGAAGCCATCAAATTCTTCACCAACGTCAAGACATATTCACTGCCGTGGCCAAGGTGAGGACATAAGAGAACCTAAATTCCTCCCCAACTCGCGGGGCCCCAAAGCTGGGGCCTCGCGCTTTTGATTTCAGCAGACGCAAGCCAGAATCGAGGATCATATGTCCGTCAGCATTACCCACACCGAAGGCGAATCCAACACTTCGGATGCGCGCAAATCGTGGTTGAAGTCTTCGATTGGTCCACGGTCTGCGCCGTTGCTGAAACGGGATTCAGATGCGTTTCTGCATCAAAGCCTGTCCAGCCCCTGCGTCAGTACGATCGCCAAGGCCGATGGCATCTGGATCGAGGATATGGATGGCCGCCGCTACATGGATTTCCATGGCAACTCGGTCCATCATATCGGCTATGGCCACCCCCGGCTGGTCGAGGCGATCAAGGCCCAGCTGGATGATTTGCCCTTTGCACCGCGCCGCTTCACCAATGATCCGGCGGTGGAACTTGCTGAAAAGCTGGCCGAGATTGCACCCGGTGATCTGGGCAAGACGCTTTTCACCACCGGCGGGTCCGACGCCAACGAAGTGGCGCTGAAAATTGCCCGCGCGGCGACGGGCCGGTTCAAGACCGTCAGTTTCTGGGACGCGTTTCACGGGGCCGGGTTCGGTGCGGCCTCGGTTGGCGGCGAGGCCACATTCCGCAGCCATATCGCCGGACCCTTGATGCCGGGGGCCGAGCATGTCGCGCCCTTCGCCTGCTATCGTTGCCCCTATAACCACGCAAGCCCCGAGACCTGCGGTCTGGCCTGCGCCAAAATGGTCGAGTTTGCGCTGGAACGCGAGGGCGACGTGGCCGCCGTAATCGCGGAGCCCATGCGGGCGGTGCCTTATGTGCCCCCGGCGGGGTTCTGGAAATCGGTGCGCGAGGCCTGTAACCGGCACGGCGCGCTGCTGATCATGGATGAGATCCCCACCGGTCTGGGCAAGACCGGCAAGATGTTTGCCTTCGAACATGATGAGATCGTGCCCGACATCGTGACCTTGGGCAAAGCTTTGGGCGGTGGCATCCTGCCCATCGCCGCCTGCGTTGCGCGTCGCGATCTGGACGTGTGCGGAGACTTCGCCATCGGGCATTACACCCACGAAAAGAACCCCGTGACCGCGCGCGCTGCGTTGACCACGATCCAGATCATCGAGGACGAAGGCCTTGTCGACCGATCCGCTGAGCTGGGTGCCCACGCCATGGGGCGACTGGAAAGCGAGCTGGCGCAGGTCGAAATCGTGGGGGATATCCGCGGGCGCGGCTTGATGTTCGGGGTTGAAATCGTCAAAAGCCGCAGCACGCGCGAGGCCGACAATGCGTGTGCCGAGCGCATCTATTACGAATGCCTGAATGGCGGAGTGAGCTTCAAGATCAGTCAGGGGTGCGTTTTGACGCTGTCTCCGCCGCTGACCATTTCGCGGGACGATCTGGATCGTGCGCTGGATATTGTCATAGCGGCGATCAGAGCTCAGATTTGACGCTTTCTATCGCGCTGATTGTTCTGACGGCGGCATTGCTTCATGCCAGCTGGAACGCGATTGTAAAAGGCGCACCCGACAAGGCCATCGTTCTGGGGCTGGTGTCGCTCGGCCATGCGGTGCCGGCACTGTTTGCATTGCCTTTCCTGGGCTTGCCGGTTTGGGCGGCGTTTCCGTTCATCGTCGGCTCGACCGTGATCCACTGGGGGTATTACTGGTTTCTGAATGCCGCGTACAAGCATGGGGACCTTTCGGTTGTATATCCGATCTCTCGTGGAATAACGCCAATCCTGGTCGCGCTCGGAGCTATTTACTTTGCACGAGAGTTCCTTTCCCCCGAGGCGTGGATCGGAATTATCTGCATCTCGTTAGGTATCGGGTTTCTGGCTCTTGCCGGGTTGGGTAAACACACCAACTGGATCGCAATCGCGGCGGCGTTCGGCACGGGCCTGATGATTGCGTCCTACTCGATTGTCGATGGAATAGGCATAAGGCTATCCGAGAACACGCTGGGATATATTGCGTCACTGTTTGTTGCCGAAATATTTGTCGCCATCTTTATCTTTACGACACGCTGGCAACGAGCTGTGGCCTTGCCCAAACGCTATGTCTGGGCTGGTCTGGCTGGCGGTGTTATTTCCGGCCTTGCTTATGGGCTTGTGCTTTATGCCAAAACGATTGCACCTTTGGGTGTGGTGTCTGCCCTCCGCGAGAGTTCCGTTATCTTTGCCGCGCTAATTGGCGTTATGTGGTTTGGTGAAGGGCCAAAATCCAACAGGCTTGCCGCGGCGATTGCCGTGGCGGTCGGGATCGTGATCCTGGCGATGGCACGGTGAAGGCTGCACAGAGCGCTGGTCAGTTAGCGCAGATATAGGTTTTGCCTGCTGCGTTCAGTCCACGCAGACGAGGTCAATTTCGTTCTTTGACAGCATCTCGGAAATTGCCGCATCCGGTTGGGCATCGGTGAACAGAACATCGATCTTACCAAGCGCATCCAACGTCACCGGCGCGCGCTTGCCCAGTTTTTCACCGTCGGCCACCACCACGCGGATCTGGGCGTTGTCTATGGCAAGGCGCGCAAGATTGGCCTCTTGCAAGTCGTGCAACATGAACCCCATTTCGGCATTGACCGCGCCGACCGAGAGGATCGCAAAGCGGACGTTCAGGCGTTTGACAAGCTCTTGTGCTTCGATCCCGAACGCTCCGCCATCATGCGGTCGCAGCTCACCCCCGGCCATGAACACTTTATTGTTGTTCCGCGATGCCAGCGTATGCGCCACAAAGACCGAATTGGTAACAACAAACAGGTCTTGGTGATCCTTCAGGGCAGTGGCGACATAAGCGGTGGTCGAGCCGATATCGAGGAACAGGGAATCTCCGTCACTGATGATTTTGGCAACCGCGCGGGCCAGTTTGCCTTTCGAATCCGTCTGGGTATCCAGCCGGGTTTTCAGCGTTGGTTCAAGAACCTCTTCCAGCAGATGAACGCCGCCATGTACTTTGCGCACAATCTCGCGCTCTTCAAGATTGCGGACGTTGCGCCGGATGGTCTCAAGCGTCACGCCCAGCTGTTTGGCCAGCACGCTCACACGGCAAGAACCGCCCGCGTCGATTAGCTCTCGCAGGATCTCTTCTTCGCGCTGATTGGTTGTATTGAGGTTCATGTGCCAGTGCCTGTTTCACCGCATTGTAGGTGTATTCAAGGATATCACAATACCCACATAAAGCAACATTACCTGCATTCCTAGCGGCTTAGCTCGCCGGTATAGATATTTAATGTGGCTTTATGTGGTTTTACTTGACACAAAACACCACACCGTGCTCATCTTTCTAAAAACAACAATGATTCACAAAACCTCGACAGGGAGAAGGTAATATGAACAACAAACAGAAACTCTTTGCGCTGACATTCGCCACCCTGGGTGCCGCGTCCTCGGCGCTGGCTGCAGAATCGTCTGATCCGATCAAGCTGACGCTGCATGACTGGTCTGGCCAGTTGATCAACACCAAGATTATGGGTTCGATCCTGCAAGAGGCCGGGTATAACGTCGAATATGTTCAGGCCGACTATATCGCGCAGTTTGCGGGCCTGAAGACCGGTGACTTGCACCTGGCGATGGAGATCTGGGAAACCACGGGCCGCGAGGCGCTGGATGAGGCGACGGCCTCGGGCAATGTGGTCAATGTCGGTGAAACCGGCCTTATGGCGATCGAAGAGTGGTGGTATCCGTCCTACATGAAAGAGCGCTGCCCGGGCCTGCCCAATTGGGAAGCTCTGAAGGATTGTGCCGAAGAATTTGCAACCGCCGAAACGTCGCCCAACGGGCGCTATGTGGGCGGTCCGGTGACCTGGGGTGGTTTTGACGAAGAGCGTGTCGAAGCGCTGGAGTTGGAGTTCGAGGTTGTCCATGCCGGCACCGACGCAGCCCTGTTCGCCGAGCTGGAATCGGCCTATCAGCGCGAAGACCCGATCATGCTGTGGGTCTATGTTCCGCACTGGGCGCCGGCAAAATATGACGGCGAGTTCGTGGAATTCCCGCCCTATTCGGCGGAATGCTACAATGATGCTTCGGTCGGTGTGAACCCGGACATGGCTTATGACTGCGGCAAGCCGCGGGGCCCGATCTGGAAAGCCGCCTGGTCCGGTCTGCAGGACAAATGGCCCGGTGCGTATGACATCATCGAAGCTTACAATATCAACAACGATGAAATGAGCGCCATGGTCGGTCGGGCCGATCTGGATGGCATTGAAATCGATACTGTTGTTGCGGATTGGATGGAAGCTAACAAGGACCGTTGGTCCGGCTGGATCTCCAAGTAATCTGCATATGGCCGGGGCGGTCTCCCGCTCTCAATCCCGCTCCGGCCCTTACACCCGCCTGACCGGACCTCGCTCATGACACCCAAGACCAAACTGTCCTGCCGTAATGTTTGGAAACTTTACGGCCCGAACGCTGACGCGCTGCTGCAGCAGAATTCCAACCCATCCGGCGACGATATCCGCGCTGCGGGCGTCATCGGCGCTGTGCGCAACGCCAATATCGACATCGCCGAGGGAGAGATATTTATCATCATGGGGCTGTCCGGGTCGGGCAAGTCCACTCTGGTCCGCTGCCTGTCGCGTCTGATCGAACCAACCGGCGGCGAGGTGCTGTTTGACGGCGTTGATCTGCTCAGCGCCAACGAGAAAGAGCTGATCGAGATCCGGCGCCACAAGATGGGCATGGTGTTCCAGCATTTTGCATTGCTGCCGCATCTGACCGTGTTGCAGAACGTCATGTTCCCGCTGACCATTCAGGCCACCCCGAAGGACGAGGCCACCGCCAAGGCGCGTGAAGTTGTGGAACTGGTCGGCCTCAAAGGGCGCGAGGACTACTACCCGCGCGAATTGTCCGGTGGTCAGCAACAGCGCGTCGGTATCGCGCGGTCGCTGGTGACGGAACCGGACCTGTGGTTCTTGGATGAACCGTTCTCGGCGCTGGACCCACTGATCCGGCGCGAGATGCAGGACGAATTCCTGCGCCTGCAGGAACGGCTGCACAAGACCATCGTTTTCATCACCCATGATTTCGAAGAGGCCGTGCGTCTGGCCGATCGGATTGCCATCATGAAAGACGGTGAAGTGATCCAGATCGCCACGCCGGAAGAGCTGGTGATGCACCCGGCAACAGACTATGTGGCCGAATTCACCCGCCATATTCCACGCTCGAAGGTGCTGACCGTTGGCGGCGTTATGAACGCAGGGGGGACCGGCGAAGGCGAGCCCATCGCGCAATCCGCTCGCGTCTCGGATGTGGCGGAACGGATCATCGCCTCGGACGTGCCCCTGCCGGTGGTGGACGAGAATGGCCAGAGCGTTGGCGCGATTGATCGCAAGGCCGTGGCGCATGTGCTGTTTGGTGAAGGGGATGCGGAATGACGCGCCTGAGCCGCAGCCAGTTCACCATTCTGGCGCTTGTGCTGGTCACAATCGTTCTGGGCTACTATGGCCGCGATCTGGGCAAGGCGCTGGATGCGCGCTGGCTGACCAAGTTCCCCTCGGCCTGGGTGATCCCGTTCAAGACCTATATCTCGTCGGCGATGACTTGGCTGATCGAGGAAGCTGCCATTGGCCCGGTCTCGTTTACCGATGTGACGAGGACTATCGCCTGGCTGATCGAACAGCCCTATGATTTTGTGCTGGCGCTTTTGGCGGACGGCTTCGTCAAAGGGCAAGGCAACAACGCGCAGGTCATCCTGCCGGCGATCAGCTGGATCGTGGTTACCACCGCCGTGGTTGCGCTGGGTCAGTATTGCCGCGACTGGGCACTGGCTGCGCTGGTGGGGGGCTGTTTCATCTATCTGGCCGTTTTTGGCCAATGGGACAGCGCGATGGTCACGCTGGCCTCGGTCCTGATTGCCGTGCCGATTGGTGCGGGCGGCGGGCTGTTGCTGGGCATATTGGCCTATCGGCATCCCACTTTTGAAAAGGTGATCTCGCCGGTTCTGGACCTGATGCAGACGATCCCGATCTTTGCCTATCTGGTGCCGATCCTGTTCATGTTCGGTTTTGGCCCGATCTCGGCGCTGGTTGCGACGATCGTCTATGCCACCCCGCCGATGGTGCGGATCACCACGATGGCGCTCAAGTCGGTGGATTCGGAAATTCTGGATTTCGGCCGCATGGCGGGCACAACGCAGCGGCAACTGATGTGGCGCGTTCTGGTGCCCTCGGCCAGCCACAGCCTGATGGTGGGCGTTAATCAGGTGATCATGCTGACCCTGAACATGGTGATCATCGCCTCGATGATCGGGGCAGGGGGGCTGGGCTTTGACGTGCTGGCGGCGCTGCGCCGTCTGGACATTGGCGCCGGGTTCGAAGCCGGTATCGCCATCGTCGTTCTTGCCATTGCCGTCGACCGGCTGAGCCAGGCCTTTGCCGAGCGTATGGGGCAGGTGCATCATGAGGTCCCCGGCAGCTGGGTCGCACGTCATCGCCGCACGGTTCTGGTGCTGATCCTGCTGGTCGTGACCTGGGTGCTGGGGCAGTTTTCCCCGCTGTTGCTGGAATATCCCGAAAGCCAGACGATCACTACGGGCGCCTTCTGGGACAACACCGTCAAATATCTGAACGTCAACTATTTCGACTTTTTCGAAGCGATCAAGGTCTTCTTCCTGACCTGGTTCATGATCCCGATCAAGACCGTGCTGTTGGGCATTCCGTGGCCCTGGGCCATCGCGATGCTGACCCTGCTGGGCTGGCACGCAGGTGGCTGGCGGCTGGCGCTGCTGTGCGGCGGTATGGCCTCGTTGATCCTGGTGTCGGGCCTGTGGTCCAAGGCGATGGTCACGGTCTATCTGTGTGGCGCGTCTGTGATCCTCGCCACACTGATCGGGGTTCCGCTGGGTGTGCTGGCGGCGCTGAACAAACGCGCCGGGACGGCCATCAACCTGCTGATCGACACGCTGCAGACCCTGCCCAGCTTTGTCTATCTGATCCCGGTTGTGATGCTGTTCCGCGTGGGTGACTTCACCGCCCTGATCGCCATCGTCCTGTATGCGTTGGCCCCGGCGGTGCGCTATGCGGCGCATGGGGTGCGGTCGGTCAGTGAAGACCTGATTGAGGCCGGTCTGGTCTCGGGCTGTACCCGCACGCAGCTGTTGCGCCATATCCGCCTGCCGATGGCCCTGCCTGAAATTCTGCTGGGCATCAACCAGACCATCATGCTGGCGCTGTCGATGCTGGTGATCACCGCGCTGGTCGGCACCCGCGATCTGGGGCAGGAGGTCTATATCGCACTGACCAAGGCGGATACGGGCCGCGGCCTTGTGGCCGGTCTGTCCATCGCCTTCATCGCCATCATTGCCGACCGGCTGATCAATGCCGGTGCGCGTCAGGCCCGCATTCGCTTTGGACTGGAGAGCTGACATGACCCAATCCGATCTACTCGCCCGCATTCAGGACCTGCCCATCTGGGACGGCGCGATCTCGGCACAGCCGCTGACCGGCGGCATCACCAATGTGAACTACAAGGTGACGGACGCCAAAGGCTCTTATGTGGTGCGCGTCGGTGATGACATCCCGTTGCATCAGGTAATGCGGTTCAACGAACTAGCCGCCAGCAAGGCCGCCCATGACGCGGGTCTGTCCCCGGGGGTGGTCCATGCGGCGGGCGACCTGACGGTGCTGGAGTTTATCGAAAGCCGGACGCTCAGCGAAGAGGATGTGCGCAATCCCGAAATGCTGCCGCGCGTTCTGCAATTGGTAAAGGACTGCCATACCGAGGTGCCCAAATATCTGCGCGGCCCGTCGCTGGTGTTCTGGGTGTTTCACGTCATCCGCGACTATGCCGCCACCCTCACGGAACGCGGCAGCGCGCATGCAGCGCTGATACCCGATCTAGTCGGCGCAGGAGCCGAGCTGGAGCGTGAGGCCGGGCCTTATGACATGGTCTTTGGCCATAACGACCTGCTTTGCGGTAACTTTCTGGATGATGGCGATCGGCTCTGGCTGATCGATTTCGACTATGCGGGTTTCAATTCGCCGCTGTTTGATCTGGGCGGGCTGGCTTCGAACAACGGCCTGTCACCCCAGCAGGAAGACTGGGTGCTGGAAACCTATTTCGAAACCCCCGTCACCGACGATCTGCGCCACCGCTATACGGCAATGAAATGCGCCTCGCTCCTGCGCGAAACGATGTGGAGCATGGTGTCCGAGATCACCTCGGAGATCGACTTTGATTATGCGGCCTACTCGGCCGAGAACCTCGCGCGGTTCCGCGCGGCCCTGACAGATTTTAAAAACACCTGAGGACAGATATGACCGACCTTCCCAAAACAGCCAAAGCCGTCATTATCGGAGGCGGCATCATCGGGTGCTCGACCGCTTATCACCTGGCCAAGCTGGGCTGGACCGATACGGTGCTGCTGGAACGCAAAAAGCTGACTTCGGGCACGACGTTCCATGCGGCGGGTCTGGTGGGCCAGCTGCGCTCGAACGCGAATATCACGCAGTTGCTGGGCTATTCGGTCGATCTGTATAACAAGATCGAGGAAGAAACCGGGCTTGGCACCGGCTGGAAGATGAATGGCGGTCTGCGGCTGGCCTGTAACGAGGAACGCTGGACCGAGGTCAAGCGGCAGGCCACCACCGCACATTCCTTTGGTCTGGACATGCAGTTGCTGACCCCGTCAGAGGCGCAGGAACTGTGGCCGCTGATGGATGTCTCGGACGTGGTCGGGGCCGCATATCTGCCGACCGATGGTCAGGCGAACCCGTCGGACATCACGCAGGCGCTGGCCAAGGGCGCGCGCATGGCCGGGGCGAAGATTTTCGAAGACACCAAAGTCACCGATATCGAGATCGAGGATGGCAAGATCCGCGCTGTGATCACTGAACATGGCCGGATCGAGTGCGAAAAGGTGATCTGCTGTGCAGGCCAGTGGACACGCACCTTTGCGGGCCGGTTCGGCGTCAACGTGCCGCTGGTGCCGATGGAGCACCAGTACATGGTGACCGAACCGTTCGATGTGCCGTCTAACCTGCCCACTCTGCGCGACCCTGATCGCCTGACCTACTATAAGGAAGAAGTCGGCGGTCTGGTCATGGGCGGGTATGAGCCCAACCCGATCCCCTGGGCCACCAAAGGTATTCCGCAGGGCTTCCACTATACCTTGCTGGACAGCAATTTCGACCATTTCGAGCAGTTGATGGAGCTGGCGCTGGGGCGGGTGCCAGCGTTGGAAAATGCGGGCGTCAAGACCCTGACCAACGGGCCGGAAAGCTTCACCCCCGACGGCAATTTCATCATCGGTGAGGCGCCGGAGCTGAGCAACTTCTTCGTCGGCGCTGGCTTCAACGCCTTTGGTATCGCCGCCGGGGGCGGGGCAGGCATGGCGTTGGCCGAATGGGTCCACAATGGCGAGCCGCCGTTTGACCTGTGGTCTGCCGATATCCGCCGCTTTGGCCGCCCACATTTCGATACCGACTGGGTGCGCACCCGCACGGTCGAGGCCTATGGCAAACACTACACCATGGCCTGGCCGCATGAGGAACATGACAGCGGCCGCCCCTGCCGCAAATCGCCGCTTTACGACACGCTCAAGGAGCAGGGCGCGTGCTTTGGCGAGAAGCTGGGCTGGGAGCGTCCGAACTGGTACGCGGATGCGTCTCTGGGCGAGATCGCCAAGGATGTTTACAGCTTTGGCCGCCAGAACTGGTTTGCCGCCGTGGGCCGCGAACACAAGGCCGCGCGCGAGGCGGCAGTGCTGTATGACCAGACCTCCTTTGCCAAGTTTTCGCTGAAAGGACCCGATGCGCTGGCGGCGATGAGCTGGATTTGCGCCAATGATGTGAACAAGCCGGTGGGCGCGCTGGTCTATACCCAGATGCTGAATGACAAGGGCGGCATCGAATGTGACCTGACTGTTGGCCGCGTGGCGCATGATGAGTTCTACATCGTCACCGGTACCGGCTTCGCCACCCATGATTTCGACTGGATCAACCGGAACATTCCGGAAGGTATGAACTGTCAGCTATTCGATATCACCTCGTCCAACGCGGTTCTGTCGCTGATGGGCCCGAAGGCGCGGGATATTCTGGCGGCGGTGACACGCGATGACGTGTCGAATGACGGGTTCAAATTCGGCACGATCCGCACCATCGGCATCGCCGGTTGCCCGGTCAAAGCGCTGCGCGTGACCTATGTGGGTGAACTGGGCTGGGAGCTGCACCTGCCGGTGGAATATGCCCAAACCGTCTATGATGCGCTCAAAGAGGCAGGCGAACCGCACGGTCTGGTCAACGCGGGCTATCGCTCGATTGAATCGCTGCGGCTTGAAAAGGGCTATCGCGCCTGGGGGTCGGATATCGGACCCGACCACACCCCGTTCGAAAGCGGGCTGGGCTGGGCCGTGAAGCTGCGCAAGAACATCGACTTCAAGGGCCGCGCCGCAGCCGAGAAGCAAAAGGCCGAGGGCGTCGCCAAGATGCTGGCCTGCTTTACCGTCGACCCCAATATCGTGCTGCAAGGGCGTGAAACTATTTATCGCGATGGCAAACGGGTGGGCTGGCTGACCTCGGGCGGTTATGGCTATACTGTGAACAAATCAATCGGTTATGGTTACATTCGCGATGCGGACGGGGTTGATGCCGATTACGTGACCTCTGGCAGTTATGAGCTTGAGGTCGCGACCGAGCGGGTGCCCTGTGACGTGACATTGCAGCCGCTCTACGACCCCAAGATGGAACGCATCAAGGCGTAAGGATCGATTGATGTTGGACACCAACATATTGGAAGACCACGCGAAGGCGGTTGCGAAAGTTGCCTCGGACGCGGCGATGCGGTACTTCCGCGGGCGGCTGGGGATCGAGTTCAAGCCCGACGAAAGCCCGGTCACGCAGGCTGACAAACAGGTCGAAGCCGAGGTGCGCGCCTATCTGAAACAGCACTTCCCCGATCACGGTGTGTTCGGGGAGGAAGAAGGCAAGGATATGGGCGACGGGCGCCATATGTGGGTCATCGATCCCATTGATGGCACCCGGTCATTCCTGTCCGGGCACCCCCTGTTCGGCTTCCTTCTGGCGCATCTGAGCGAGGGCCGGGCCGAGTTGGGTGTTGTCGGAATGCCCGCTCTGGACGAGACCTTTGTGGGGGTCGTTGGCAAGGGGGCGACGCTGAACGACCAGCCGATCCACGTTTCGGACCAGACGCGGCTGGATCAGGCGATCCTGTTCGTGAATGAGGGCGACAAGATCTATCGCGACCACCCGGATGTGTTCAGCCGCCTTATGCAGGCGGGGCAGACACGGCGATTTGCCTATGATTGCTATCCCCATGCCCTGTTGGCCGCCGGCCATGTGGACGCGGTGGTGGATTACGATCTGCAACCTTATGATTACCTGGCTCTGTCGCCGCTGATCGAAGCGGCCGGAGGGGTGATGACAGACTGGGACGGCAACGCCCTGACGCTCGAGTCGGACGGGGCTGTCATTTCGGCGGCGACGCCCGCGCTTCATGCCGAGTTGCTGGATGTGCTGCACGCAGGGCAGCCGGGCTAACGGGAGAGCACATGGAAACCAAGCCAGTTGAAATCATCAACCCCGGCGGCAAAGGGCGCGCCCTGTTGCTGTGCGAACATGCCAGCAACAGGATTCCGGCGGAGTATAATGGCCTCGGCCTGTCTGATGCCGATCGCGACAGCCATGCCGCCTGGGATCCCGGCGCGCTTGCGTTGACGCGGGCCCTGTCGCAGGCGTTGGATGCCACGGCTGTGACCTCGACCGTGTCGCGACTTGTCTATGACTGCAACCGTCCGCCCGAAGCGGCCAGCGCCATGCCCGAAAAATCCGAGCTGATCGAGGTGCCGGGCAATGTTGGGCTGACGCAGTTGCAGCGCGACGCACGCACAGACGCGGTCTACCACCCGTTTTGCGCTGCCGTGGCCACTGAACTGGACAAACGCGGACCCGACACGGTGGTGGTGACGGTGCATTCCTTCACGCCGGTCTTCTACGGCCAGCCGCGCAGTGTCGAGCTGGGCCTGCTGCATGACGACGATAGCCGTCTGGTCGATGCGATGCTCAGCCGCGCCGGAGGCATACCGCACCGGCGCGTGGAACGAAACGAACCCTATGGGCCGGCGGACGGGGTGACCCATTCGTTGAAACTACATGCGCTCAGCCGCGGGCTGGCGAATGTGATGATCGAAGTGCGTAACGATCTGATGCGCACTGAAACGCAGATTGCCGATATGGCGCGGGACATCCTGACGCTGCTGGAACCGGCTTTGAAAGACATCCCGATCAAGGAGAGTGCAACGTGACGGCACCTTTAACATTCGAACAACTTGCGACCCAGGTTACTGCCGGAGAGATCGACACCGTTTTGGTCTGCATGGTCGATATGCAGGGGCGGTTGATGGGCAAACGGTTCCATGCGGGTCATTTCGTGGCAGGCGCGTGGGAAGAGACCCATTGCTGCAACTATCTGCTGGCCACCGATCTTGAGATGGGCACGCCGGACGGCTATGCCTCGACCAGTTGGGAACGGGGCTATGGCGACTACGTGATGAAGCCGGACCTGAGCACGCTGCGCCCGGTGCCGTGGCTGGAAGGCACGGCAATGGTGATGTGCGATGTACTGGATCACCATACGCATGAAGAAGTGCCCCACGCGCCGCGTTCGATCCTGAAGAAACAGGTCAACCGCCTGAAGGCGATGGGCTATGACGCCATGTGCGCCACCGAGCTGGAGTTCTTCCTGTTCGAGAAGAGCTTTGATGCGATCCGCAAGGAAGGGTTCCGCGATCTCGAGCCGATCTCGGGCTATAACGAGGATTATCACATCCTGCAGACCACCAAGGAAGAACATGTGATGCGCCCGATCCGCAACCATTTGTGGAATGCGGGTATTCCGGTTGAAAACACGAAAGGCGAGGCAGAGACCGGGCAGGAAGAGCTGAACATCAAATACGCGCCTGCGATGGACACGGCCGAGTATCATTCGATCGCCAAGAACGCGGTGAAAGAGATCGCCTGGCAGCACGGGCACGCGGCGACCTTCCTGCCGAAATGGCATCATGAGAAGGTCGGCAGTTCGTCTCATGTCCATCAGTCGCTTTGGGCAGATGGGCAGCCGGCGTTTTACGACAAAGGTGATGAGCTGGGCATGTCGGCGCTGATGAAAGCCTATATGGCCGGTCTGCTGAAATACGCTGCCGATTACACCTATTTCATGGCGCCTTATATCAACAGCTACAAACGCTTCATGAAAGGGACCTTTGCGCCGACGCGGATCATCTGGTCAGTGGATAACCGCACCGCAGGCTTCCGGCTGTGCGGTGACGGCACCAAGGCGGTGCGGGTCGAGTGCCGGATTCCGGGCTCGGACATGAACCCCTATCTGGCGATGGCAGGGATGCTGGCTGCAGGGATTGCAGGGATTGAAGAGGGGTTGGACTTGCAGCCTCCGACCACCGGCGATGTTTATCAGGGCGAGACCGGGATGATCCCGGGCAACCTGCGCGCTGCGCAGGATGCGCTGCATGGGTCAGCCATGCTGCGTGCCGCGATGGGAGATGATGTGGTGGATCACTATGCCCGTGCTGCTGAAGTGGAAATCGAAGAGTTCGAGCGCGTGGTGACCGATTGGGAAATTGCCCGCGGGTTCGAGCGGGCGTAGAGGGCAGGAGCGAGGGGCCAGCCCCTCGCGCTCCCCGGGATATTTAAGGACAGATGAAGCAGGGGATCCTGTTTCTTTCGGAAATGGAGTGACTATGGGGCAGATGTTGAAATGTGTCTCGCCGATTGATGGGTCGGTTTTTGCGGAACGTGCGGTTCTGTCGCGTGAGGCAGCGTTTGAGGCAGCGGCGCGGGCGCGGGCGGCGCAGACAGCTTGGGCGGCGCGGCCGTTGCAGGAGCGAATTGATCTTGTGATGGCGGGCGTGGCAGCCGTTGGTGCGATGAATGATGAGATCGTTCCCGAACTGGCGCATATGATGGGGCGTCCCGTTCGTTATGGTGGGGAGTTCGGCGGGTTCAACGAGCGCGCCAACCATATGGCGCAGATTGCCGATACGTCACTCGCCGATATCGAAGTCGGCGAGGATGAGACCTTCAAACGTTACATCAAGCGCATTCCGCATGGGGTGGTGTTTGTGGTGGCGCCCTGGAACTATCCGTACATGACGGCGATCAACACGGTAGCCCCGGCGCTGATTGCGGGGAATACCGTGATCCTGAAACACGCCACACAGACCCTGCTGGTGGGTGAGCGGATGGCGCAGGTGTTCCATTCTGCGGGGGTGCCGGAGGACGTGTTCCAGAACGTGTTCTTAAGCCATGATGTGACCAATGACCTGATCGCAGGCAATGCGTTCGACTTCGTGAACTTCACCGGTTCGGTCGGTGGCGGGCAGGCGATGGAGAAAGCAGCGGCAGGTACCTTTACTGGTGTCGGGACTGAGCTGGGCGGTAAGGACCCCGGCTATGTGATGGACGACGCTGATCTGGATGCCGCCGTGGATACTCTGATCGACGGGGCTATGTTCAACGCGGGCCAGTGCTGCTGCGGGATCGAGCGGATTTACGTGCATGAAAGCCTCTATGATGATTTCGTCGCCAAGGCGGTGGAGATCGTGAAAGGCTATAAGCTGGGCAATCCAATGGACGCTGAGACGACGATCGGTCCGATGGCCAACGTGCGGTTCGCCGACGAGGTTCGCGCGCAGATTGCCGAGGCTGTCGCAACCGGGGCCGTCGCCCATATCGATGCATTCCCCGAAGATGATGGTGGTGCCTACCTGACCCCACAAATCCTGACCAATGTCACCCACGATATGCGCGTGATGCGGGACGAAAGCTTTGGCCCGGTCGTGGGCATCATGAAAGTGTCCTCGGATAACGAGGCGATCGCGCTGATGAACGATAGTGAGTTCGGCCTGACCGCCAGCCTCTGGACCCGCGATCTGGATCGTGCGGCGCGGGTCGGCGACCAAGTCGAAACCGGCACCGTGTTTATGAACCGGGCAGACTATCTGGATCCGGGCCTGTGCTGGACTGGTTGCAAGAATACCGGGCGTGGGGGTGGCCTGTCGGTGATCGGCTATCACAACCTCACACGTCCCAAATCCTACCATCTGAAGAAGGTGACATCATGAGCCTTGTTGGAAACTGGTCCTACCCGACCGCAATCAAATTCGGTGCTGGCCGGATCACGGAACTGCCTGAGGCCTGCGTGGCGGCTGGCATGAAGCGCCCTCTGCTGGTGACCGACAAGGGGCTGGCCGATCTGCCGGTCACCTCGTCGACGCTGGATATCCTGGAAGCTGCAGGGATGGGTCGCGGATTGTTCAGCGACGTGGATCCGAACCCGAATGAAAAGAACCTTGATGCGGGTGTTGCGGCCTATAAGGCAGGCGGCCACGATGGGGTGATCGCGTTTGGTGGCGGCTCGGGTCTGGATCTGGGCAAGATGGTTGCCTTCATGGCCGGTCAGACGCGGCCTGTCTGGGATTTTGAGGATATCGGCGACTGGTGGACCCGAGCGGACGCCGATGCCATCGCTCCGATCGTTGCGGTGCCGACGACGGCGGGGACGGGGTCCGAGGTGGGCCGCGCCAGTGTCATCACCAATTCCGAGACGCACGCCAAGAAGATCATCTTCCATCCCAAGGTGCTGCCGACCGTGGTGATCTGCGATCCGGAACTGACCGTGGGGATGCCCAGGTTCATCACTGCGGGCACGGGGCTGGATGCCTTCGCGCACTGCGTCGAGGCGTTCTCGAGCCCGCATTACCACCCGATGAGCCAGGGTATCGCACTGGAGGGGATGCGTCTGGTGATGGAATACCTGCCACGCGCCTATGCCGACGGTTCCGATATCGAGGCCCGCGCCCAGATGATGAGCGCGGCGGCGATGGGCGCGACAGCCTTCCAGAAAGGCCTCGGTGCGATCCACGCCATGAGCCATCCGGTAGGCGCGGTGTTCAATACTCACCATGGCACCACCAACGCGGTCTGTATGCCTGCGGTGCTGGAGTTCAACGCGCCTGCCATCGCAGACCGTTTTCAATCCGCCGCCGCATATCTGAACGTCAATGGTGGCTTTGACGGCTTCCGTGCCTTTGTGCAGGAGTTCAACGACTCTCTGGGCATCCCACGCAAACTGTCCGATCTGGGCGTGACCGAGGCGTCGATCCCTGAACTGGTCCAGGGCGCGATCATCGACCCGTCCTGCGGTGGCAACCCGATCGAACTGACCGAAGCCAACCTGACCACCTTGTTCAAAGCCGCGCTGTAAGGGGCTTGCCACTTGCAGAGCTGGGCACAGAAATCCGCATGAGAGTTTACAGTAACGAGAGGGGATATATGGACGATTAACATCTCGGCTTTGATTAGCAAGTATTCTGAAGCCAAAAGCGTCAGGATACACGATCTTACGCAATATCAGGCATTTGGAAGCCATATGGATTCGAGACATGCCAACTCGGGTTCAGAAGCTGAAGTTCCGAATGTACGTGCGGATCATATTCCAGTCAGAGTTTGGTTCGCGGCGACTATTGCGCAAGTGAAATACAAAAATTCCGGTAACCAGCCAACCAAGGCGGCCATCTCATTTGTGACCGGCCTGTCTATAAAAAGAAATTGGCAAAATCCGGTATTTGCCACCCAACAGAGGAAATCATGGAACACACGACTTTGAAGTTTGCAGCAATAGTGGTGGGGGCGCTGGTTGCGTCGTCTGCTGCGGCCGAAACCGAGCTGACGGTTTATACGGCGGTTGAAGCCGAGGATCTGGCGCGTTACGCGGAACAGTTCAACGCGGTGCATCCGGATATTCAGATCAACTGGGTGCGGGATTCCACCGGCATCATCACCGCCAAGCTTTTGGCCGAGCGTGACAACCCGCAGGCTGACGTTGTCTGGGGTCTGGCTGCGACCTCGCTGCTGCTGCTGAAGTCGGAAGACATGCTGGAGCCCTACGCGCCGGTTGGTGTCGAGAAGCTGGATGCGAAGTTCGTCGACAGCGGCGATGTGCCCAGCTGGGTTGGCATGGACGCCTGGGTGGCGTCGGTCTGCTATAACACGGTCGAGGCCGAAAAGGCCGGTCTGACGCCGCCGACCTCGTGGAAGGACCTGACCGACGCGCAGTACAAGGGCCACGTGATCATGCCGAACCCGAACTCTTCGGGCACCGGTTTCCTGGACGTGTCGAGCTGGCTGCAGCTGTTTGGTGAAGAGGGCGGCTGGGAATACATGGACGGCCTGCACGAGAACATCGCGCGCTACACCCATTCGGGGTCCAAGCCGTGCAAGCTGGCTGCGGCCGGCGAGATTCCGATCGGCATCTCGTTTGCCTTCCGTGGCGCCAAGTCCAAGGCGGCAGGTGCGCCTCTGGAAATCATCGTACCGAGCGAAGGTGTTGGCTGGGACATGGAGGCCACCGCGATTGTAGCGGGCACCGACAAGCTGGAAGCCGCGCAGAAGCTGGTTGATTTCTCGGTCACCAAGGAAGCCAACGAGATGTACAACAGCGGGTACGCGGTTGTTGCGATGCCGGGCGTTGCCAAGCCGGTTGAGTACTTCCCCGAAGGCCTGCTGGACGCGATGATCGACAATGATTTCGAGTTTGCCGCCAACAACCGCGCCGCCATCCTGAAGGAATGGCAGTCGCGCTATGACGGCAAGTCCGAACCCAAAGAGTAAACCACTCGAGCCGGAGGGGCTTAATGCTCCTCCGGTTTTTTGGATAAACTCCCCTACATCTCATGTGAACGGCGCGGCGAATTTCTGGCCACTCTCTTGTCATGGCTGCTGCGCAAAGCTCAAGGACCCCTCCCAGTGCTTAAGAAAACCTCTCCCGGTGATCTCTATCTGAGTATCCAAGACCTCTGGAAAGCTTTTGGCGAATTTCTGGCCCTTCGGGATATCTCGCTGGACATCAACGAAGGTGAATTCATCTGCTTTCTGGGGCCTTCGGGCTGCGGCAAGACCACCCTGCTGCGCGCCATTGCGGGTCTGGACCTGCAAACCAAGGGCACGGTGATGCAGGATGGCAAGGATGTGTCGAACCTGCCCCCGTCCGAGCGCGACTTCGGCATCGTGTTCCAGTCTTATGCGCTGTTTCCGAACCTGACGATCGAAAAGAACATCGCCTTCGGGCTGGAAAACACCGGCCGCAGCAAATCCGAGATCGCGGTGCGCGTGGCCGAGTTGCTGAAACTTGTGGGCCTGCCGGATCAGGGCAGCAAATACCCGGCCCAGCTGTCGGGCGGCCAGCAACAGCGGATCGCGCTGGCGCGGGCGATTGCCACCAATCCCGGCCTGCTGCTGCTGGACGAGCCGCTGTCGGCGCTGGACGCCAAGGTGCGCGTGCATTTGCGCCATGAGATCAAGGAATTGCAGCGCAAGCTGGGCGTGACCACGGTGATGGTGACCCACGATCAGGAAGAGGCGCTGGCCATGGCCGACCGGATCGTGGTCATGAACCACGGGGTGATCGAACAGGTCGGCACCCCGACCGAGATCTATCGCCACCCGGCCAACCTGTTCGTGGCCGACTTCATCGGTGAGATGAACCAGCTGCCTGCGGTCGCGGGTGATGCTGAAAGTCTGGAGCTTGGCGGTTCGGTTCTGAAATGTGAACCCCATGATCATCAGAAGGGCAGCCGTATCGTTGCCGCCGTCCGTCCCGAGGATATCATCCCGCATGGCGAAGGGGCGCGGTCTCCGGGTGCGCCGGATATCATCACCACGCCGGAAAATGCCTTCGAAGTGCGCATCAACGAGATGGAATTCCTGGGCTCGTTCTGGCGCTGCCGTCTGTCGCATGAGATTTTTGGCGCCGAAGAGCTGATCGCCGATTTCTCGATCAACGCGGTGCGCCGTCTGGGCCTTGAAGAGGGCGGCAAGATGATGATCGAACTGCCCCGCAACCGCCTGATGGCCTTTACCCCGGCGGAGGAGGGCTGATGACCGATACCACCTCTCTGCCCGCCGGCCCGGTCATCAAGGGCAAGCTGAGCCGCGACGATCTCATCATGCGCGGCGGCATGATGGTCATCGCGCTTTATCTGGTCGTGACCCTGGCGTTCCCGCTTTGGGCGATGCTGTCCAAGTCGTTCTCGACCTACCGGATGGAGCTGTCGCAATACGAATTCCAGGTCAGCGACGACAACGGCGTGTTCAGCGGAGCCATCCTGAACGGCGCTCAGCTGAACGCTGAAACCGGCGCCTATACCGATCAGGAGCTTTCGACCGGGGCAGACGGGCGGTTGTCGGTGACACCGTTCTTCCCCGACTTCAGTTTCCGCAGCCCGGTGATGTATCAGATCCGCAACACCGTGCCCGATGGCCGGTTCCTGATCGGATCGAACCTGCAAAAAGGCACGGACTGGGTCGAGCTGGATTCCAACACCTTCCGCCGGGTGCAGTTGCGGCCTGTCCAATCGACCGGTGTTGACAACTTCATCAGCTATTTCTCGACCCCGGCGCTGTTCAACTCGATCAAGAACTCGCTGTGGATTGCGGTCGTCAGCACCATCATCACCGTCACGCTGGCCTTCTGGTTCGCCTATGCGCTGAACCGCAGCTGCATGCGCTTCAAGGGTGTGTTCCGGCTGGTCGCCATGGCCCCGATCCTGGTGCCGTCGCTGCTGCCCGGTATCGCGCTGGTCTATCTGTTCGGCAATCAGGGGATGCTGAAAGAGCTGCTGTTCGGAGCCAGTATCTACGGGCCCATAGGGATCGTGATCGGCTCGGTCTTCTTCACCTTTCCCCATGCGTTCCTGATCATCTCGACGGCGCTGGCAATCTCGGACGCGCGTCTTTACGAGGCCGCCTCGAGCCTGCGCTCGACCCCGTGGCGCACCTTCTGGACGGTGACCATTCCGGGCGCGCGCTATGGCCTGATCTCGGCGGCGTTTGTGGTGTTCAACCTGGTGATCACCGATTTTGGCCTGCCCAAGGTGATCGGCGGTCAGTTCAACGTTCTGGCGGTGGACATCTACAAGCAGGTGATCGGCCAGCAGAACTTTGAGATGGGCGCGGTGGTGTCGGTTGTTCTGGTGGTTCCGGCGATCCTGGCCTTTGCCATCGACCGTCTGGTGCAGTCGAAACAGGTGGCGCTGCTGTCGGCGCGCTCGGTGCCGTATCAGCCCAGCCCGAACCCGAAAACCGACCGTATCATGCTGATCTATTGCAGCCTGGTTGCGCTGTTCATCCTGGGTCTTCTGGCGGTCTGCCAGTTCGCCGCGCTGATCAAGTTCTGGCCCTATGACCTGAGCCTGAGCCTGAACAACTATCAGTTCGACAAGATGGATGGCGGCGGCTGGGGGTCCTATTTCAACTCGATCAAGATGGCGCTGCTGACCGCGGTGATCGGCACCTCGATCGTGTTCTTCGGGGCTTATCTGGTTGAAAAGTCGAACGGGTTCAAAACCGGCCGCGCATTGTTCCAGATGTTTGCCATGTTGCCCATGGCGATCCCCGGAATGGTGCTGGGCCTGGCCTATATCTTCTTCTTCAACAACCCCTCGAACCCGCTGAATGCGATCTACGGCACCATGGCCATTCTGGTGATCTGCTCGGTGACCCACTTCTATACCGTGTCGCACCTGACTGCGGTGACCGCGCTCAAGCAGATGGATACCGAGTTCGAATCGGTCTCGGCCTCGCTCAAGCAGCCGACCATGAAGCTGTTCGCGCGGGTGACGGTGCCGGTCTGCCTGCCGGCGGTGCTGGACATCTCGATCTACCTGTTCGTCAACGCGATGACGACGGTGTCGGCGGTGGTGTTCCTGTATTCGCCGAAAACAACACTGGCCTCGATCGCGGTGCTGAACATGGACGATGCAGGCGATATCGCACCGGCAGCGGCAATGGGAATGATGATCTTCTACACCAACGCCGCAGCACGCATCCTGCACCTCATCGCCTCAAAGGGTATCCTCAAAAAAACCCAAGCATGGAGAGCAAGATGACCCACTTGTCCCAAATGAGCAAACTGCAGACCAATGCATCAAGGGTCAATCCGTCTATCGGCAAACGTAAGTTGAGCTTTGAGATTTTCGTCCGTAACGGGTTCTCTGCGCTGGAGGTGTCCTCTGTCACCAGTGTGCTGAAACTGGCAGATACGCTGTCCAAAGATGTGTCCCTGAACTGGACAATCGCATCCGACACACCTGGGCTGATTGCCAGTGACTGTGAGCTTGCCGTGCGGGCCGGGCCAGCCACTAAGGCGAGCTTATTGCCAGATTGCCTGATCGTTGTTGGGGGTATGTCTTGCGGCGACAGTGTTTGGATGCAGCGGGTCAGGGCAATGCAGAAATGCAGAAAGCCCGTCTATCTGCTGTCGGAAGCCGCCACAGCCTTCATCAAGGCATGTGCACCTTTCGAAGGACCAATTACGACGCATTGGAAAGATGCTTACTCACTGCATATGCAAGGTGACTTTCCCACGCTTACGAAAAGCCTTGCTGAAGAGAACGCTGGCATAACAACATGTGCGGGCTCTGGGCATACCGTCGAACTGATGCTGAGAGCGCTTTCGGAAGTTCTTGGCGCGCAGGATTTGGCTGAACTTGCAAGTTTGCTGGTCCTTGAGCGCGCCCGAAGCGCTGGCCTTGAACAACCTCTTGGCGCCAGTTCCACAAGAAATTTTCTGGATGCGCATTTGTCGCGTGTCATCTCAATTATGGAAGCCTCGATAGAAGAACCAAGGCTAATGGCCGATATCGCGCAGGAAGTCGGGCTGTCGGTTCGCCAACTTGAGAGAAAATTTGCCTGCCAGCTTGGGACGACGCCAGCAAAACACTATCGCCTCTTGCGTCTCAAACGTGCCCGAAGTTTGGTGCTTGATACAGAGCTTTCAGCAAGGGAAATTGCGACCGCAAGTGGTTTCGAAAGCTATTCGCATTTCAACAAAATTTACATTCAGGAATATGGGGAATCTATCCGGCAATCCAGGCGCAACCTGCACGGTGTCAGCGAATGACGGATTTGACGCCTGACCTGTTCAGCTACAATGGCCGGAAGACGGGAATTTGTATTGGGGCGAAGTCTGATCGCTGCTTTATCGGCGGTCCGAGAGCGTGATCTGCTACTCAACATTCCGCCAAGTGGGAATGGCGTTTTCACATTCTGTCAGCATGTTGGATTAGTCTGCGTCGCAGATACCAGTTGGAATCACACTCACGGCTCGACCTATGAACCAGGTCGGGGTATCGCCTTCTGACCACGGTGAGTATTTGTTCATCACCTGCGAAAAGGCTTCGCTTTCCAGAAAGCGATTCAGCCATGCTATTAAATTCGGCCACTCCTGAGCATCAAACCACGCCCGGTCTATATGGGCAAATTGGCGCACAAATGGCAAAAGCGCCAGATCGGCAAGGGTGGGGCGATCTCCGAAAAGCCAAGGCTGCCCGGTCAGCCGTTCTTCGAGGTTCAGCAGGTAGCTTGCCGCCCTGTTACGCTCTGTATTGGCGTCCAGTTCCGGGTATCGCGTGGCGTATTTTGTGTGATCCAATGCAGCCTTGAATGGACCATCATTTGTCTCGATCAGGTCCCAGCCTTCACGAGGCATGTCCAACAACCGCTGCGGGTCATTATGTTCGAGCGCCCAGATCATGATGTCCAGGCTTTCGTCAACAACGTGGTCGGGCAGGCGAAGTGCCGGCACTGTTCCGGATGGCGATGTCTGCAGGAAAGCCTTTGGTTTGTCCCGCAAGAGAACTTCACGCAATTCGACTTTGACACCCGAGCTCACCAATGCGAGGCGTGCCCTTATTGCATATGGGCAGCGGCGGAACGTCCATAAGATCGGGTGATGAGTCATAAGTGGAATTATCTGAAATCCGCCAATAGGGTCAAACCTTTCATTTCTTGATGACGTTTTGAGCCATCCCCTGGATCGACGTTTTAGTATCTGCAAAACGACTTTTTGAGGTCCGGGTATGGACGCTCAATTTGACGGCAAAGTCGCGCCGCAATCCAATTTGTGCTAATATGGTTTCGATTTCAGCGGACGAATTACCATGTTAGCGCGCCAACTGCTCCTAGGCTTTTGTGGATCGTGGAAGCACCTGAGTTTCGTTTTGGTGTTCGGATTGGGTGCGGCGATTGCTGAAATGTCTCATGCAAAACGCGTGGCCCTCGTGATCGGAAACGCACAATATGAGCATGTATCGAATATTCCGAACTCGGCAAACGACGCCAACGATATTGCCGCCGCTCTTGCGCGGATCGGCTTTGAGGTCACCGCAAGAAACGATCTCGACTACCGCGAAATGCGGCTGACACTAAGGGATTTCTCTGAGGAAATGGCCGATGCCGAGATGGCCTTGGTCTATTTTGCGGGCCATGGGATCGAAATCGACAACACAAATTACCTGATACCGACAAATGCCGAACTCAGGAGTGACAAGGATGTAGAATTTGAGGCAATCCGGCTTGAGACGGTTCTGAATGCTGTATCGACCGCGAAAGGTCTGAAGCTTGTGATTGTTGATGCCTGCCGGAACAATCCGTTTGTGTCGGATATGGTTCGAACCACCGCGACCCGGTCGATCGGACAAGGGCTGGGTCGTATCGATCCCAGCGGCGTTCTTGTGGGCTATTCGGCGCGTGGCGGGACGTTGGCGCTGGACGGGGACGGTCGAAACAGCCCTTACGCACAAGCCTTTCTCGAGCATATCGAGGTTCCGGGGCTGGAACTTGGAAAAATGTTCCGCAAGGTACGAGATACGGTTTACGACCTGACAGATGGATATCAGGAACCCTTCACTTACGGCTCGTTGCCCGGGCATGATATTTTTCTTGTCCCTGCAGCAGTCAAAGCGCCCGTAGAAGCTGAAAATAAGTCTATTGATACTGCCGTGGCTGCTCCCATTGATGAGCGCGAACAGTCCGCACAACGCGTTTTGAGCGAAGCCATGAAGCTGGAAGACGAGTTCGCAAAACAGAACGCTTTGAAACTGATCGCGCAGCTTTATCCGGACACACGTGCAGGGGAGTACTCGCAACGGATTACGGATGTGGTCAACCAAACTGATCGAAAGGTTGCCACGCTCGTCACCCCGAAAACGACGATTTCAGTTCCTCGAAACGAAAGCCGCAAGGAAGAGTCTGCACCACCGCCGGTCTCAAATGCGGGTGTCGAGGACGGCCTGAATCTGAGCCGAAACGATTATCGGAGCATTCAACGCGGCCTGAACGCGCTTGGGTTTTCGGCCGGGGCAGAGGATGGAATATTCGGACCTCGATCGCGTGCCGCGCTCAGAAAGTTTCAAGGCAATAACGGCGCCAACAGCACCGGCTACCTGACCGCCGAAAGTGTTGCGGTACTGAAAAACGTCGCCAAACCAGAGCCGCGAAAGCAAATTGACCAGCAAACGAGGGGCCAGACATTGGCGGCAATGCCCGCGCCGTCCACAAGCATTACGTCTCAAAACACTTTTTATGGCGACTACGTCATCGAAGTCACAAGACGAGCGGACCCACGCTACAAAGGTGGAGAACTCGCCAACGATAGACCCAAAACGGTATTGCGATTGGTATACCGAAAATCAGCCGCAGGGTTCCAACTCGTTAGTGCTCAGGACTTTACCAAGGGAGGGGCGTCGCGGTCCAAAAAGTACCGTGCATCGCTATCAGACAAAGGAAAACTGCGTATCTCGGGAAACACGGGATATTTGTTTGGGAAATCCAGGGTTGTGCCATTTTCAATCACTCAGAAATTTTCGCCGGGATTTGTGAAAGGAAAGTCCATACGTTCCAATCAAGGTCGTTTTGACGACGCTTTCTTTGTCGACGTGACAATAACAAGACGCTGAAATACAACAGAATACGCGGCCCGCCCAAAGCTTCGTGTCTTCACTCAAGATGAGAGGCTTCAACCACCGGGATTTCCGTTTCACCATCATCGTGGAACAGTCCCGAAAGCACCGGCCAATCCAGTTTGGCGTCGATCAGGCGCGCTGTGTCGATCGTCATGCAGATCGGTCGCAGGCCATCTTCCTCGGGCGGCAGAGTTTTGATCCAGCTTTCCAGTCGCGCGACGATGTTTAGCGTATCGCCAACGACATTGTAGTGCATGGACCCGCTGACACCGAGAGTTCCGCCGATCGCTTCGCCGCTGTTCAGTGCTATGCGCAACCCATACTTGGGTTGATTGTGCAGCACATTGTTCAACTCGATTACCGCAGAGCGCATGGCGCGTGCGCATCGCAGTCCCGATTGTGCATCTGTCTTTCTTTGGTCCTGTGTTTCGCTTGGAATTGGTGCACCGAACACCACCAGGATTCCGTCGCCGGTGTATTTCTCGACAAAGCCGCCGTGGTCACGGGCCACTTCGCCCAATCTGTCCAGAAGGCGCGCCACCCATGCCATGAAATCATCCGCGCCCATTGAGTTTCCAATGCGGGTGGAACCTTCGATATCGGCAAGCAGCGCGGTAACAAACAACCTGCGGGATTTGGGTTTGTCGCCGGACAGCAGATTCTTGCGCTGTTGCCAGATTTCGGCGGATAGCTCTTCGGACAGATGGGATGAGAAAACCTGGGCGATGGCACGTCGTTGGTTTCGCGAAAACCCTGATATTATTGCGAACCCGGAAAGAAACCCAAATGTCCAGGCCAGCCAGGATGGAACCACAGGTGCCAACAGCGCAAATTGTTGAAAAGCAGACAGGCCGAAGGTGATCAGAACGCCGCCGACGAATGCGACCAATACCGCGTGGCCGGCAACCCGAACAAAGACTGAAACGCACGCCCCGACACAGGCACTGGCAAGTATAATCAGTGAAGAAAAAAGACCGTTCATTGAGGTCAGCGGGGATAGCCGACCGTTGGAATAATCGATGAGTTGCTGAAGGATAACGGCGTGGATTTCGGCGCCGAAGGTAAAGCTGGCTCCGGTCGAACGATTGAGCGGCGTTGAAAAATAGTCTTTCACTGAATGGCTTGTGATGCCGATGATAACCGCTTTTCCCTTGAATTGATCAAGGCCGATCCCGGCCAATACGTCTGCTGCCGGTACGCTTTGCACAATCGGCAGTCTGTTCTTGTATTCGATGATGATCTGATAGCCTGCGGTATCGGCTTTGCGAAACAGGTTTGAGCCCTTTGCCAAAGGCTTGACAACCGTGTTGCCCAACATCAGTAGGCGCGGATTTTCAGGATCGGTTTTCAGTGCGGATTGCCCGGTATGGGTTGCGGCCAGCTGCAACGGCAACGACAATGAAATCCCATCCTGCGTATTGACCAGCAACAAGGCACGCCGACCAACGCCGTCAGGGTCGATCGGAATGTCAGAGAACCCTGTTCGAGCACCAGCCGGGGCCTCAATTCGTACGCCTCGGTGATCGGGCAATTTCGATATCACAACGACCCGTAGATCGTTGAGAACGTCAAGCAGATCTTCCAGCCCTTCACCTGCGGGGACGTCCCTGTAAATATCGACACCTACGGTCGTCGCACCGGCGGCCAGTAAATTCCGAATTATCTGCGACAAATGGCTGTCGGGAACGGGCCAGCCCCATTCACTCAGATCTCGGTCGGAAACGGGGACCAAGACAACGTCCGCTATCGGTTCAGGATCGGCGGCGACTGTTGTTGTCCAGTCGTATTGGACAAGCTCAAGAGGTTCCAGCACGCCTCTCTGCCGAAGCTCAATCAACGTGACGCCGGAGATCAATGTGATGGCACCAACCAATACCCACCTTTGCCAGATCGGCATGAGCGATGAGGCTCTCTTCCAGACCCGGTTTCGGTTGCTTTGGGTCAAGAACCTACACCGGCTGAGACCATGAGTTGCTCGAATTGATCCGGTTTCGTCGCATGTATTCGCCCGCTGAGGCTTATGTCCACAAGTTCGGAAAGCGCGTCGAACCAATAGCCTTTCGCCGCGGGTTTGCTGGACCTGTAGCTTTCCGGGAGGCGCTCGATCAAACCGGTTGCCCTCTGGATAACGGCACCCGTGTTCTGGTCCACCAGCGTGACGTGCCATAGGTAAACCAGATTTGTGTCCAGCAAAACGTTCTGTCGGCTCAGATCCAACCCGTAATCGCCAGCGGCGAAAGGACCCTTAATCCGAAACTGCGGGCCATCCGCGCCGGAGGGTTTCAACCCCACTACCAAGTCCCCTCTGTGGCCGCGCGTCAGCCGCCAAACCAAGGGCGGAGATGGCAAAGTTGTAAGCCCGCCATCTTCCGGTACCAGCAACAGCAGTGCCCCGGATGTCGTTTGTGATGGCACATCCCTGGTTCCTGCGCCCATTCGATCCCTTGGTGTGCCGATTTCAGGCGGAACAAAAATCACGTCGCTAGGGGGGGCAGGGTTTTCCTTTTCGCCGGCGGCCAGCGCTATCCCGTCGGCAATCAGCGGGTAGACCATTGAAAGGAATAAAGCAGTTACTGAAACTCTGATCCACGACACATGAAGCCTCGCGAAGTAAACAATTAGGCCAAACATTGATGTCTCAGCGTAGGCTCGAATCCTATCGGAGTCCAGTTCGGCCCCTGCAACCCGTCACTCTTACCATCGGTACCGCAAGTGCCACTTTGACATGCCGGGTCACAGCGCCGTTCGGTCGTCCGGTGCTTCTGGTGGGATGCGCAGGTATAGACGCAACAACCACTCGCGCACCGTGTCCGGTATTTTGCCGCTGCCGATCAAAACGTCCTCGAATAGGCTTTCCGCGGAATGCACCCCCAGTCTTCGATAGGCCTCGAATTGATGCTCGTCAAAGAACTGATCAAGGGTGGATTGGTTCGGAAAGGCCGGGTTGGCGTCTTGATATGCTTGAATAAGTGCGGGTTCGTTCCCCGTGACAGCAGTCTTGATGTAGAGCATGACGGCCTTGCATCCGTCGGGGTTGATGAGATCGGGATAGATAACATCGCACATGATCCCATGAGCCGGAGCTAATCCGGTATCAGGATCAACGCGCAGGTCGTCAAGTTTGGGTTCGATGCGAATGCCGAAGTCAATTCTCGCGTGCCGCGCAAGGGTGAGCAACGTATCGAATTTGCCGTTTGGATCGGCACTCGCATCGATGGCGACGATAAATCGGCAGCGCCGCCGCAAGAGTTCGTAGACGCCCGAATTCTCCAGATGTGCGCCATCTGTCAGCATTACCCAGGGTTCGTCGGCATCCATCCGGTACGCGAACATTTCGCGCAGCAATTGCCAAGCACCGGGTACTTTACGAAACCCTTTGTAGGTCAGATGTGGATTGAGCACCCAGAAGCCCAGCCGCACATTGAGAAAAGACAAAAGGGCCCGCGCGGCTGAGATGCTGAGAAGCCCCATTTGTGGTGCAACGGCAGCACCGGAAATCGCAACAGCTGTTGCCAGATCAAGCGTTTCGTTCCGCGAAACCCATTTAGGCGTCTCGGTGTACCGCGTGACAGGCGAGCCGCAAAAGCGCCGCGAGAACAAAAAGAAATCCCCTTTGCGTTCACGCAGTTTGGGCAGTTTGCTCGAGGGCAAGTTCACCACTGCATTCATAAGCAAATATGGGGCTTTGCCCTGTGGGTCGATCTCTGAGATGGGAATATTGTTCCTGTTCTCGTCGGACCGCGCGTGCATGAGTTGCGAAATACTTGCCTTCCACCTTGCAGCAACGGCTTTGATGCCTTTTGTTCCTGGCTCGCGTGTCGCTGTCCGGTCATCCGGTTCCGGCAGTTGCACAAAGGTTCTTCGCAGCCCTTCGCGGTAAAGCCAATGGGGACCTGTCCAATTGATGTCCACGCGGAACACTGCTGTGGCAACCAAAACAGAGGTCAGAACAAACGCGGCGCCGGTATGCGTAACGCCCGCCAGAATGGGATGGGTTGAGTTTGAAAATAGCGGACCGGTAGTACCGCTGAAAGAATAGAGCCAAAACCCGAACAGTATCGAGAGCAGCGGAATCGAAATAGCCGCTAGCGTCAACGCGATATTGTTTCCGACGCGACGAACCCAAACCGTTCCTATCATCGGCAATAAGCGCGAAAACAAGGGAAGCCCGGCAGAAATAATGGCGGCCGTAGCAACCGGGGTGATATTGGATTGGGTTTCGCCACCGGCGGTGTAGAGCTTTTCGTAGCCCCAGAGCAGAAGCGCGCCTAGAAGGAAGCCACCTGCAAGGCCCCACAGCCCCCAGAGCAAGAAATGCCGCAACCTCAACCAATCTCGATTCACCCAAGCGTATACAGAGAGCGCGGCAACCGCGAAGACCAGGGAAATCCAATGCGCGTTTTCCCAGACGTTCCCGATTTTCACGCCGAAAATCGTCAAGGGATTGACGAAAAACAAGAACATCGTCAGTACGGCAACGATTGCGGCGGGCACCGTCCAGTTCAGGATCATGCCGGCAAGTAGAGTCAGGGCCTGAGGAAGCGTTTTGCGCAAACTGCCTGCATCCAGATAAGCGGCGCGACGGCGAAGGTATTGGATCGCTTCGGCGTCCGGCCCGTTCGGGGCCGCAACGTCCTCTTGAGATCCATCCGCAATACGGCGTACCAGGAAAGACCCGGTGTATCCGCCACCTGACACTGTGGAGAGCAGATCAAACTGTGTGAGAAGCTTCTTGTCCGCAAGCACCTGTGCGATGCCGAGACAAAAACTGGCAGAACGGATGCCTCCTCCGGAGAATGCCAGACCTGCGGCATCGCTAAGGCCGGTGTCGCTGGTGCTCTGAGCCGCTTCACCGGGTGGGTGCGAAGTGTCTTGCAACGCGCGCCGTTTTGCAATTTCCTCGGCCTCAGCAGCATTGATCTGGCGTCTGTCCGCGTCTTGCATATGCCCGTCTGCTGGAATGCCGAATTCAAGCTTACCTCCGAATGTATCGGGTTTAGTTAAGGCGCCGGTTTCGCTCCTTTTCCCCTGCTCTGCCACGTCTTGCGTGTCGCGGGACTCTGCATCCGGAGGTCCGTAGGCCATTTCATTCAGGCTGACGACGAGCTTGCGCAGCTCCTCTTGCACCTGCATCAAATCGCGGCGAAACGCTACGGCGCCATCGCGTGTCTTCAGCTCACCAGCAAGCGACAACCTGTGCCACTTGGCTGTCATCCAGCGCAAATCTTGGTTTAACTTCGGGATCACTTCATCCGCGAACTTCTGGCATCCTGGATGAGCGCACATGGTGCGCCGCGCGATCCCGAACAGGTCGCGAAGGCTGATCAGAGCGGTTTGCATATCACCGTGTTGAAAGGGCAGGTGTTGCGAGGCAATCCGGGTGCGCAATTCTATGACAAATACATGGGCGGCCCGTGCATTTGGGTCCTTGCTATTGAATTTTTGTGCCATGAGAGAATGCCTTAGCTGAAAATACGCACTGAGATTAAGCCATGCACGCCCAGGTATTTCAATGATTGACGAATTATCGCGGAAAATGAGCAGTCATAACCTGGTCGATTTATAAAGGGGTTCAGCGAAAACTCTGAACACGGCCGAAATGGCGTGCAAACGTGCGATAATCTGTTCCATGCGGCGCGAAACCTTCGTTTTTCATCACTTTAGGACACTAGAGTCAAAGGCGAGAAAATCCGTTTACGCATCACCTTCTGGATGTAGTGATATCAACAGATTTGCCAAATGGGTGTGCTTTGACAGCCCGGAGTTCCCCTGAGTTCGCAGGCTTTCGAACCCCGCAAGCCGCATCGAGATCAGCAATAATAACACCGTGATCGCCGGGTCCGGCCCTAGAATTGTAACCGCTTTAACTTGACCGGCCCCCATCTGATGCCTCTAATTGCACTAATCGTTTTGTCTATTACCCAAGATTGTCACGGAGCACATATTGGCAGAACACAACACCGAAATTGATTTGGATGTCTTCATCAGTTACAGCCACGGCTCGCGCGACAGTGTTTGGGCGCGTAAATTGGCCAAGGCGCTGAAGTTGCTCAATCTGAAGGTGTTCATCGACGAAGTCGACCTGCCAACCAGAACAGAGCGCGGTCTTGATGACGAAATCCAGAACGTCCTGAAGAGATGTCGGCTCGTGCTGATGTGTGTCGGGGAACCAGGTGAAGGTTCGGAACCCGGGGCGGTTCCGGTGTTGGGTCCCTATCAGCGTCAGGAGATCGAGTTCGTGCGCTCACTGCGCGCAGCTTTCAGCGGGGCGACCAAGCTGCCGCTGGCGGAAACCATGTGCTTGGGAAACAATATCACCCGCGATACGTTGCCCGATGACTGGGATGGTTGGCTGCGCCAAGGTCTGATCTATAGCTTCCCTCAGCGCGATGGTATGCCGTCAGTGCGGGAAATAGCGCTTGCGATACGACGGGTCACGGCCGGGGACGCGCTGCCTGACCGAGATCAGGATTTTTCGGAACCCGAGTCTTCGGCAACTGTGGCCTTGGCCCAAAACGCCGTCGATGCAGCCAAGATGCTTGCCGCAGACATTCGCCGCGGCGGCCTTGCCATCTTTGTCGGCCCGGTTTGGCCCGACCGCAAGCTTGCTTCTGTATTCGACCCGCGCGAATTGGCCGAAGAATTGCTGGGAAAATGCGGAATTGACAGCGGAGCGGTCGTCTCGCTTGATCGGGCTGCGACCTTGTTCAGCATCTACAAGCGGCTTGAGCAGCGGGACGCCAGTCCGCAGGAAGATATCCGGGACCTGATTAGAGAAAAGGTCGCGTTACGAGCTCCGACCGACTATGTCGCTATCTGCAATCGGATGCGAACATTGCTTGATGATTACAAAGAGCAAGGTGGTTCGGCGAAAGCCACGATACTGGCGACGAGCAACACCGACAGCCTTCTGGAGCGGCAGCTTGTCTTGTCGCAGGTTCCTTTCGTGCTGGTGTCGCCGATCGCCGATGGTACATGGCGGCAGACGCATTTCAACGTGATGCGCGATGACGACTATTTCCGCCTCGACAACAAGCTTTCGGGTCTCGAAGACGATCATCTGTTTTTCAGCCGCGAGTATTTCGAAGCCAAGAAGGAGCAGACAGAGCGCCCCTTCAACTTGATTGCCGTCACGGCCCCGAACACGCCGGCGGAGCGCAAGGACATGAAACACTTTGACAAATACCGCGGCAACATGGATCCGCAACAAGAAGAATTCGAAGATGAACAGCTGTGGCGTTTCTGCGAAATCGATAGGATGGTTCGCGAACACGTCGAGTCCTCCTCGGTGATCGTCGATGCTGGCAGTGCGACAGAATTCGGTCCGGTGCATGATTGGTGCTTCAAGAACCGTGTGCCGATCGTTTTGAAGCTATTCGGCTGTGTGCATGAACAAAGCGACGATGTCGGATTTGACATAGGCCGCACGCTCAAGATGGTTCGCTCGGCGAACTGGCTGCCAAATCAGATTGAAGACAAACTCTTAAACGCGGGCACGGTTCTGGTCGGTTATTCAATGGCGGATCCCAGCCTTCTGCACTCTGTCATGCTGCGATGGGAACGCGACACCATGGGACCTTGGCGTTACCTGATTTCTGCTGCGAGCCAGATGGAGGAAGACGACACCAATTCTGAACACGCACGCGACGCGCCGCGCCCCTTGCGGGACCCGTACGACCTTGTCGACAAAAAGTTGGGCGCGAAACTTGACAGTGGCTACCTGGATTTCCGCTTTCCTCAATTGCGGGTTGTGAGCGGTGCTCGACCGGACGCGTTCTTTGCGGAACTCTACCGTCACGGGCTGGTGGATTGACGTGACCGCCGAGACACCGAGCATATCGCCCTATCGCGGCCTGCGATCCTATCGGTTGGAAGACAGCGAACTGTTCTTTGGCCGAGAGAGCGACGTTCTGGAAATTCGGGCCCTGATTTCGCTTAACCGGCTTTCGATCCTGCATGCGCCGTCGGGCGTTGGGAAGTCGTCGTTGCTGCAGGCGGGGCTGACCCGCTCGCTGGAAGAGGAAGGTGGCGTGCTGATCATCTGCCGGCCGGACAAGGACCCGGGTCTTGAGGTGCGCCGGGCGACACTGGCCCGGTTGCTGCCGTCTCCGAATGCCGAAGCGGCTGCAATTGGTCACATCGTGCAGGAACTAGCAGGGGCAACCCCGTCCGATACGTTGGCCAGCATCCAGCGGCGCTATCGAAAGCAGCCTTTGCACGAACGCCTGGGATTATCTCTGACCGGACATATCGAACGCAACGCGGCGTTTCTTCCGGATGGACCGCCGAGCACACCGCTGGTGTCGCGCTATCTGGCGCTTCGCAACGGAAATCCTCATCTGGCCCAGTATATCCAACTACTCGCTGTTCATTGCGGGCTGACCTTCGACAACAGGGCACCCGATACTCGGGCGAAAGCCCTGCAGGTATTGGCAGAGACGCCCGTGCCCGAGCTGATTTCGGCGCTTGAAGCGCCTGAGCTCAACACCAGTCATCAGCGCCTTTTGGACAGGCTGCGCACGATGGGCGATAGCCTTTCCGAGTTCTTTCGGGTTGTCGATCTCTATTTCTCGCCGGAAGGCGGTGTGCATCGGGTGTTCCTGGTGATCGACCAGTTCGAGGAATTCTTCACCCGTTTCGGAGATTCTGACCGATCAGGCGTTTATGATTACCGCGTCAGAGACCGCTTTTTCCGCGACCTCGCGCAGGTGATCAACGTTTCACCCGGCGAAGGTGAGCCGCTGCACGTGCTGTTTTCCCTGCGCGACGAGTATCTGGGGCGGTTGGACGATATCGAAGCTTTTCACGACAGCACCAAGGCCCGGCCGCGGTATCGTCTGTCAACACTCACTCCGCGTTCACTGCAGGGTGTCGTTGCAATGCCAGCGCGCGCCTTTGGCTATGGCTACGACAGTGATGTCATCAAAGCGATGAGTGATGTTCTGGTCGAAGAAGAAAAATACGTTGAACCAAGCCAGGTTCAAATCGTTTGCACGCGCATCTGGGAGGAGTGCGGCCAAACCCTGTTCCAGCAGAGCCGCGTTGATGCTGACGAGGCAGGGATGGAAGAACCTAACTTGCACGCCTTCGCGACGAAGAATCTGGTCGTCATGGACGACATTATCAGGCTGGATGGCATCGAGAGCATTCTGGATAATCACGTGAAAGACTTCTTCGCCGGACTTGAAAGCGAGCTTCTGCAAATCGAGGCGTTCGATATGCTCGCCAGGCTGGATACAGGCGAGCGGCGGCGAAAGATCGAACTCAAGGAAAACCTGATCTCGCAGCCCCCTCGCTCGCCACAGCACCGCGAAGAGTTGCTACGCCGCCTGCAGGACGCTTCCATTGTGCGGGTGGAACGGCGGCGTGGCGGGGACCAAGTTGAAATCGTGCACGAACGCCTGTTGTCACCGATTCACGATGCCGCTGAAGCCGCCCGACGCCTCGAGCCGCGATGGGAAGTCCTTGGCCGGGCGCTACAACGGCTTTCGGGCGGGGTCGGCGAATTTGTGCATCCCTGGCGACCATCCCTGACCGACGAACAGGTCGACGCGGTCTACTGGTACCGCGAGATGCTGGACAACGAGGAAGTCACCGATTGGCTTGCGGACCGGATGTTCCTTGAGACGACGCTTTCGAACAGCGATGCGTCCGAAGGTCCGGATCGGCTTGGGTATTGGGCCGGCAAATCCAAAGACCGGCGACACTCAGGCACCCTGGATGGTCAGGATATTGAGATACTGGTCAAAAAGGGTAGTTTCGATGACCCCGATCTCATCACATCCGATACCCTTCGTGAATTGGCAGAACTGGTAGATGAAGCGCCGTTGGAGATGGTCTTGAGAAACCTCTTCTTTGACAGCGATCCCGAGTATTTTTCGAAAGTCCTACAGGAGGTAAAGCAATGACCACGAGTCAGATTTCCCGGCTGCTGGATCGCCTGCTGTCGGGCACGATTTTCGAAGAGCTCTCGAAAAGGCAACAACTGAACTACCTAATCGCATGCGAACACCTGGACGAGGTTACCCGAGCCGAGAAACTTGAACAGATAACGGATCTGCCGACGGCTGATCCAAGCGCCCGCGCGCGGGCTGCGTTGGCAATGTGCCAAATTCCAACTTCCGACAAAAAGCGTTCGTGGTCACGTTTTCTCGATCTGGCCTTTTCGCAGGACAAGGCGGTACAAGAGGCCGCCCTTGCGGAGGCAAGCGCGCAGTGGACTCGGGACGACAGCTGGCTGCGGCAAGCGGTGCCGAGCCTGGCAACGGAAATCGACGACAAGCGCCTGTGGCAGCTGATCGGGCGGTTGAAGCGCGATTCCGGCCGGTCGCCTGACAGGCTGGACAACGTTCCGTTGGCCAAACGCGTCAAGCTGGCGGCCATTATGGGCGCGCTTTCGATTTCGGGCATACGTAAGCTGGCTACTGCCTCCCTGACGGCAGCTGCTGCGCTTGCCATGGCCATGGTCCTGTCGGTGCCGTTCAACCTTGGCGTCGTGGATCCCTCGGACCTGCTGGCGGCGCCTTTCCTGGTCTACTTCACGGCGCTCCTGACCACTTGGGGCGCGCTGGCGCTGTTTGCACCGGCCCATGCCTCTCCGGATCGGTTGGCTGCCCTGCCGGGTCAGACCGCCGTTGCTTTGTTATTCGGCCTTTTGGTTGGCGTCTTCTGTTTTCTCGTCACCCAAGCGTTAATGGAGGACGGCGCCCAGCACATCTTCCGCAAAGGTTTCTGGCAGGGACTGGGGCTCTTGACCCTTGGCCTCGGCATAGTACGTCCCGCTACACTTGTGGCATACGGGCTGTCCGCCCACCGTGCAGTGCGCGTGCTGCTTCAGATCGTGATCGGGATCGCGCCCTCGGTTTTCATCTTCCTCGCTGTCGTGATCCTGCATAGAGACGACGGCAGGGTTCTGGAAATCGCGACACTTGCCCTGGGACTTCCCGTGTCGCTGTCCCTGGCGATCGCATTCTCGATAATCGATAACGTCGATCCGGATGCGGCGGCCGTAGACAGCTCGTTTGCACGTTGGCCAATCGCTTGTTTCTTGGTTGCACTGGGGCTTGCCGGGGTGGCTTCGGTGAGGCCGGCCGTCACAGACCGCGACGAGTTGTTCGACACCTCGTTTAGCGAAGACTTCCTGTTCGATCCCAGACATAGCGAATGGCTGCACCTGTTGCCGGTCAGCGAAACCAGGCGGATAAACATTGGTGTTCAGCAATCGGTGAACATTCAACCCGTCGGCGTGGGTGGTGGCCATACCCTTGCGATCCTGTCAGTGGATCGCCCGGACCAATCCGTCGCGCCCAGGGTGCAGGGTTCGGCGACACCAGGCGGATTCGGTATCTTTGACCTGACACCGGGACAATACGATATCTGCGTGCGGCCATCCGGACGCAACGAGGCGTGTACCACGAATTCGACTGAAACTGAAACCGTGCCAGCCCGCGTATTTGCCGAAGGCCTCACCTCTCACATTGCCGACAAGGCGCCAGCTTGGCCTCGGGAGCTCATAACCCAGCAGCTTTTACATGTTGAAAGCATCGCCACGCCCACCGGTTACCTGCGGGTCAGAATTGAGGATCCCGGTGATAATGATGATCGGCAGAGTACAGTCGAGGCATTCGATGCGCTGGCCGCGAGCCTGTCGCCTGAGGGCAGCTCGGATTTCCTGCTGGCCACCGCTGATACTGTGCTGCCGGTCGTCATTGGTAGCGAGGGCGAACCGCTGAGCGTGCGGCGGGGCAGCCTTGTTTTCTGGCCACAGAACGGCAACTCGTTGGCGATCGTCAGTGGTCTGGTGGGCACCGGGCGGCCCGATCAAGTTGTGTATCGCCTGCAGCCAAACGCCGAGCCCCCGGCGTCATTGGTCGGATTTCCAGCAGAAGAGGTGACGCGCGAGCAGGTCAGCAAGTTGCGGGTTTACATGGAGTTAACCCAGAGAGTCAGGGACCGCCTTGAGTCACACGACCTGATGATTGCAGCGCTGGACAAGCCCGAGGCTTTTGCGGATATCAAGGCCGTATTTACCGGACGTAACCCCTGGCCAGAGAAGGTATTCTTCGAGTCCGGCACAAACGGTTCGTTTGGGATTTTCGAAGTGATGGAGGTTGACGACCAATCCGGCGTTGCGCGCGCGCGCTTGGTGAATGGGTGGACTGCGCAGCCAAGCCTCAACTTCTGCTACCGCATTCCGGATATTCAGCGCGGCGCCATACCGATTAAGGATGAGGAGTTCTGGAATACGCGGGTCGACGACCTGAGTTCCGCCACGGGGGTGCCGACCATACAGCCGAATTATGAGAAGGGAAAGAGTGCCGAAGACTGTGCGGAAATTGACGCCGAAGCCTTTTCGCCGGTCATCAGAGGCATTCCGCTTGCCCAACCGCTCCTGTTTCGAAAGCCGGTTGAGGGGGACTTGCGATTGGCTGCGCGTATACCTGACAACGATGCCGTTTTGCATATCGCGGCCGGATCCGACCCCGGTCGATCCGTGGATGACGCCGGCAGCAGTGACGAGACGGCACTTCTGGATGGGCCCCTAGGAACGCTCTACCGGATCTGTTTAAGAGCTTTCGCCGACGACTCGCAGGCGGAAAGTTGTGAAACCGCCCCAGCGCTTGACATGGAAAACCTTGGGATTCCCGGAACAGCGGATGCTGCCGGTGAAATCGAGATCACCTGGAGTGACGAAACAAAGGTAACAGGGCCGGATGAAGCTGCAACGATTCTGGACTTCGAGGACTTCCTGACGTCTCTGGACGAACCCGCTGCGGAAGGCACCTTGCGCCTGCTGCAACACCGGCGACAAGACGGCAACAATAGCTGGCACAAGGGCAGCCTGTTCCTGGACGACCCCGATGGCCGTCTGCGTCCGCTGGCAGGCCTGGTGTCGTCGACACCGGAATCCGAGATCACAGCAGGGAACAAGTTCCAGCGACCGCAGGAAAGCGCGTCGGAGGGTTGTGCGTTGACGGTAGAGTCCGGCAAGTTCGCTGACAAGTCTCTGTTGACCCTCTCAAGTGACGGTCTGGCCGAGGTGATCGATCTGATCCGAAAATACCATGTCGTCGCCGCCAAGCGCCACGACGTTCCACACTGGACCGTACGCTCCGAAGCGGCGCTGGCTGCGCTGCTGGCGGGTTTCGACAGTGCGCTGGCGGGAGCCCTGCAGGCAGAGGGCTGTCAGCAGCAATCGGGCAACCCGACCCATTACCTGCGCATCGGGCGCGACGGAGATTATCTGGCGTTGCACGAAGTTGGAACCCACATCAAACCTGATGAAACCCACACCGACACGATACTTCTATCTTACGGCGTGCGAGAGTCTCTGCCAGACGCCGATTGTGGTCCCGCGGACAGCTTTGTCGAACCGTTGCAGCTCAATGTGGACGAGGTTGAGGGCTGGAGCCGCACCGTTGCCACCGCCGCTGCTGGGCGCGGATTGGTACTGAACGCCGAAGCGGTCGCCCGGTCCGTGCAATGTGAGGAACCGTGGGACAGGCTTGTCGAAAAAGCCGGAGATTATATTGAGGAATTGTTCGCCGGCGACCTGAAAAATCCGCCCCCCGAGACGGAAAAGTACCTTGATGACTTCTACGTGGTCAGTACGCAGCTTGCCGGAGGCGCACATGTGGAGTTCCTACCCAACGGCACAGTCCTTAAAGCGATGGGCGCGGGGGCAGATAACGAAGATGATATGGAGTTCGAAATCGTGCTCGGCTACACCAATTGCGAAGAAACCTGCTGGGTCGGGTCTCAATCGGTGACCTATCTCGGTTCGGGCTGGGTTCCGTCCTACGCGTTTCTGCCCCAGCGTGCATCGATGGTATGGGACGTCGCATCCCGCGACACGGCGCGTCAAGGAACGTTTATGGACCGACGTTCCGAGTTCGGCATCACGGATACCACCGAAGCAGAATTCCCAATTCGGGACCTGCCCTAGCAAAGATCGCTAGAGGGGTTCGGCAACCCTGTGCGCGTCACGCTCGTGGTTCTCGCGGCTATGACCCACAGGCCTTGGGAAACAGGTCGCATCACCGAATGGGACGGCTGAGTCGGGGTTGCAAGGGCTGCTATCCCCTGAGAACGGGGTGTTTTTAATGTCGTTCCGGTACGACGGCTTGTGTGTCAGGCCTCCGCCATTATCAGGTCGCTGGCCCTTTCTCCGATCATGATCGCTGGTGCATTGGTGTTGCCGCTGACAATTTCTGGCATGATCGAGCAATCGGCCACCCGCAGGTTGCCTATTCCATGTACCTTCAGTTTTGCGTCGACAACGGATGCCTCTGAGTGACCCATCGCGCAGGTGCCGGTGGGGTGGTAGATTGAGGCGGTGTTCGATCTGGCCCAATCCAGCGTGCCTTCGTAGTCGTCGACGCTCAGGTCTGCCGAGGGCCGAAACTCCTCTGAAATCTTCGAGGCCAGAGGGTTCTGTTTGGCAATTCTGCGCGCAATGTTCACGCCGTCGACGATGGTTCGGCAATCCGTTTCAGTAGACAGATAGTTCGGGATTATTTTGACGTGTTTGGATGGATCCGGGCCGTTCAAACGCAGTTCCCCCCGACTTTCCGGGCGCAGTTGGCAGACCGACATTGTAAAGGCTGAAAACGGATGCACGCCCTCGCCGGGGCTGTCGGCGGACCAGGGCTGAACGTGGAACTGAATGTCAGGCGTTTCTACATCCGGGCGGGTTTTCATGAACCCGGTGGCAAGGCTGGCGGCCATGGTCATTGGACCTGCACGAAACAGCGCGTATTTCAGGGCGATGCGCGCCTGATTGAACGGGCTTCGAACCTCATCATTCAGCGTTGGTTCATTGCATTTGAACACCAGCCGTGCCTGCAGGTGATCCTGCAGGCCCTTGCCGACGCCGGGCAGGGCGTGCAGCGGTTCGATGGCGTTTTCCTTCAGATGGTCCGGGTCTCCGATTCCCGAAAGCATCAGGATCTGTGGGGAGTTTATCGCCCCGCCGGACAGGATGATTTCGCGGCGGACCGTCAGGGTTTGTTCGACGCCAGAGCGATCCCGGTACACCAGACCGGTTGCCTTTTTCCCCTCAAGAACCACGCGTGTCACCAGTGCGTTGGTGATGATGTTCAGGTTTTGACGGCTCTGGATGGGCTTCAGATAGGCCACGGCGGCGCTGCACCGGCGGCCGTTGCGGGTGGTCAGTTGGAAATACCCCACGCCCTCTTGTTCCGCGCCGTTGTAATCGGGGTTGAACGGATAGCCGGCCGCCTGTGCGGCGGCCACCCACGCGTCGCAGATGGGGCGTTGGATGCGCATGTTCGACACGGACAAAGGCCCGCCGACACCGTGAAATTCATCTTCGCCGCGCTCCTGATCCTCGCAGCGTTTGAACAGGGGCAGCACGTCGTCCCATCCCCAGCCTTCATTGCCCATCTGTCGCCAACGGTCGTAGTCTTCTTTCTGCCCACGAACATAAAGCAATCCGTTCAGTGACGATGACCCGCCCAGCACCTTGCCGCGCGGCCAGTCGATGGAGCGCCCGTTCAGCCCCGGATCAGGTTCGGTACGATAGCACCAGTCGACCGAGGGGTTATGCATGGTCTTGAAATAGCCGACGGGGATGTGAATCCACGGATTGGTATCGCGGCCACCAGCCTCGAGCAGAGCAACGGTTGTGTTGGGGTCGGCGCTTAGCCGGTTGGCAATGACGCAGCCCGAAGATCCCGCGCCAACAACCGCATAATCCACTTCCATGACTGCCTCCTCCTCACGCCGTCGAAAAAACTCTATGCAAGATGCAAGAATTATACTAGCATTTTTTGATACAAAACGTCTCAATATTTGCAATCAGGGAGGTAAGCAATGGAGATCGGTCGGAAACTAAGTGGTATTTCGCGGCGGGATTTCTTCCGTGTTGCGGGGCGCTACGGCATGAGCTCGACGCTGCTGGCTGCAGGTGGGTTCGGGGGTGCGATGAGTCTGGCGAATCTGGCTCAGGCTGCAGAATCAACCTATGAAAAGCGCTTTTCGAAAGAGCCAAAACACACGCTGAAATTCGGCGCTTCGGGGTTCAACACCCGTAACCTGCTGATCGAACGCGCCGGTGCAATCGAGTTCGCGCGTGATCTGGAAGAGCGCACGGATGGCGAGATTCGCATCGAATTCATCGGCGACAATCAGATTTGCGGGCAACTGAGCTGTGTCGAGAAGACCCAGCAGGGGATCGTCGACATCTATGCCGCCTCGACACAGAACTCGGCCGGCGGTGCGCCTTATCTGAACGTTCTCGACTATGCTTACATGTTCCCCAGCCGCGCGGCGCAGTATCATTTCTTCTATAGTCCCGCGAGCCAGCGCATCCTGCGCGATCCTTTGGAAAAACGGCACGGGTTGAAGTTCCTGTTCACGCATTGCGAACTGCGCGGCCTGCAAATGGGATCGACATTTGCCGACAAACCGACCGTTACCAAGCTGGAAGAGCTGTTCGGCACCAAGAACCGCGTGACGGGCACGCAGCTGGGACGGATCGCGATGCAGCTGCTGAACCTGAACCCGGTACCGGTGGCGTGGGAGGAAACGCTGGACGCCCTGAAAACCGGTCTGATCGACGGGGCCGAAACCTGGGCCTCGGCCGTGGCCTATGCCAACATGGCGCCCGTGGTGTCGCAGTCGGTCAACCTGAAATTCTTCTGCGGGACCGAGCATACGTCTATGTCGGCCAAGGTGTTCGACAGCCTCAGCGGAGAATTGCAGAATGCGGTGATGGAATCCTCGTATTTCACACAGGCTTTAATTCAGGGCGCGAATGAAGCAGCGCTGCTGAACACCGTGGGCTTCTCGGACCCGCAACTGCCCAACACGATCTTTGCTGAAAACGACGTGCGTCCCGCCTTCCTGGCCGACGATCAGATCAAGCTGGCCGAAGAAATGTGCGCCCCGAACTACAACCCTGAGCCGTGGGAGCAGTGGCGCGAGCGTCTGAACAAATGGGCAGGCGGAATCGATACCTATCAGGAAATCTACGACATTGCGCGCGAGATCCCGGCAGACACCTTGCCGGAAAACGTCGAGCCGCGCCGTTGGTGGATGGGCGAGGCCTGATAAGCTTTGGCGAACCGGCCCTAAACAGGCCGGTTCCGGAACACACCGACTGGGAGGACGGGGTAGATGACGTTTTGGGCAGATATAGGCGCGATTTTCAGCGCCTTTCTCAGTCAGGATTCGTTCGAGATTCAATCCGCATTGGAATCCGACACGACTTGGGTCCTGGGGGCAGTGGTCTCAGCGATTGGCGGGTTCGTGATCATGCTGATCTATCGGTCAGTGCCCTTTGTCGAACGCCATCTGGAACGGTCAGTGATGGTGTATTCCTACCTTGCGATTGCTCTGATCATATTCTGGGGTGTGATCGACCGTTTCGTGTTCAACGATCAGGAGCCGTGGTCAACCACAATCCCGCCATTGCTGTTCATGGTCATGGCGTGGTTCGGCGCATCTTACAATGTCCGCCTGCGCACGCATCTCAGCTTCAGCGAGTTTCGCGCGGGCATGCCGCGCGGCGGTCAACTGGCGTGCCTGATCCTTGACGCGGTACTGTGGTTCATATTTGCGGTGATCGTCATCGTGACCACGTCCCGGCTGGTGGCGTTGTCGGCGTCGAATTTTCAGATCGTTCTGGGCACTGACAATATCATGCAATGGTGGTTTCTTTTGGCCGCGCCGCTGTCCTTCTTTCTGATGGTCGGGCGCGTGTTTCAGAACCTCGCGGATGATCTGCACAACTGGAAAACAGGTGAGCCGCTGATCCAGCAGGCCGTGATCGGAGGAGACTGATGACAGACGGTACCATGGTCACACTGATCTCGGTCGGGGTCACTTTTCTGTTCATGCTGGGCGTGCCGGTTCTGCTGGTGATCGGCTACTGGGTCATCGGCTGTTCGTTTGTGCTGGGCCTGACGCTGGACAATATGGGCGCCGAGCTGCTGAACGTGTTCAACAAAGGGTTCGCCCTGCTGGCGATGCCATTGTTCATCCTGACCGGCGATCTGATCAACAAGTCGGGCATCGCGAGGCGCCTTAGCGATTTTGCATATGCCTGTCTGGGCTGGATACGCGGCGGGCTGGCGATGGCATCCCTAGGCGCGTGCGGATTGTTCGCGGCGATCTCGGGGTCCAATTCGGCGACCACGGCAACAATCGGATCAATGCTGCATCCGGAGATGGTCAATGGTGGCTATGACGAACGGTTCAGCGCGGCCACCGCGGCGGCGGGCGGCACGGTTGGGATCATCATTCCTCCGTCGATTATCTTCATCGTCTATGGTTTCCTGATGAACCTGCCGATTTCCGAGCTGTTCGTGGCCGGTATTCTGCCCGGTGCATTGATGGTCATGGGGATGCAGTTCGCCTGTTGGATCATCTGCCGTATGAATGGCTGGGGTCATCTGATCCCGTTGCAGCTGAACCGCGTATTGAAAACCGCGTTCGGGGCGTGGCTTGGCTTTTTCGCCATCGGGTTGGTTCTTTGGGGTATTTATACGGGCAAATTCTCTCCAACCGAGGCGGCGGGTGTGACCGTGGGTTTCTGCGTGATTGCCGGGTTGGTCAGTTATCCGATCAACCGCCTGATGGGGGCTCGGAACGACATTCCGCCCACCGAAAAGAGCTTTGCCGAAATGTTCGTGGTCGAAGGTTTCACGATCCCCGAGATCCCGTCAATCGTGATCCGCTCGGCTCAGATCACCGGCATCCTTGCACCGCTGATTGCGATTTCGGTGGTCATGCAGCAGATCCTTTCCTTGCTAGGTGCGCAACAGACCATTGGGGATTTCGTGACCTCGATGGGGGGATACCATGCGGTTCTGTTCACATCGATGGTGATCGTCTTCTTCTCGGGCATGGTTCTGGAAAGCCTGCCTGTAACCATCATCCTGGCCCCGATCCTGGCCCCGATTGCAGCTTCGGTCGGAATTGACCCGATCCACTTCTCGGTGATCTTTCTTGTCGGGGCATCCATCGGGTTCATCACGCCACCCTACGGTCTGAACCTCTATGTGGCTTCGGGTGTGACCGGCGTGCCTTATTTCCGGCTGCTGCGGTATACGGTACCCTATCTGGTGGCGTTGCTGTCGGTGTGGATTTTGGTGTCGCTGGTGCCCGATCTGGCCTTGATCCTGTTGCCAAATAACTAGACTGTTGCAGGATGGCCGAGGCGGAAACACAAGACAAAGAAACTCAGATCCCAACCAACTTGCGCCTTCTTCTCATCCTTGAGGAGGTGGCGCGGCGCGGGGTCGCCGTCAAACCATCGGACCTGATTGAGACGTTGGGTCTGGCCAAGCCGACCGTCCATCGCCTGCTGCAAACCGCAGAAGCCGAAGGCTTCCTGCAGCGCGATCTGGACGGGCGCTCGTATGGCCCGGGGCACCGGCTGCGGCGGCTTTCGGTCAATACAATGTCGTCTGAACACCTGCGTACGGCGCGTCTGGCAATCTTACGCAGCGTAGCCGAAGAAGTTGGTGAAACCTGCAATCTCGCCATACCGGATAGGGAGGGAATGATCTACCTTGACCGGGTGGAAACAAAGTGGCCGCTGCGAATTCAGCTGCCGATCGGTTCTCAGGTGCCGTTTCATTGCACCGCCAGTGGCAAGATGTACCTGTCCACACTGCGGAAGAAAACGCTGGATGGGTTCCTTTCGGCAGGAAACCTGCGACCGCATACCGAACGTTCCCTGACTGATCCCAAGACGCTGCGAGCGGAAATTAGGCGCGTCACGGAGAATGATTTTTCTACGGATGATGAGGAATTCATGGCCGGAATGACGGCCCTTGCTGTGCCCGTTCGGGACGGGCAGGGCAGGTTGGTTGGCACGCTTTCGGTTCACGCCCCAACCCAACGTCACGATGTCAGCAGCCTGATGTCGTTCCTGGATATACTGCAAAAAGGGGCGGATGAGCTTTCGGCCGTGTTGGCCGAGTGACATTCCGAACCGCTGGTGCAGTTTTTCGACAGGGCTTCTAAAATACGAAAGGCCAAAGACAATTTGGCGGCCTATCGAAGAGTATTTCTGCACGTCCCTTGCGTGAAAGCCGACTTGCATGCAAAGCCTTTTACGTCAGTTTTCCCAGTCACAGGAATGACCAGATGCAAATGCGCAAACTTGGACGAAGTGGCCCTAGCGTCAGTGCTGTAGGGTGTGGGGGCATGTCATTCAGTGATTTCTACGGGCCTGCAACGGATGAGGGCTCGGCGGCGATTCTGGATGCATGTTTGGAATTGGGTATCACCCATATCGACACCTCCAATGTCTATGGTATGGGCCGGTCGGAATCTGTGATCGGCGATTGGTTGAAACAGCGCGGTGGCGAAAGCCCGTTCACCATCGCCACCAAGGGCGGCATCACCAGAAACCCCGATCAGCTCTTCAACAACGATCCTGCGCACTTGCGTGAAGCACTTGAGGGCAGTCTGACCCGTCTGGGCGTCGAGGCAATCGATCTCTATTATGTCCACCGCCGCGACGCGCGCTTTGAAATTGAGGACGTGGCTGAGACCATGGCCAGCTTTGTCGAAGAGGGTAAGGTCAAGGCCGTGGGCTGGTCCGAGGTGGCACCATCCTCTGTGCGACGTGCACATGCCGTGCACCCTGTGTCGGCGGTGCAATCGGAATATTCCCTGTCGACCAGGGCACCGAATCTGGGGCTGATCCAGACGTGTAAAGATATCGGAGCCGCGCTGGTGGCGTTTTCACCGGTGGGCCGGTCATTGCTGACTGATCGGCCACATACGATCGACCGCGTGGCTGAGATGCCGTTTCTGAAGGCCACGCCGCGGTTCAACGAACCCAACCTGAGTGCCAATGTCGCCCAGACTGAAGCGTTCCGTACGCTTGCATCCGACTTGGGCGTATCGGCTGCAACATTGGCCATAGCCTGGGTATTGCAGCGCGCCGAGCATGTTCTGGCCATCCCGGGCACCCGCAAGACGGAACACCTGCGCGAATTGGCAAAGGGCGGGGAACTGGTTTTGTCGCAAGACGTGCTGGACAAGATCGACACGATCCTTCCAGTGGGATGGGCGCATGGCGACCGGTATTCCTATGCTCAGTGGGCCGGGCCTGAACGCTACTGCTGAAGGCGCAAAAGGGGGGGGCTTTTGCACAGCGCGATTAAACCCGTTGGAACGTGGGATCTGCAAAAACCGTCAATTGCACCTGACTACGCAAGGGTAACATTGACGGTGGCTTCAATCCCCTTGGGTCCGGTTTCATAGATCATGGATACGCTTTCGGCCTGAGTGGCCGACAAGCGCCGAAACAGGCCGTCGCGACTGTTTTCGGAATTTCCGGCCTCGTAAAACTGCGTGGTCAGCCTTTCGCGCCCGGTTTCATCAAACACTTTCACATGGATATGCGGCGTGCGGCCGGGATATTTCCCCGGTTTGATCGTGCGGAAGGAATAGAACCCCTCGACACTGGTGACATCGTGGCCAAATCCTTGAAACCCCTGGTCATATTCTACAGCCCGGTCATCCCCGGTATGCAGGTATTTTCCGTTCATGTCACATTGCCAGATTTCGATTCTGTACCCGGCCAACGGATTGCCGGCGGTATCAATAATCCGTCCCTTAAGCGTAAAGATTTCGCCTCCGGCATCACGCACCAGACCCGAGATTTTCACGAGATCATTGTCGACATCAGGAAACCGCATGTCCGCTTCGGGGTAAAACGGACCTTCGCTGGCCCGCGGGGTTTGCGCCGCCGCTTCGGAGGATTTGACCAGCGCGACACTCCCGCCCAGAGCCAGCAGCCCGGTCAGCATTTTCCTACGTGTACCGATAGGCTGTCTCATGACCGCTCCTTTTGACACGTTCAAAGGTGCGAGCCGGGTGCGGCTGACACCGATACCAACAATATAGCACGAAAGCCCCTGCAAAGCCGTTATCAGCAAGCATTACCAAATTCGCGAAGAGGGTACGGGTTGTAGACAAACATATCGTTGCAGATGAAACGATATTGACTTATTCTGTGCAAAGTATGCAACTCGATGAATTTTTTCCATACCGATTGGCTGTGGCGTCCGAAGCGTTCTCAAGAAACCTTACAGACGTCTATGAGCGTGAACTGGGTCTCTCGCGAGAGGAATGGCGATTGCTGTTTCTGCTGGCAAACGCGGAAAGCATGACGTCTCTGGACCTGGCGCGGCGCACGACTCTGGACAAAGTGCAGGTCAGCCGGGCGGCCAAGCGCCTTGACGAAAAGGGGCTGATCCTTCGCGAGACCTCGGACGAGGACCGCAGAATCCGGGTCTATCGCTGTACCTCCGAAGGGTTTCGCCAGTTTCAGCATCTGGAGCCAAAGGTGCGGGAACAGGCCAACCGTATGCTTGACGCACTGACCCCCGAGGATCGCGAAGCGTTGGAGCGGGGTATATCGGCGCTGATGAAAGTGGCCAAAACCGACTGATCAAAAAAGGACAGAGGCCGAAAGGACCTCTGCCCGTTTCTGTCACTGCTGGTCGATGGCCGCAAGCAGTGTGCCGGTGCAGGGACCAAATCCGATCCGATAACCGTCGCCCTGTGCCGCACCGCGCAGGGTCAGGGTATCGCCGTCTTCCAGGAAGCTGCGCTCGTCTCCACTGTCCAGGGTCAGGGGCTCTTTGCCGCCCCAGCTGAGCTCCAGCAGGCTGCCGCGGTTTTCCTTTTCCGGGCCGGAAATCGTACCCGACCCAAGCAGATCGCCCACGCGCATCGGACAGCCGCTGGTCGTGTGATGTGCCAGTTGCTGGGCCGCGGAATAGTACATCTCGTCGTAGTTGGTGCGTGCGATGACCGTTTCTGCCGCACCGTCGGGTTTCAGGCCGATCTCAAGCGCGATGTCATACAGCATCGGGCCGGGCTCTTGCAGATAGGGCAGCAATTCCTTTTCACGCTCCGGCGTTGAAGTGCGGAAGGGGTCCAGCGCCGATTTGGTCACGATCCACGGGCTGATCGTGGTTGCGGTGGCCTTGGCCTGAAACGGGCCGAGCGGCTGGTACTCCCACGCCTGAATATCGCGCGCAGACCAGTCGTTTAGCAGGACATAGCCAAAAATCATGTCGTCGGCCTGTTGAACCGAAACTGGACCGTTCGAAGGTTGTCCAACGATCGCGCCCATTTCCAGTTCCAGATCAAATCGCCGCGACGGCGCAAAGATCGGCGCCTCCATATCGGGGCCTTTCAGCTGCCCCCACGGGCGGCGTATATCGGTGCCGCTGACCACGACCGAGGATGCACGGCCATTATAGCCGATCGGGATATGCAGCCAGTTGGGGGGCAGGGCGTTTTCAGGACCGCGGAACATGGTGCCGACATTGAACGCATGATTGCGGCCGGCGTAGAAATCCGTGTACTCGGCAACGTTGAACGGCATTGCCATCGTGACCGAGGCCATCGGTACAAGGTAGGCGGTCAGTTCGTCCTGACGGGCCGAACCCGCAGACAATGCATCGATCAGCATGGCGCGGAATTCACCCCAGACCTTGGCGCCTAGCGCCATGAAGCCATTCCAAGATCCGCTTGCAAACATGGACGCCTGGGGCAGATCGAGTTTGCCGTCCGCCTCCATCCGCGTGAGGTCGAGGATCATGTCCCCAATAGCCACACCACAGTGCAGCGCGTCCGTTTCGGTTCTGAATACGCCGTAGGGCAGGTTGTTGAGCGGAAAGTCGGTTGTGGCAGAGTTCGCGCTTTCGACCCAGGAGGGCAGGAGGTTTGTCATCGTTATACCTTTAAGCCGCGTCGGGCTGGTTTTCGGGGCGCGCGTCGTTGAACGCCGCTATGGAAAGGGCGCGCTCCTGGATTTCGAGAAGGCGGGGGTAGGGAGACATGTCAACGCCCCAGCGATGGGCGTTGTAGAGCTGGGCAACAAGGCAGATATCGGCAAGGTCGGGGCTGTCTCCGAAGCTGAACGCCGTGCCCTTTGGTAGCAAGGACTGATAGGCGGCAAAGCCTTCGGTCATCCAATGGCGGAACCAGTCAAGCTGGCCGTCGGCCGTAAGCCCCATTTGGGTCTTGAGGTGGGTCAGAACCTTGAGGTTGTTGACCGGGTGTATGTCCATTGCAATGGTCTGCGCGGCGGCCTGAACGCGGGCACGCTGCAGCGGTTCAGCGGGCAATAGCGGCGGCTCTGGCACCGTGGCATCCAGATATTCGATAATCGCGAGCGACTGGGTCAGAACGCTGCCGTCCTCAAGAACAAGGGTCGGAACACCCTTGCCGGGATTAAGGGCGGCGTAGTCGGGGGCGCATTGCTCTCCGGCGACCAGATTGACTGGGCAGGTTTCATAGCTGAGACCTTTGAGGTTCAGCGCAATTCGGACCCGGTATGAGGTCGTCGAGCGCCAATAGGAGTAGAGTTTCATGACCTCACCCAGTCGTTCCTTACGTACTGCCAATATCCGTCGGCAATCATGTCCCGCGCCAGATCGGACACCTGGCGCGGGGCAGTGCATCATGTGGTTTTGTTAAGCTCTTTGGCGTGCAGCCAGTCGGCGTGTTTCGGCGCCTTCTTGGTTTTCGACCAATCTTCGAGCATCAGCCATTTCACCTCGTCCATCCGGGCCAGCATCGCTTCTTCCTCTGGATCGGGGCAGGCCAGTTCGATCCGGTGGCCGGAGGGATCGAAGAAATAGATCGAGTGGAAGATCGAATGGTCGGTGACCCCAAGAACCTCGACGCCGTTGGCCTCGAGATGCTCTTTGAACTCGATCAAGGTTGCACGGTCTTTGACCTTGAAGGCAATGTGCTGCACCCAGATCGGCGTATTCGGGTCGCGGCCCATCTCGGGCTTTGTGGGCAGTTCGAAAAACGCCAGAACATTGCCGTCACCGGCATCCAGGAACAGATGCATGTAGGGGTCCGGCTCGTGGGTCGAGGGCACGTGGTCCTCGGCAATGGCCAGAATGAAATCCATGTTCAGCATCTTGCCGTACCACTCGACGGTTTCCTTGGCGTCTTTACAGCGATAGGCGACGTGGTGAATTTTCTCGATTTTCATCGTGTCCTCCTTTCCGAAGGGGTTAAGTCAGCGCGGTTCACATCAGCCCCACAAGCCACAGAGACAGTGAGGGGATGAGGATAAGCAGGGCCAGCCGCAGGATGTCGGCAATCCAGAAGGGCAGGACACCCTTGAAGATGGTCGCCAGCGACACGTCCTGAAGCACGCCTTTGAGCACAAAGACATTCATGCCGACCGGCGGTGTGATCAGGCTGATCTCGGTTGCGACCACGACTACGATGGCGAACCAGATCAGTGCGTTTTCGGGATCGAGCAGCAGTTCGTTGGCAAACTCCAACTCGAACATCAGCGGATAGAAGACCGGCACCGTCAGCAGGATCATCGACAGGCTTTCCAGCACGCAGCCAAGCACCATGTAGACCAGAATGATGAACACGATCACGGCCCAGACCGGCATTTCGTTGTCGATCACAAAGCTGGACAGCGCGTCGGGCAGACCGGCGAAGTTGATGAAATTGGTGAACAGCTCGGCCCCGATGATGACGGCAAAGATCATCGCCGTGGCGCGGATGGAATCCATCGTGGCGGCGAAGAACCCGCTCCAGGTCATGGACCGCAAGGCCACAGCGATCAGCACCGATGCGCCTGCGCCCATGCCCGCTGCTTCGGTCGGCGTGAAGAACCCGCCATAAATCCCGGTCATGATGAACAGAAACAGACCCAGCACGCAGAAGACGCCAACCAGATCGGTGCGGCTCATCGGTTCAGTGTTCTCTTCCTCGGGCGCCAACGCCGGGTTCACGCGGACCGCGACCATGACAGCGCCAAGATACAGCACCACGCCGATTATGCCCGGGATGATCCCGGCGATGAACAGTTTGGCGATGTTGGTTTCAGTCAGTAGCCCATAGATGATCAGGATCACCGAAGGCGGGATCAGGATGCCCAGCGTACCTCCGGCTGCGATCGACCCGGTGGCCAGCCTATCATCATAGCCAAACTTGCGCATCGAGGGCATCGCGACCTTGGACATGGTCGCAGCCGTCGCCAGCGAAGACCCGCATACGGCAGAGAAACCTCCGCATGAAAAGACCGAGGCCATGGCAAGGCCGCCGCGCAGCTTGCCGAACAGCCGGTCAGCGCCGGCAAACAGGCCATGGGCCACGCCGGATCCGGCCAGCACGTTGCCCATGAAGATAAACAGCGGAATGACCGACAGGCTGTAGGACAGCGCAGTGTCGAACGCCACTTGGCCGGTCATCGCCCAAGCCGGCTCCCAGCCACGCATATAGGCAAAGCCGAACCCGCCAACTGCTGCCATGGCAAAGGCAATCGGCACCCGCACTAGGATCAGCCCCAGCAGGACGGCAAAACCGATGAGCGATTCAATCATGGCAGAGCCTCCGGAGGGGTTTGATCGGTGTCACGCTGTTTCGGCGGCTGCAACCCGCGTAGAAAGGCGATGAAGGCCGAGACCATACAGGACACACCGGCCAGATAGCCGAATGGTGCCAGCGGGATCTCAAGCGCGTTGCTGACTGCACCGTCATGGGCGGACTTGGCCGCATGGGTAAACAGCCGCCAGGCGAAGGTGGCCAGCAGGGCCGCGGAAAACAGCCCGGCAAAGGCCGACAGCAGACGCTGGGTATGCTTGCCGAGAACCATGTTCAGCAAGTCGACTTCGATATGTTCGCGGCGCTCTGTGGTCAGTGGCAAAGCCAGAAAAACCAGAGCAGCCAGCAGAATTTCAGTCAGCTCGAATGCGCCAGCCAGCGGCGCATTCAGAAAGTAACGCCCGATCACATCCACACAGGTGATGAGAATGAGACAGAACAGGATCAGAGCGGCGCCAGCGCCAAGCGACCGGTCGAGCAGCAGCCCGATATCCAGCCCCTCTTCCGGGGGCTGGTCTGGGAAACGATGGCGAAGCCGCTCCATGGATCAGAAGTCCACGCCAGCCTGCTTGCGCAGTTCTTGCAGGGCTGCCGCACCGTCATAGCCGTCAGCCGAGATCGCCTCGGACCACGCTGTTTCGGCGTCTGCGGCCTGAGATTTGATCGCATCAACCACGGCGGCCGGGGCGTCATAGACCTCGATCCCCGCCTTTTCAGCGGCTGCGCTGCCTTTTTCATCGGCACCGACCCAGGCTTCGCCCACCAGCGCGGCAAAAGCCTCGCCCGAGATCGCTTCGATCGCGGCCTGATCCTCGGCGGAGATTTCGTTCCACTTGTCCTCGTTCATGACCATGAACCAGGTGGTGTTATAAAGGCCGCCGGGCACAGTCATGGTGTATTTGACGTCTTCGGTCAGCTTGAAGGCAGCAAGGGCGTCATAGGGGAAGGTCACCCCGTCAATCACGCCACGCGACAGCTTTTCGTAGACTTCACCGGAAGACATGAAGAGCGTCGTGGAGCCCATGCCCGACATCAGATCTGAGATATAGCCGCCGGGAACGCGGATCTTCAGGCCGGCAAAATCATCGGTTGTTTCGATCTTGCGGACGTTGTTGTGCAGCATACCGGGGCCGTGCACGAACAGACCCAGAAGCTTGGTGCCTTCGTGCTCTTTCTGTGCTTCCAGCGGGCCGGCGTAAACGTTCCAGAACGCCTTGGAACCCGCAACGGCGTCATCGCCGATGAAAGAGAACTGGCCGATCCGCGAGCGTGTAAAGCGGTCATCCGTGGTAAAGGAATGCAAGCCATAGGTGATGTCGGCAATACCGTCTGCGGCCATATCGTAATGCGCGGGCGGCGGGCCCAGCGGTTTGGCCAGAACACGGATGGTTACGCGCCCTTCCGTGACCTCTTCAACCTGTTTGGCCCAGGGTTTGATCGCGCCCGATACGATCGGATGGCGCGGCGGCAACCAGCTGGACAGGGCCAGGGTGGTTTCGGCCATTGCGCTTGTTGCAAGCGACAGTGCGATGGTTGTGGCGCCAACGCAGGCGAGAGCGCGGGTTTTCAGGGTCATTTTCATAGTCTCCTCCCTATGAAGTGTTAGATTTCGGCGGCTTTGATTGCAGCGCTCAGAACCGAGCGCTTGCCGATGTGATTGGCCAGGATCAGGATCAGGCGGGCGCTTAATGCGTCGCTCTGGTCTTTTTCCAGACCGTCATGGGCGGCCAGAAGCTCGGCATAGAAGTCATCGACGCCATCGATATTGGGGGTCAGGATCAGGTCAGTCATGAGGCTTACTCCTTGCCGACCGCGCGTCGGATTGCAGCGCGGATTGCATTTTCGTCAAAGCCGGGGCGGCGGGCGGCCACATGCTGATCCGGGCGGATCAGGTAGACCGCGCTTTCGGCTTCGCCGAGATACCGCTTTTTCAAGGCGCCGGTTTTGTCATCCTTGACCGAAAGGGCCAGGCGGGTGACCTGCACACCGTCTTCCTCGATCATGTCGGGGGCATCAGCGTCGATGGTCAAAAGGATGAATGTGTCACCCAGTTTGGACAACAGGAAATCGTCCCCCAGCGGTGCGTCCGGGCAAACCGATCCGGGGCGTGACCGCGCAGGGCCGTCCAGAGCATCTGCCGAGTTGAGCGGCGAGCCGTCATAGGTGCAGGGCACCGACAGGCGGCCCGAATTCACCATCGGGCGCGCAAATTCGTACTTGTCGGACAGCGACAGCACGGCGTCGCGGAGAAGGCGGCTGGTCTCGGATTTCGGGGTGATGAAATCGGTCGAACGGGTTGAGTTCAGAATGTTCTCATCCGCACCGTGGATGCGCTCGATGTCATATGTATCCAGCAAGCTTTCAGGAGCTTCACCGCGCATGACCATGCCCAGTTTCCAGCCGAGGTTGTCGACATCCTGCATGCCCGAGTTTGCACCGCGCGCGCCAAAGGGCGACACCTGATGCGCCGCGTCCCCGGCAAAGAACACGCGACCGTGGCGGAAGCTGTCCATGCGCTTGCACTGAAACGTATAGATCGAGGACCAGACCATATCGTATTCGACACCGTCGCCCAGGAACGCGTCGAGACGGCGGCGGATGTTTTCCTCTTTCATCTCTTCTTTGCGGTCGACATCCCAGCCGATCTGGAAATCCACGCGCCAGACATCGTCGGGCTGCTTGTGCAGCAGGGTGGACGCGCCCGACCCGTGGGTCGGTTCGAACCAGAACCAGCGCTCGGTCGGGAAGCTGTCGTTCTTCATCTTGATGTCGGCAATCAGGAAGCTGTCCTGAAACACTTTGCCGGTGAAATCCAGATCCAGCATCGTGCGCAGCGGCGATGAGGCACCGTCGCACCCGATCAGCCATTCCGCCTCAAGCGTGTAGGGGCCATCCGGGGTCATGATCGACAGGGTGACGTGATCGTCATGCACTTCAACCGCATCCACGCGGTTTTTGCCGCGGATTTCGATCGGTGCGCCCTGCGCCTGCAGCTCTTCAAACCGGTCGAGCTGGTAGCTTTCGTAATAGGGCTGCTGCATGTTGATGAAGGCGGGGTATTCATGGCCTTCTTCGGGTAGCAGGTTGAACTCGAAAACCTGTTCGTCCTTGTGGAAGACCTTGCCGAGGTTCCAGACAACCCCTTTGTCGACCATCGGTTTGCCGCAGCCATAGCGGCCCGCAACCTCAAGACAGCGTTTGGCGAAACAGATCGCGCGGGACCCCATGCCGACGCCTTCGTGGTCGTCTAGCACCAGTGTGGGAATACCCTGACGTCCAAGATCAAGCGCGGTTGCCACGCCAATCGGCCCTCCACCCATGACAACGACGGGGTGGCGGACTGGAGCCGCGGCGTCCTGGTCGGTCGATTTCTTGTAGGGATAACGCTTGTAGGCGAGCGTGTATCTGTCATCGAACATCGGTTTTGTCCTCTGGCTGCGCGCGTTTCGTTTTCAGGAAACCCGGCCAATCGGCCGGGTGGTTTACCTTAGCCTTGCAGGGCCTCCCACATCTCCAGATCACGCTGTGCGGTCCAGATGCGGGGGGTATCGATACCGCGAGCCTCGTCATAGGCGCGGGCGACGTTGAAAGGCAGGCAGTGTTCGTAGATCGCGTAATCGGCGAATTTTGGATCGCATTCGGCACGAACAGCATCCCAGGCCTCTTTCAGCGATCCTCCGCGCGCCGCGACCTTTGCGGCAGGGCGGTAGGTGCTTTCGACGAAGTCACGGGTGTTTTCGATGGCGGCGTTGACCATGTCCTTGCCAATCAAGGCGTCCCCGCGGCCCGGAGCGATGGCATCGACGTCGAACCACTTGATTTCATCCAGCGTATCGCCCCAATCGCTGAAATGCCCGTCGCCGCAGTAGCAGGCCGAGTGGTATTCCACGATGTCGCCGGTGAACATCACGTTCTGATCGGGTACGTGGATGACGATGTCACCCGCGGTATGGGCGCGGCCCAGATGCATCAGATCGATCCGACGGTTGCCCAGGTAAACGGTCATCGTGTCGCTGAAGGTGGTGGTTGGCCAGGTCAGGCCGGGAATGCTCTCATGCCCTTCGAACAGGCGGGGGAAGCGTTGGAATTCGCTGTCCCAATCCTCTTTGCCGCGTTCTACAACCATGGCACGCGCCGCATCGGACATGAGGATCTGTTGTGCCCCGAAGGCACTGGCGCCCAGCACGCGGACCGCGTGGTAATGGGTCAGCGCTACATGGGTGATCGGCTTGTCGGTGACGGAGCGGACGCACTCGATCACCTTGTTGGCCAGACGCGGCGTGGCCTGCGCCTCGACAATCATCACGCTGTCATCGCCGATGATCACGCCCGAATTGGGATCGCCTTCGGCGGTAAAGGCATACAGGCCCTCGCCGACCTCGGTGAACGAAATTTTCTTTTCCGACATGTCCCCCTGGGACGCGAATGCCTTGGCCATGTGTATCCTCCAAAGACGCGATGCAGCCGGATTTGAGTTCGTTTTTCACGGAATCGGCCATATCGTTACATTTGCAACAATCTTGTTTCATTTGAAACGAAAGTCAACGAAAAATCAGATTGTGCCGAAAAGAAGCCTGCTGGCCCTTTCTTATCAACGGCTTGGGAAAGCACTTCGGACGCCAAACCCGGGGCAGGTGCTGCCTGCGGCCCAAAATCTCGGGCAGGATCTGATGGCCACTGAGGGCAGTGCGGCTTTCTACGCGCCAGGCGGGTATCACCACCACATTGCGGGCAATATCCGGAGCGGCCGGTCACACGGGGTGCACAACCCCGTGCTTCAACCGGTCTACTGTCAAAGCTGCAATCGCCGGGTAAACCTTGGGACCAGTCTTGCGGAGGTAAAACCGCCTGTCACCCTCGGCTGACAATTCCAGTTTCGACCCATTCATCAAATTTGGCCAAAACGGCGTCGCAAAATGCTGCGTCGTTGATGTGGGCATTCAGCTCGGTCATTGGCACCCGGCCCGGCATGACCTTGCGGGCCTCGTCAACCATGTCGGCAAGCGCTTTGGGGTCATGGGCTTCTTCGCCTTCCTTGTCCCATGCCTCGACGCCCTGCACGGGCAGGAAGAAATGAACCGGCCCGGTTGCAGCGCCCAGCCGGTTTGCCAGTTCCCGCATCCAGGCCCGGCGTTCCTCGCCATTGAAGACCGAGCTTTTGATCAGGCGGTTATGTTCGTGAAAAGGACGATCTGCATATTGGTCCGGGATCTCCTGCCAGCCGGCAAAGTCCAGCAGGTCGAGTGCGCCCGGGGCCACCATCTGTGGCGTGCCGACGCGCCCCGCATTGGTCAGGCGATCTTCTCCGCTTGAGACAACAGAGCCTGCCAACAAGTTGCCGAATTCCTGCATGCAGAAATCCATCACGCAGGCAAACGCACCCTCGGCGGCCAGTTTCTCGAAGGCCATGCCACCCATGCCGGTCGAGTGAAACACCGCGACCTCAAAGCCGCGCTCTTCCAATGCTGGTTTCAGGGTTTTCATGTAACGCAGGCAGGACGACCCAAGGCTGGTCATGCCGATCAGAGGTTTGCTGCGATCCGGCGCGATGGCGGCTTTGGCCGCGCCGACCACGGCCCCTGCGGCCTGGGCCAGCGAGGATCGGCAGATCGAGTTCATACCGTACAACCCCCCGGCCCACAGGATCATCTGAATGTCCGGGGCCAGCCGATGCGGCGGGATCAGCGGCGAGAAACTGACGGTTGAAACGATATATTTCGGCACCCCCATCGGCAGAGCTTGTGCACAATCCAGCGCAAGATCGGTGCCCATGGTGCCGCCGGTGGCCAGCATGCCGTCAAACCGTCCATCGGCATAGGCTTGTGCTACCACTTTGGCGGCACCGGCAGACATGACGCGGAACGCCTTGTTCTCGTCCCCCAGCGCGATCACCTCGTCGATGGTCATGCCTTCGGCGGCGGCGACATCGTGTTTCGAGATATCGGTCGGTTTTGCCGGATCGCCCAGAACGGACACGTCCATCGTCAGTACATCCGCACCCTGCGCCCGTACGGTGTCTTCGATGAACCGCATCTCGGGCTCTTTGGTATCGTATGTCCCGATCAGCAGGATCGTTTTGTTGGTCATTGGTTTTCTCCCGTCCATGCGTGTTGTCCGAGGTAGCGCGTCAGCAGGCCCCGGGCGGTTTCAATGAACCGCATATTGCGTGTCTCTGATCCGTCTTCGCCCATCCGGGACGATATCCAGCCCACATAAGTCGCCGCGCGCAGGGCCATGAACAGATCGAGATGTTCGACGTCGAGCGCCCGTTCCGACCGGTATCCTTCAAACAGGGCCACTCGCAGAGCGTCATAGTCTGGCTCGTTCAGGTTTTTCAGCAGCGCCGTGGCGATGTCGAACAGGCGGAACCCGAAGCCGGCATCGTCGAAGTCGATCAGCCAGAGCTTGTCGCCCTGGACCATCACGTTTTCACGCACCAGATCGGCGTGGATCAGACCGTAATCCAGGTGGCCTTCGATCTGCTGCAAGTGACTGTTCGCTGTCTCGCGGAACACGGTGAACAGGGCACGATCGCCTGCGGTTAACGTGGAGTTCTCCCAAAATCTCTCCCACAGAGGGGCATCGCCCAGCAGCCCGGCGCGGTCCCAGGACCAGCGTGCAAAGCCATCAGGCAGGGTCCAGGCATCGCTGATCTTGTGCAGCTTTGCCATCTCACGCCCGAGAGCCCGAAAAACCCCGGCGCGGTCTTCGTGATCAATTCCCCCACCCGTCGAGCCCAGAGGGCGACCGGGCAGCCAGTCCAGCATATCGACCTGAACGCCGCCCAACAGATGCAGATAACGGCCATCCGTGGCCGGTACGGGTGTAGGCACGCCGACACCCTTTGCGCCAAGTTCGGCAATCCACCGCAACTCGGACCGCAGGGCGGCATCCGAATGCAAGCCCCGACGGTGCAAGCGCAGGGCATAGCTGCGCCCGCCGGCCTGAACCCGGTAGACATGGTTTTCCCGCGCCGCGACCAGCGACCATTCAGCACCGTCCATGCCCCAAAGGGTCAAAGCCTTTTCGACAATCGGGGTCATAGGGTCAGCGGGGTTTCGGCCAAAACCTCGTCCAGCGTGTCTAACAGCAGATCGGCATTTTCTTTCGAGAACGGCATGGGCGGTCGGATTTTGAGCGTGTTCTTGTGGCGGCCGAGTTTCGAATGGATGATCCCTCGGTGCCGCATCGCGTTGATTACCCGATCGGTGAACTCGCTGGCCGGTTCCTTGTTTTGACGATCCAGCACCATTTCGGCCCCAAATATCAGGCCCGAGCCGCGCACGTCGCCGATGAACTCATATTTTTGCTGCAACGCCGTCATGCGCGCGCGGGCGTGATCGCCCACTGCCTTGGCATTGGCGACGAGGTTCTTTTCCTCGATCTCTTCCAGCACTGCCATCGCTGCGGCGCAGGACACGGGGTTGCCGCCAAACGTGTTGAAGTACCGATAGCCCTTGCGGAAGGTGGCAAGGATTTCGTTGCGCGTCACAACACCGCCCACCGGATGGCCATTCGCCATTGGCTTGCCCATGGTCATGATATCCGGCACGACGCCCATTTTCTGATGCGCCCACATATGGGTGCCGGTGCGGCCAAAGCCGGATTGCACCTCATCACAGATGAGCAGGCCACCGGCCTTGCGCACCACCTCGGCCACGGGTTTAAGCCAACCGTCGGGATGGTCGGGGAAGCCTTCGTTCAGGAAGTATGGGCAGACGATCAAAGCTGCGAAGCCGATGCCGGACTTTTCGTGCTCGGCAATCTGTTCGGCCACGGCATCGGCAAACTTGCGGCCGTCCGGGTCCGGATTGCGATAGCTGTCGGGGGCCTCGACAAACCGAAAATACTGATCCAGACCATAGCCAACCGTCGGCACGTTCGACTTGCTCAGCTGGCTGACCAGAGAGGTGTTGCCGTGATAGGTGGCATCCGTGGCGATGATACCACGCTTGCCGGTCATGCCTTCGGCCATGCGCAGGGCGATGTCATTCGCCTCGGACCCGGTGCAGGTCAGGATGGCGGTGTCCAGCGTGGCATCCATTGTGCCGGTCAGCTTTTCGACATAGTCCAGAATGCCATCATGCAAATAGCGCGTATGGGTGTTCAGCGTCGATGCCTGACGGTAGATCGCCTCGACCACACGCGGGTTGCAGTGCCCGACATGCGGGACGTTGTTGTAGCAATCCAGGTATTTGCGCCCGTCCGCATCCCACAGCCAGACACCTTCACCTTTCACGATATGAAGCGGTTCATCGTAGAAGGTCGACACATTGGGACCCAGCAGCCTGGCCCGGCGGTCAACAAGCGCGGCGGATTTCGGGGGAAGCGTCATGCGGTCGGCCTTTGGTCAGAGTTTTATCCAGGCGGTTTTCAGGTCGAGATATTTCTCGAACGCATGCAGGGACTTGTCATGCCCGTTGCCCGACTGGCGCACCCCGCCCAGCGGCACGGTCAGGTCAGACCCGCCATAGGTGTTCACGTGCACGACGCCTGCGCGGATACCTGCGATCATGCGGTGCGCGCGGCTCAGGTTCGACGTCCACACGCCCGAGGACAGACCATAGACCGTGGAGTTGGCCAGCCGGATCGCTTCCTCCTCGTCCTTGAAGGGCGTCACCGCCAGAACCGGGCCAAACACCTCGTTCTGGAACAGGTTGTCGGTGGATTTGACCCCGGTCATCACTGTCGGCGCCATGTAATAGCCGCCGGTCTCCTCAAGGATACGCCCGTCGCCGGTGCGGCGCTCGGCGCCTTCGGCCTCGGCCTTGGCGACGAAGTCCAGGTTGGACTCCAGTTCGGACAGTGAATGAACGGCGCCGATTTGCGTGTCCAGATCCAGCGGGTTTCCAACCCGCATCGCCTCGGCGTGTTGGATCAGTTCGGCAACAAAATCGTCGTGGATATCCTGCTGCACAAGCAGGCGCGATCCGGCGATGCAAATTTGACCAGCGTTGCGGAAGATACCGCCCGCCGACACTTTGGCGGCCTCGCCCAGGTCCGGGGCGTCGTTGAAAACGATGTTGGGGGATTTGCCACCCAGCTCCAGATAGCAGCGTTTCATGTTCGAGCGTGCCGAGTATTCCAGCAGCCGCCGACCTGTAGCGCCCGAGCCGGTGAACACCATGATGTCCACGTCCATCGATAGCGCCAGAGTTTCGCCCACCACTCGGCCCGAGCCGGTGACGACGTTCAGCACCCCATCAGGCACTCCGGCCTCGGCGGCCAGTTCGGCCAGTTTCAGCAGCGACAAGGAGGCGCTTTCGGCGGGCTTCAGCACCACGGAATTCCCAGTGGCCAGCGCCGGAGCCAGTTTCCAGCTGCCAATCATCAGCGGCATGTTCCATGGCACAATCGCGCCAACCACCCCAACCGGCGCGTGATGGATCAGGCCCAGCACGCTGTCCGCCGTGGGGGCGATCTGGCCGTAGACCTTGTCGATCGCCTCGGCGTAATAGCGGAACGTGCCGGCTGCGGACATCGGCTCGGCTTTCATGGCCATGGTGATCTCGGTGCCATTGTCGCGCACGCCCAGTACTGCCAGTTCAAGCGCGTGTTTTTCGATCAGGTCAGCCAGTTTCAGCAGGACTTTCTTACGCTCAGCCGGGGATTGGCGCGACCAGCGGCCATCTTCGAAGGCGGCTCGGCCGGCGGCAATCGCGGCCTCCATATCCGCTGGTGTGCCTTCGGCAATCTGGGTCAGAACCCCACCATCAATCGGCGACAGCACATCCCGGTGGCCACCTTCCGAAGCCGCGACCCAGCGCCCTCCGATGAAATGCGACCGGGGCGACAGAACCTGAGATCGCAGGGCGTCAATATCGGATTGGTTCATGGCAGGGTTACCCTTGCTGATTGGGGTGATCGGAATCGACCGGTAGCGCGGTCGGCTCGGGTTTCAGCTTGTTGCGGAATTCAAAGTACAGCGTGCGGAAATGAAGCAGCAGGATCAGTACGATCAGCGCTGTCAGGATCGCCGCAATCGGGCGGTCGACGAAATCGAGCGGTGTTTTGACCCGTGCCATGGCGCTGCGCAGCTTGACCTCCATGATGCCGCCCAGAACCATGCCGAGGATGATCGGCACAATCGGCAAGTCCAGCCGTTTGAGGATCAGGCCGAACACACCAAACCCGGCGGCAATGGCGCAGTCGGTGATCGAATTGCGCAGGCTATAGACGCCGACAAAGGCCAGGATCAGGATCATGATGCCCAGAAACCGGGTCGGGATCTGGATGATCTTGAGCAGCAGGTTGGTCGAGAACAGCAGGAACACCAGAACGATGACGTTCAGCAGGATCAGCGCCATATAGAGCGCCATGACAAAGTCCATCTGGTTTTCGAAAAGCTGCGGGCCGGGGATGACGTTGTGCACATAAAACACGGACAGCATCATCGCGGTCAGCGCCTCACCCGGAATACCAAGCGCCAGCAGCGGGATCATGGCTGCGCCGGGAACGGCGTTGTTGGCGGCCTCGGACGCCACCAGCCCCTCGGGCGAGCCATCCCCGAACTTGTCGGGGTCTTTCGAGGTCTTCTGCGCATAGGTGTAGGAAAGGAATTGCGAGGTGAACTCACCCGTTCCCGGCACCATGCCCATGAACACGCCGATGCTGGAGGATACGGTTGCAACCCGTTTGATGCCCAGCAGTTCCTTGAGGCCAGCAAAGATGTTGCCGCTGACATGCGCCTCGCCCGGTGCGTGGTTCTTTTCCAGTAACAACAGCAGCGCCTGACTGATCGCAAACAGTCCCAGCACGACCACGATCAGATCGACGCCAGAGGCCAGCCAGCTTTGGTCAAAGGTAAAGCGGCGGGTGTATTTGACCGGCTCAAGCCCGACGGTGTTCAGGAAGATACCGAAGGCCGCCAGCATACCGGCTGCAAAAATCTGTCCGCGGTGGGCCAGGATCACTAGAATGATCCCCAAAAGGGCGGCCAGGAATATTTCTCGGCTGCCGAAATGCGGTGCGATCAACGCCAGAACCGGTGACAGGATCATCAGGCAGATGATGGCGAAAACGCCGCCAAAGAAGGATGCGGAGTAGGCCAGTGACAGCGCGCGGTGCCCTTGTCCGCGTTTGGTCATCGGATAGCCGTCATAGGTGGTTAGCGCGTTCACCGCCGTGCCCGGCGTGTTGATCAGAATGGCCGGAATGGCGCCGCCATACATGGACGAGCCATAGATGCCCAGCAGCAGCGTCAGGCCCACGATGGGTTCAAAGGCGAAAGTTGCGGGCAAAAGAATGGCGATGGCCACAGCCGCACCAACTCCGGGCAGAGCACCGATGATGACCCCGCCGATCGAGCCGATCAGAAGGGCGACGATCACCTGCCATTGCGTCAGAATAGAAAGTCCGGACAGAAACGTTTCCATAGTGACCCTCAGAGATAAGTCAGCGCAAAGGCGCGCACCGCATCCGGCAGGTATTCATAGACGGCACCTGCGGGGATTTTGACCTGCAGAAAGGCGCGGAAGATGACGGTAACCGCAACACCGAACGCAGCCGCAAGGCCAATGGCCCCGGCACTCCGGAACCCGGTGCGGATTGCAAGAAAAACCGCGAACAGAACGGTGGATGGCAGGTATCCCAAAAGGGGCACAATCGCGACATAGACCAGAAAATAGGCGACGTATTCAAAGGACCGTAACCAAAACGCCACCTCGGGCCAGCGCCCCGGAATACGGTCTGACATGGCCGAACTGAGCCAGTGCAGAAAGGCAAATGCGGCCATTGCCCACAGCGAGACCATCGGCCAGAAGCCGGGCTGCGCAAACCATTTGGTCCGTTTGACGACCTGGGTCTGCTCACCCAGTTGAGTCAGGAGAAAAACAGCAAAAACCAGAAAGACCAAAGCAAAAACAACATCGCCGGGCCGACGATATCGTTTGAACATGTCCTGCAGTGTTTTGGCTATCATGGTCCCCTCCCTGACCGCAGAAAAAGTCGCGCGGAATACGCCCGCGCGACCTTGTGGTTGGTTTATTCGCCCACGAGGGCCTGAATGGCGCCGATCGTTTCGCTATCGCTTGCGATCTGGGCGTTTGATGCGTCGGCATCCAGCCAGTAGATCAGAACGCCTGTCTCACCGATCAGGTTCTGAGCCTTCTCGGTTTGCAACGCCTTTTGCGCAGCGGCCGCGATTTTCTCGCGCACTTCTGCCGGAGTGTCCTTGTGAACGAACAGGCCATTCCAAAGCGCCACATTCAGATCGGGGTGCAGTTCGCTGACGGTCGGCGTGTCTGGTGTCAGGCTGATGCGCTCGTTGCCAATGCTGGCCAGAACGTTGACGTCATCCAGGCAGGGCAGGATCAGCTGCAACGTGGTATTGATCACGTCCACATCACCAGAGGCCAGAGTGTTGCAGTCCAGCGCGTCGAATGCGGCCTCGCTTGCAAAGTCAAAGCCCGAGCTGATTGCGGCGGCAAATGTCACCTGGGTGGGCGGCAGGAACGACCCGAAGTGACCCAGCGCCACATCGTTTTCCTTGCCATAGGCGACCAGTTCTTCCCAGGTCGTGAACGGGGCGTCTTTGCCTGACGCAATCACGAAGGGATAGGTCATGAAGATGCCGATCGGCTCGAACGGGTTGGGCGACAGTTCGGGGATGCCGATCTGGGGGCCGCCGATGGGTACGTCGGTCACGAAGGACCCGATGGTATAGCCATCTGCCGGGGCGGTGGCCACTTCGACAGCGCCGGGGAACGGACCGCCGCCGCCACCGGGCTTGTTCACGACCGCAGCCGGAACGCCGTACATTGCCTGGAATTCGTCGGCGATGATCCGCGTCAGAACGTCTTCCAGATCACCCGGAGGCCACGGAACGACAAAAGAGACCGGCTTCTCTGGATACTCCGCCAGTGCGGCGGTTGCAGAAGCAACAAAAGCGGCGGCTGTTAGAACTTTCTTCATTGACACCTCCCGTAAGTGGTTCATTATTTGATCCGCGTTAACAAGATTAATGTTGCTTTGTTAAGCTTGTTCTGTCAAGTATTACCTTAACGGGAGGATGTGAATCACATGGGTACAGCCCTGAACGCCCTGAAAATGCTCAACTACTTTTCAAACGCTCGGCCAGAGATCGGGCTGAGTCAGATGGCGCGGCTGTCCGGATTGAACAAAGCCACCGCGCTGCGCCACCTGCGGGCGCTTGAAGAATACGGGCTGATCGAACAGAACCCCATGACCAAATCCTATGCGGTCGGACCTGCCGCGCTGCGCCTGGCTGCGTTGCGCCAGATCGCCCGTCCCGGCATCGAAAGCGCCCGCCAGAGAATGCAGGCTGCCATGCAGGATGTCGGCGAAAGCCTGCATCTGTCGCTGCTTGAAAAGGAGTCGCTTCAAACCGCGCTGGTAGTTGAAACGACGCGGCACAGCGTCCGTGTCAGCCTCGACCCCAGCGAGATCCTTCCGATCAATGCGACCGCGTCGGGCCTGTGTATGCTCAGCTTTGGTCCGTCCTTCCTGTTGGACCGTCTCGGTCAGGAAGAGCAGGCGCGATATACCGACACCACGCTGACCGACCCGGCAAAGATCAAAGAACGGGTCACAGCAATCAGCCAAGCCGGCTGGGCCAACAGCAATGGAAGCTACGAAAATGGCGTCTATGGCTATGCGGCACCCATATTCGGCATTGATCAGGTGGCGTTGGGAACCATTGCGATTGCCGTCCCCGAAGGCCGCGCCAGCGACGAACGGCTGCCGGAAATCCTGACGGCACTGCACGCCCTTTCGATTGACCTGACCGCAAACTTTGGCGGTCAGCTCCCCGACACTTTTCCAACCGATTTCCACCTTTGAGCGGGTGGACACAAACCCGGAGACCCGAGACATGAAAGACTCGAACTTTCTGAAAGAAAATAATGCGCGTTATTTCTGGCACCCGATGGCGCATCCCGCCGACAGTCAGAAAAACCCGCCGACCATTCTGAACGGGGGTGAAGGTGTCAGCATTATCGATGTCGACGGTCACAAGGCGCTGGATGCGGTCGGGGGGCTTTGGAACGTCAATCTGGGTTATTCCTGCGAGCCGGTAAAGCAGGCCATTGCCGATCAGCTGAACGCGCTGCCCTATTATTCGACTTTCCGCGGCACCAGCAACGACAAGGCGATCGAGCTGTCTTATGAGCTGGCGCAGTTCTTCGAGCCCGACGGCCTGACCCGTGCTTTCTTTACCTCGGGCGGCTCGGATTCGGTTGAAATCGCGCTGAAAATGGCGCGGCAATACCACAAGGTGCGCGGTGAGGCCGGGCGGACCAAGTTCATCAGCCTGAAGCAGGGCTATCACGGCACCCATTTTGCTGCGGCCTCGGTCAACGGCAATCAGAAGTTCCGCGCAGCCTACGAGCCGATGATGCCGGGCTGTTTCCATGTGCCCGCCCCGTGGACCTATCGCAACCCGTTTGACGAGACCGATCCGGAACGTCTGGCGCAGCTTTGCGTCAAGGCGCTTGAGGCCGAGATTGCGTTTCAGGGGGCAAACACCGTTGCCGCCTTTATCATGGAGCCGGTTTTGGGGGCAGGGGGCGTTATCCCGCCGCACAAGAGCTTCATGCCGATGGTGCGCGAGGTCTGCTCGAAACACGGTATTCTGCTGATCTCGGATGAGATCATCACCGCCTTCGGCCGGACCGGCAGCGAAAGCGGCGCGCGCCATTGGGGGGTGCAGCCCGACATCATGACCACGGCCAAGGCGATCACCAATGGCTATTTCCCCTTCGGGGCAGCAATGATCTCGGGTGCGGTCGCCGAGGTGTTCGAAAGCGACACCACCGGCAAGGCGTCGATGGATCAGGGCTATACCTACTCCGGCCATCCGGTCGGCGCGGCGGCGGCCCTGGCTGCGCTGTCCGAGATCAAGCGCCTGCGTGTCTGGGAAAACGCGGCCGCACGCGGGGAAGAGCTGTTTGCCGGATTGCAGAAACTGGCCGAGAAATACGACGTCATCGGAGATGTGCGCGGCGGCGAGGGGCCGATGTGCGCGCTGGAGCTGGTCTCGGACCGGGCAACCAAGGCGCCTATTGCCAAGCACCTGCCGCTAAAGGTTCAGAAAGCGGCTTACGAAGATGGTGTCATGGTGCGTGTGTCTGGCAACAACATCATCCTGTCTCCGCCGCTGATCATCACCCCCGACGATGTGGCCAAGATCCTGTCGGCGCTGGATACCGGTCTGGCGACTCTTTAACCGCCGCTCACCTGACCTCGCCCACCCCGGGCGGGGTCAGACTTTGACCGCCTGCAGCTCTTCCAGAAGGTCCAGAAGCTGGTTCAGTTTTTCGCGACCCATCTGCGATTCGATGTTCTTTGAAATCGCCAGCGACGTGGCAAGGTTGTCTTCCAGCACCGCGCGCCCGGCATCGGTGATCCGAACCATGGTGCGGCGCTTGTCTTCGTTGTCCTGGCGGCGGGTGATCTGGCCTTCGGCCTCCATCGTGCGCAGAATGCGGGTGAGGCTGGGCAGCAGCAGGCAGGCCTCGTGGGCGATTGCGCTTTGCTCAACCTCGCCCAGCTCGTCCAAAACCCTCAGGATGCGCCACTTCTGTTCGGTGAGCTGAATGTCATGCAGCATATCCCGGATCGGCGCCATGACGGTTTCCCGCGCGCGTAACAGCGCAATCGGTAGGGATCGGGACGTGCTTTTTGTGTGGCTTTGCGTGGTCATGCGGCCTTCTAGAACGCCAATTTGGAAATTGCAAAGATTAACAAGGCAAGTTCTTGACAGCGTGATTGCGAAATAGTAAACATGTTAATTAATAAAGGAGAGCACATGCCACATTTTCACGTCGAGTATTCCGGGAACCTGGAGGACAAGGTCGACATGGGTGGCCTGTGTGAATGCATCCGGGCCACGGCTGCCGAGATCGACACCTTTCCGATGCCGGGCATTCGCGTCCGAGCCGTTCGCGTTGATCATTATGCCATTGCAGACGGCAATCCGGCGCATGGCTTTATCGACATCTCGATCCGCCTGCGCGCCGGTCGGTCCGACGACGTCAAACAAGACGCCACGCAGCGCATTTTCGAAGCGGTCAGGGCGTATCTGGCACCCGCCTTCCTACACCATTCTATCGCCCTCTCGCTTGAGATGCTCGACATCGACCCCAAGCTTTCGCCCAAGACCGGCACGATCCGCGAACACCTTGGCGCGACCACGCAGGAGACCTGAACCATGAGCGCACTGGACACAAACATCGAAAAACTCGCGGGCTTCTTAGCGCGGTTCAAAGAGACAGGCATCAAGAACCGCATCGCGGGTGAAGACGTTGCAGGGTCTGCCGGCGTGTTTCAATCCACCTCGCCGGTCGACAAGTCGGTGATCTGCGACGTCGCCCACGGCACCGCAGATGACATCGACACCGCCGCGAATGCAGCCCATGCGGCCTTTGCCGAATGGCGCGACATGCCCGCCACCGAACGCCGCCGCATTCTGCTGAACGTGGCAGACGCCATCGAGGCGCGCGCCGAGGAAATCGCGCTGTGCGAATGCTGGGACACGGGTCAGACCCTACGCTTCATGTCCAAGGCGGCTTTGCGTGGGGCTGAGAATTTCCGCTATTTCGCGGATCAGGTGGTGCAGGCGCGGGACGGGCAGCACTTGAAATCGCCGACCCTGATGAATGTCACCACCCGCGTGCCGATCGGGCCGGTTGGCGTCATCACCCCGTGGAACACGCCGTTCATGCTGTCGACCTGGAAGATCGCGCCCGCATTGGCCGCAGGCTGCACCGTGGTTCACAAACCGGCCGAGGATTCGCCACTGTCGGCCCGCCTGCTGGTCGAGATTGCAGAAGAGGCAGGTCTACCCAAGGGTGTGCTGAACACCGTGAACGGCTTTGGCCCGGATGCGGGTAAGGCGCTGACCGAGCACCCTCTGATCAAGGCCATCGCTTTTGTTGGCGAAAGCCGCACCGGCAGCATTATCACCAAGCAGGGGGCAGATACGCTGAAGCGGATGCACCTGGAGTTGGGTGGCAAGAATCCGGTCATCGTGTTTGACGACGCCGATCTGGACCGTGCGCTGGATGCGGTGATCTTCATGATCTACTCGATTAACGGCGAGCGCTGCACCTCGTCCTCGCGCCTGCTGGTGCAGGACAGCATCAAGGATGAATTCGAAGCCAGGCTGATCGAGCGGGTGAATAACATCAAGGTCGGCCATCCGCTGGACCCGGCAACCGAAATCGGTCCGCTGGTGACAGAGGAGCACTACAAAAAGGTCACCAGCTATTTCGACATCGCCAAAGAGGATGGCGCGACCGTTGCGGCGGGGGGCGAGAAACTGGGCGACGAAGGCTATTTCATCCGACCGACCCTGTTCACCAACGCCACCAACCAGATGCGCATCGCGCGCGAAGAGATCTTTGGCCCGGTCCTGACCTCGATTCCATTCTCGACCGAGGAAGAGGCGCTGCAGATGGCCAATGATACGCCCTACGGTCTGACCGGCTATGTCTGGACCAATGATCTGACGCGGGCACTGCGCTTTACCGATAAGCTTGAGGCCGGGATGATCTGGGTGAACTCGGAAAACGTCCGTCACCTGCCCACGCCCTTTGGTGGCGTCAAAGCGTCGGGCATCGGGCGCGACGGCGGCGACTGGTCGTTCGAGTTCTACATGGAGCAAAAGCACATCGGCTTTGCCACCGGCCAGCACAAGATCATGCAATTGGGCAAGCTGTAACGGCCTGCCCTTGCAGAAACCGGAAACGCGCGCACCGCAACCAGCAGGAGGAAGAAATGGGAGAAATCGTTCTTGCGGCCAAAATGACCCATGTGCCGACCATGTTTATGTCGGAACAAGAGGGTCCGGTCAAAGGCGCGCGTCAGGCCGCGATTGACGGGCACCGGGAAATTGCACGACGGGCAAAAGAGCTGGGCGCAGATACCGTGGTGATCTGCGACACGCATTGGGTCGTTAATGCCGGTTTCCATATCAATGCAAACAAACATTTCGAGGGGCTGTTCACCTCGAACGAATTCCCGCAATTTATCAAGGACTTGCCTTACGCATATGACGGCGACCCGGCGCTGGGGGATGCCATTGCGGATATTGCCACGAAAAAGGGCGTGCACACGCTCAGCCATCAGGTCGACAGCCTGGAATTGGAATACGGAACCCTTGTCCCGATGCGCTTCATGAGCCGCGAGGCGGAGTTCAAGGTGGTTTCGGTTGCCGCTTGGTGCACCGTTCACAGCCACGAGGAAAGCCGCCTTGTCGGCGAAGCTATCCGCGAGGCGGTTGAGGCCAGCGACAGCAAGGTTTTGCTGGTCGCCTCCGGATCGCTGAGCCACAAGATTTGGCCCAACAAGGATTACGCCGCAAACAATGGTACATTCACCATCAGTTCGGAATTCAACCGCCAGGTCGATCTGCACGTTCTGGACATGTGGCAGGCCGGGGATCACGCTACATTCCTGAAAATGCTGGGCGAATATGCCAATTTCTGCTGCGGCGAAGGCTCGATGCACGACACCGCCATGCTCTACGGCGCGCTGGGGTGGGATGCGTATGATGCGAAATGCGAGGTTGTCACCGAGTATTTTCCGTCCTCCGGAACCGGACAAACCAACGTGATCTTCCCGGTGACCTGAACGGGCTGACAGGCGCGCAACGCATTAATGGAGAGGAGACGATCATGGGAAAGATTGTACAGGCCGCGAAGATTACGCATGTGCCAAGCATCTGGATGTCCCACACGATGCCGAAATACAAAGGCATCCGCCAACCTGCCATCGATGGTTATGCGCGCCTGCGTCAGGATGCGATCGACCGCAAGGTCGACACCTTCGTCATCTTCGACACGCATTGGATCACCAATCAGGGGTTCCACCTGAACACGAAGGAGCACCACAAGGGCCGTTTCATCAGCCACGAACTGCCGCACATGCTGGCGGATATGGAGTTCGACTATCGCGGCGATCACGAACTTGGGGAAAAAATCCTTGATGTGCTGCGTGAGCGTGGTGAGCGGGCGTTGGGGCATTCGCATCCCGATATGGGCATGGAATACGGCACGTTGCTGCCGATGCACTTCATCAATGACGGCGTGAATGCGCGGGTTCTGCCCGTGGCGGTCAATCAGTTCTCGTCGATCGCTGAAAACCGGGTTTGGGGTGAGGCCATCGCTGAAGGCATCCGACGCTCGGACCGGAACGTCTCGATTCTGGCCTCGGGGTCGCTGAGCCATGACTTCACGCCCAATGAACGCTCGGTCGATGGTCTGAATTCGGTGAACGGAGAGTTTAACCGACAGATGGACATGCGCGTGCTGGATCTGTGGGAGCAGGGCCGTTTTGAAGAGTTCCTCGAACTCCTGCCCGACTACGCCAAGAAATGCGCCGGCGAATGCGCCATGAACGATACCGCCTTGCTGTTCGGCGCCCTTGGATGGGGCAGCTACCAGGGCAAGATCGATATCTACACCCCGTATTTCGGAAGCTCCGGAACGGGTCAGGCCAATATCAGCTTCTCGGTCTAAGGCCGAATTCACAGGGAACTTCGAATGACTGAACTGCGTCTCAACGATCCCACGCTGCTTGCCGAAAAGGCGCGGGTTGGGTCCAGATGGGTGGATGCATCCGGGGTCGCGAACGCGATTGACGTGACGAACCCGGCTACGGGTGAGTTGATCGGCCGGGTGCCCAATCTGGGTGCCGCGGAAACGGCCGAGGCAATTGCCGATGCGCAGCGTGCCCAGAAAGGCTGGGCCAAACGCACCGCGAAAGAGCGCAGCCAGATCCTGCGTCGCTGGTACGATCTGGTGATGGAAAACCAGGATGACCTAGGTGCCATCCTGACTGCCGAACAAGGCAAGCCGCTGGCTGAGGCCAAGGGTGAAATCGCCTATGGCGCCAGTTTCATCGAGTGGTTCGCGGAAGAGGCGCGCCGCGCTTACGGGGATGTCACGCCCGGCCATGCGCCCGACAAGCGGATCATCACCGTCAAACAGCCCATCGGCGTTGTGGCCGCGATCACGCCGTGGAATTTTCCCAACGCCATGATCACCCGAAAGGCCGGTCCGGCTTTTGCGGCCGGTTGTTCGATGGTGTTAAAGCCCGCCAGCCAGACACCGTTTTCGGCTATCGCGCTGGCTGTTCTGGCGGAACGTGCGGGGCTACCTGCGGGTCTGTTCTCTGTCCTCACCGGTTCGGCGCGCGCCATCGGCGGCGAGATGACGTCGAGCCCGATCGTGCAGAAACTGACTTTCACCGGGTCGACCGAGATTGGCGCGATGCTCTATGCGCAATGTGCCCCGACGATCAAGAAACTGGGGCTGGAGCTGGGCGGCAACGCGCCGTTCATTGTGTTCGACGATGCCGATCTGGATGCCGCCGTCGAAGGCGCCGTGATCGCCAAGTTCCGCAACAACGGCCAGACCTGCGTTTGTGCAAACCGCATCTATGTGCAGGCCGGGGTCTATGACGCCTTCGCTAAAAAACTGGCGGCCAAAGTGTCGACCCTGCCGACCGGCAACGGGTTTGATGAGGGCATCATCTTTGGCCCGCTGATCGATCAGGCCGCCGTGGACAAGGTGACCGAACATGTCGAAGACGCGACCTCGAAAGGGGCCAAGGTGGCGCTTGGGGGTAAACTCCACACACTTGGCGGCACCTTCTTTGAACCCACCATCCTGACCGGAGTGACCTCGGACATGGCGGTGGCGACCGAGGAAACCTTTGGCCCCGTTGCGCCCTTGTTCAAGTTCGCATCCGAAAGCGAGGTTGTGGCGGCCGCCAATGATACCGAGTTCGGGCTCGCCTCGTATTTCTATTCCCGCGACCTGGCCCGTGTCTGGCGTGTGTCCGAGGGGCTGGAATACGGCATGGTCGGCGTCAACACCGGCCTGATTTCAACCGCCGAAGCCCCATTTGGTGGCGTCAAGATGTCGGGTCTGGGGCGTGAAGGCTCACGCTATGGGCTCGATGATTTCATGGAACTCAAATACATCTGCATGGGTGGCATCGACGCCGCCGAGGAGGCCTGATGCGCTTTGCGACATACTCTGCCAATGGCGAAACATTCTTTGGCGCGATCACGGATGCCGGCGCCATCGCACTGAATAGCGAATTTTCGGATCATGCCAGTTTATATGAGGTGATCGCAGCCGGGGCGTTCGATCAACTGGCCGCAGCCGCTGCTGGCCGGGACGTGACGCATAAGGATTTCACCTACGAGATGGTGATGCCTGACGCGCGCCGCATCCTGTGCGTCGGGGTGAACTTTCCGGATCGCAATGCGGAATACAAGGATGGCAGCGCGCAGCCGAAATACATGTCTCTGTTCCCGCGCTTTGCCAGCGGCTTTACCGGTCATGACCGCCCGCTGATCCGCCCGCCGGAAAACCATACGCTGGATTACGAAGGCGAGGTTGCCATTGTCATCGGCAAGACTGGGCGCAGGATTTCGCAAGAGGACGCCTATGATCACATCGCGGCCCTGACCCTGTGTAACGAAGGCACGATCCGCGACTGGGTGCGCCACGCCAAGTTCAACGTCACCCAGGGCAAGAACTGGGACAACACCGGCGCCATCGGCCCCTGGCTGGTGCCCTTTACCGATGCGGCGCAACTGGATGACGCCCGTATTCAGACCCATGTGAATGGTGAGTTGCGTCAGGACGACACCCTGAACCGCATGATGTTCCCGATCCGGCGCGAGATCGAGTATATCTCGACCTTCATGACCCTGCAGCCGGGCGATATCATCGTCACCGGAACGCCGACCGGGGCAGGGGCGCGGTTTGATCCTCCGAAATATCTGGCGCCGGGCGATGTGGTCGAGGTCTCGGTCGAAGGCATCGGCACGTTGCGCAACACGGTTGAGGACGAACAGGTATGACGCCTGAGGATCATGCCCGCGCCGCTGCTGATCTGCTGAAGGCTGAACGGACCGGAGAACAGATCGGCCTGCTGACCCTGCGCCATCCCGAGATGGGCATGGACGACGCCTATGAGGTGCAAAACGCCATCTATCGCCAGAAACTGGCCGAAGGGCGCAAGGTGATCGGCTGGAAGATCGGACTGACCTCGAAAGCCATGCAATACGCGCTGAACATCGACATCCCTGACAGCGGCATCCTGTTTGATGACATGGCCTTTGAAAATGGTGGAACGGTTCCGGCGGGCCGCTTTATCCAGCCGCGGGTCGAAGCAGAGATTGCCTTTGTGATGAAATCTGCGGTTGGCGGCGAAAACGTCACCCGCGATGGCATCATCGCCGCCACGGACTACGTCGCGCCCTCGATCGAAATCCTCGACACCCGTATTCAAAGGGTCGACCCCAAATCGGGTAAAGCGCGCACGGTGTTCGACACGATCAGCGACAATGCGGCCAATGCAGGCATCGTGCTGGGCGCGGAACGCCACGCGGTGGATGCATTTGACCTGCGTTGGGTCGGTGCGCTGACCTTCCGCAATGGCGAGATCGAGGAAACCGGTCTGGGTGCGGGTGTGCTGAACGATCCGGTCGAAAGCGTTGTCTGGCTGGCACGCCGTATGGCGCAATACGGCCAGAGTATTGAACCCGGTCAGATCATCCTGTCCGGCAGCTTTATCCGCCCGGTCGAATGCCCGTCCGGTACTGAGATTCATGCTGATTTCGGGCCATTTGGTTCGGTCGATATCAATTTCGCCTGAAAGGAACACCGCACATGCCTGCGCCGAAGAACACCTTCAAAGCCGCCCTTAAGGCGGGGCGCCCGCAGATCGGGTGCTGGATCGGCATGGCCAACGCCTATACCGCCGAAATCGCGGCGACCGCGCAGTTCGACTGGCTGCTGGTCGACGGTGAGCACGCGCCGAACGATCTACGCTCCATCCTTGAACAGGTGCAGGTGATCGAAGGATCGGGCAGCACCCCGGTCGCGCGCCTGCCGATTGGCGAGACCTGGATGATCAAGCAATATCTGGACGCAGGCGTGCAGAACCTTCTGGTACCCATGGTTGAAAGCGGCGATCAGGCGCGTGACCTTGTACGCGCGGCGCAATACCCGCCGCATGGCGTGCGGGGCGTGGGATCGGCTCTGGCGCGGGCCTCGCGGTTTGCGGCCATCCCGGATTACCTGAAAACGGCGGATGAGCAGATTTGCCTGCTGGTGCAGGTGGAAAACCAAAAGGGTCTGGCGGCGCTGGACGATATTCTGGCCACCGATGTGGACGGAGTGTTTATCGGCCCATCCGATCTGGCCGCCGATATGGGCCATATCGGCAATGCCGGTCACCCTGACGTGGTTCAGGCCGTGCTGGACGCGCTGACCCGCATCGTGGCGGCGGGCAAGGCGGCGGGTATCCTGACCCTTGATCCGGCAATGCAACGCAAATGCCTGGATATCGGGGCCAGCTTTGTGGCCACCAATATCGACGTGACCCTGTTTGCAACAGCAATGCGCAACGCCGCCACGACCGGGCTGAGCCTGCTGCCGGACCAGACCGCCTCGGGCGTTGCCGAAACCGCTGCGGCCAGCAAATACCTGCAGCAGCTCTGCAAACACTGGTCGCACAAGGCCGAGGTTTTCTTTGACGAAACAAAGGGCAGCGTGGCCTTCCCGGATGGCGACAGCGTGACCCTCGAAGCGAATGGCGACAGCCTGAACCTTACCGCTGCAACCGGTCCGCGCGGCGATTTGGCGCGTTGGAAGGATGTGATCGAAGCTCATCTCGTGCGCTTTGCCTTTAGTGAAGAGCTCCGCATCGATTGGTCCGAATAGGAGCGCCAGCGAGATGCCAGACCCTATCTACGCCATCGGGGACATCCACGGCCAATTGCACATGTTGGAGGACGCGCTGGCGCGCATCGAAAAGGACGGCGGGCCTGATGCGCAAATCGTCTTTATCGGTGATTACACCGATCGCGGCGCCCAAAGCCGCGCGGTTCTGGACCTTTTGGTGAAAGGGCAGTCCGAAGGCAGAAACTGGACGTTCCTGCGTGGCAACCACGATCAGATGTGCGCAATGTTTCTTGAGGATTACCCGCGTAGCGATGCACGCCTGCTGGTCGGGTATCATTGGCTGCATCCTCGGATAGGTGGGGTTGAGACGCTGAACTCCTATGGCGTTGAGGTCAACGACGGGGTTCGCACCTATCAGGTCCACGCCAGGGCCAAAGCCGCCGTGCCGCAGGCCCATATCGATTTTCTGGCAGGTTTGTTGCCCTACTATCTGCACAACGACCTGCTGTTCGTCCATGCAGGCATACGGCCCGGCATCCCCTTGCAGCGTCAGGACCCTGACGACCTGATCTGGATTCGAGAAGAGTTTCTGGACTGCCCGGACCCTCACCCATGGCTGGTTGTTCACGGCCATACCCACGTCGCCACCCCTGAACACCACGGAAACCGTGTGAACATCGATACCGGGGCAGGATATGGCAAACCGCTGACGGCTGCGGTTTTCGAAGGGACAGAATGTTGGGTGCTGGAGGACACGGGGCGAAAACCTCTGACCTGCATCAGGCCCTGATAATGAGAGAAAACGTTCTCTGATTGGAAGAACCACAAGCCCGCGCTGATGGGGGACATAAGCAAACGTCAGGTGGCATTCCGTGAATACCGAATGTCGCTGCGGTGCGTTCCGCCTCCTGTTGCTGGGCTGGTTATTGCGTAAGCGCTGCGGGTCTTCATTTTCCACCCTATACATCCGGTTTCTCTCTCGGTATGGACTGTGCTTCGATTTTGATCCGTGTGTTGGACGCTCTGAGGGTGACAGCATCACCCAAGAGAGCCGAGCCATGAAACAGACACTCGCAGATACGCTGAAGCGCAAAGGATACGACACCCTGACCCCTGTCCAACAGGCCGTGACCGCGCCCGAGTTGCAGGGGCGGGACCTGTTGGTTTCCGCGCAGACCGGATCGGGGAAGACCATCGGGTTCGGGCTGGCCATCGCACCGACCATTCTGGGCGACGCGCAGGTTTTTGATACAGCAGATGCGCCTTTGGCTTTGGTCATCGCGCCAACGCGAGAGCTTGCGATGCAGGTCAAACGCGAATTGGGGTGGCTTTACGCCGATGCGGGGGCGTTCATTGCCTCATGCGTTGGCGGCATGGATATGCGTGATGAACGCAGGGCGCTGTCGCGCGGGGCGCATATCGTGGTCGCAACGCCGGGGCGCTTGCGCGACCATATCATGCGCGGCTCGATCGATCTGACGGCCGTGCGCGCCGTAGTTCTGGATGAGGCCGATGAAATGCTCGACCTCGGGTTCCGCGAGGATCTGGAGTTCATTCTCGAGCAAACCCCGACAGATCGCCAGACGCTGTTGTTTTCGGCCACGGTTCCCCGCGCCATTGTCAGCCTTGCTGCCCGGTACCAACGCGATGCCGAGCGTGTCAGCACCGTTAGTGAACGGACGCAGCACGCCGATATTGAATACCGCGCGATGAATGTTGCCCCGCGTGATGGTGAAAACGCAATCATCAACGTGTTACGGTTCTATGAGGCGCCGAACGCCATCGTCTTCTGCAACACGCGTGCCATGGTCAGCCGTCTGACCGCCCGCCTGTCGAACCGCGGGTTCTCGGTTGTGGCGCTGTCTGGTGAACTGACCCAAAGCGAACGGTCCAACGCCTTGCAGGCCATGCGTGACGGGCGCGCCCGTGTCTGTGTGGCAACCGATGTCGCCGCACGCGGGATCGACCTGCCGAACCTGGATCTGGTGATCCATGCCGAGCTGCCCAATAGTCACGAGACCCTTCTGCACCGCTCGGGCCGGACCGGGCGGGCAGGGCGCAAAGGGGTCAGTGCCCTGATCGTCCCACCGGCGTCGTTCAAAAAGGCGCAGCGTCTGCTGAAATTCGCCAAGCTGACCGCCGAATGGGGGGCTGCCCCGTCCGCAGACGAGGTCAACGCACAGGATATGCAGCGGATGTTCAGCTCGGACGACTGGCTGTCGGACGCGACAGAGGCCGAACGCGTGTCCGTTGATGAACTGGTGGCAAAGTTCTCGCCGGAACAACTTGCCACGGCCTATGTCCGCCAATACCAGCGACAGCATTCCGCACCGGAAGAGTTGAGCGACGTCAAGGAAGCTGCACCAAAGCCAAACGTGCCCTTTGGCCCGAGCGTCTGGTTTTCGCTTTCGGAAGGGTGCAACGACAATGCGTCGCCGCGATATCTTCTTCCGATGATCTGCAAGGCGGGCAACATCACCAAATCCGATATTGGTGCGATCCGCATCGCTGATAGCGAGACCTATATCGAAATTCGCGAAAGCAGCGTTGCTGGCTTCTTGGACGCGATCGGACCTGAGATGAAGATCGAGCGTACAAAAGACATCGTGCAGCTGGACGCCGCCCCCGATTTTTCGGGTTCTGCTAAAAAAGGCCCCAAGCAGGGTGTGAAAGGCAAGAGAGGCTGGGAAAAGACCGGGCAAAAACCGCAACGCCTCGCCGAGCCGCAACCTGCCAAGGCGCGAAAAAAGACACCGCCCAAACCCGCGGACAAAGTGAAAGTGGACGCCAAGCCCAAACGTGATCGTATTGGCAAAAAGTCGGACCGTCCGAAAGGCCCGCCACCGCCCAAGGGTAAGCTAAACAGCAAGAAAAACCGGGTACGCGCTGCCGCAGCAAAGGGCGGCAATGCTGTACCGAGACGCTCGAAATAAGTGAAACGCCTGTCAGAGTGGCTAAGCCGCGCCGCCGTCACAGCATGGTGTGTCTGCGCCCGATTGATCCGAGGGGGCGCGAATTTAGTGCGACAATGAATCGGTGGCTATAAATTCGGCCAAAACTGCCCGGCTGCCGCTCTGCCAGATCCCGGTCAGCCACCGGGCGAAGGCATCGGAAAACGGTGTGCCCCGGCCAAATTCACCGCAATACTGGCGTTGTTCGAGCCAAAGCTCCGGGTCGGCTTTGGACGCCATCGCTGTTTCCTGCAGGGTCTCCCATTGGGGGTCATTGGGGGCGATTTCTGAGCCGTCCTCACGAATGCCCGCACACATCCTGCACCAAAACGCCTCGGCCAGCGCAAGCCCGTTTGCGGAAGAGCCAGCCGCAAGCGCATCGCGCAGCGATGGCAGCAGAAAGCCCGGATGCCGCGATGACCCGTCAAACGCAACCCGGCGCGTTGTGTCGTGAATCGCGGTGTTGGCAAATCGGCTCTTGACCAGGGCAAGGTATTCTTTTGCCGTCGTTCCGGGGACAGCCTCGACATGCGGCAGAATTTCGTCAGCCTGAACTTTCTCGAAAAACGCCACGATGTCCCGGTCTTGCATACAGTCTGCAATTGTCGGGACATTCAGAATTTCCCCGACATTTGCGAGCAGCTGGTGACCGCCGTTCAAAATGCGCAGTTTCATCGTTTCATAGCTATGAACATCATGGGTCAGCGTCACACCGACCTGTTCAAGCGGCGGGCGCCCGGCGCAGAAGTCATCCTCGATCACCCATTGGCGAAAGTTCTCGTGCGAGACCGGCGCGCGGTCATCGACGCCAAGCGCGCGGCATTGCGACACCAACTGATTGGCCGTCGCAGGCACGATGCAATCCACCATCGAATTGGGGAACGCACCATTCTGGTCAATCCAGGCGGCCAGATCAGGATCGGACAGGCGCGCCATACCAACGACGCAGTTCCGCAGGATCGTCCCGTTGCCCTGAAGGTTGTCACAGCTCAGCGCGGTAAAAGGGTTGAGGCCGTCTGCACGCCGTTGCCCGAGTGCCGAAACAAGGGCGCCGAAGACCGTGCGCGGGTGGGTGGGGTTTGCCGCATCGTGACGAATATCTTCGTGATCAGTGTCGAAGGCACCGGAGTTGGAATCCAGGTAATACCCGCCTTCGGTTACTGTCAGCGACACGATCCGGATGGATGGGTCGGCCATCTTCCGGATCAGAGCGGCATTGCCCGCCTCAATCGGCAGGTAGTCAATCATCGGGCCTGTAACCTCGGCGGACATCCCGTTCGGATCCAACTCAATCAGGGTTGTCAGGCAGTCCTGCGCCAGCAATTTCTCTCGCATCTCGGCGTCATAGCTCCGCACACCGGCCCCGATGATGGCCCAGTCGTGGGCCTGACCCTGCTGCATCAACTTGTGTAGGTACCAGGCCTGATGCGCGCGGTGGAAATTGCCAAGCCCGATATGGACAATGCCCGGCGTCAGGTCGGAACGCGCGTAGGCCGGGGTCCTGACGCTCACAGGCAGCTCTGCAAGGCTGTCCCGCCCCAGCCGTTTCGGAGGTTTTGCGTGCGCCAGAGGGTCCATCAGCTCATCCAGTTTCCACCGTCGACATTGTAGGTTTGGGCGACGATGTACTTGGCCTCGTCCGAGGCGAGAAACACCGCCATCCCGGTCAGATCTTCGGCGCAACCCATCCGGCCGTAGGGGACGGCTGCGGCCACCTCGCGTTTCTTTTGGCCACGTGGTTTGCCTTCGTGTTTTGCAAAGAACGCATCTACGCCGTCCCAGTGCTCGCCATCGACGACGCCCGGAGCAATTGCGTTCACGTTGATCCCATGAGAGATCAGGTTCAGCCCTGCCGATTGGGTCAGAGAAATGACCGCCGCCTTGCTTGCGCAATACACAGCGACCAGAGGCTCGCCCCGTCGCCCGGCCTGCGAGGCCATGTTGATAATCCGACCCTTGGTCCCGTGTTCGATCATGTGACGCGCAACGGCCTGCATCGTAAACAGAACACCTGAGACATTGATGTCGAAAACGCGGTTGTAGTCGGCGCGCTCAATCTCAACAATCGGGGCCGCTGTAAAGATGGCTGCATTGTTGATCAGAATGTCGATTGGGCCGAAATGTGCAGCCGTGCGTGCGACGGCCTCGTCTATGCTGTGCTGGCTGGTCACGTCCATCTCGACGGCCACGGCGCTATCGCCGATTTTGGCGACGGCCTCCTGAGCCCGAGGGCCGTCAATGTCGGCAATCGCAACGCGCGCACCTTCGGCGACATAAGCCTTGGCAAAGGCCAGCCCTATGCCACGCGCGGCCCCTGTGATGAGGGCGGTTTTTCCGGCCAGGCGGTTCATACGATCCGCAACCCCTGTGCGTCAAAACGGTGGATCACATCCGCGCGTGGCGCCAGGTGGATGCGGTCGCCGTGGCGAAAGCCAACCTCGCCATCCGCGCGGACGGTGAGTGTTTCGGCAAGACCGGTATCGTGCACATGAAAGAACGTGTCCGAGCCGAGGTGTTCCGAGACGCTGACAACGCCGGACCATTCGCCTTCGGTCTCGGACACTGCGATGTGTTCCGGGCGAATGCCGATGGTGTGGGCACCGTGTTTTTCCGCCTCGGCACCTTCGATCAAGTTCATCTTGGGCGAGCCGATGAACCCCGCGACAAACAGGTTGCGCGGCGTTCGATACAGCTCCAGAGGGCTGCCGACCTGTTCGATCACACCGGCCTGCAGAACAACGATCTTGTCGGCCATTGTCATGGCCTCGACCTGATCGTGAGTCACGTAGATCATCGTGGTCGCCAGACGTTCATGAAGTTCACTGATTTCCAGCCGCATACCGACCCGCAGCGCCGCGTCCAGGTTTGAAAGCGGTTCATCGAACAGAAACGCTGCGGGTTCGCGAACAATCGCGCGGCCGATGGCGACGCGCTGACGCTGCCCGCCTGACAACTGCCCCGGACGGCGGTCCAGATAATCGGTCAGGTTCAGCACGCTGGCGGCCCCTTCGACGCGCTTGTCGATCTCGGCCTGGTCCAGTTTCGCCATGCGCAGCGGGAAGGCGATGTTCTTGCGCACTGTCATATGCGGATAGAGCGCATAGGACTGGAATACCATTGCCAATCCACGTTTCGCGGGCGGTACATCGGTGGCATCCGAACCGTCAATGTCGATGGAACCCGAGGTGATGTCTTCCAGCCCCGCGATCAGGCGCAACAGGGTCGACTTACCGCAGCCCGAGGGGCCGACGAAGACAGTGAACTCGCCATCTTCGATGGTCAGGTCCAGCGGGGGAATGACCTCAACGTCGCCGAAGCTTTTGGTCACGGACTTGAGTTGAATACGTCCCATGTGTCGTGTTCCTTATTTCACAGCGCCGAAGGTCAGGCCGCGGACAAGTTGTTTCTGGCTGAACCAGCCGAGGATGAGGATTGGCGCAATCGCCATGGTCGAGGCCGCGCTGAGCTTGGCAAAGAACAGACCTTCCGGGCTGGAATAGCTGGCGATAAAGGCCGTCAGGGGGGCCGCGTCAACTGCGGTCAGGTTGAGGGTCCAGAACGCCTCGTTCCACGCCAGGATGAAGTTCAGCAAAACGGTTGAGGCGATGCCAGGGATGGCCATAGGCGTCAGGACATAGAGGATTTCCTCTTTCAGCGTCGCCCCATCCATCCGCGCGGCCTCCAGAATCTCGCCCGGAATTTCGCGGAAATAGGTATAGAGCATCCAGACGATGATCGGCAGGTTGATCAGCATCAGCACAACGACCAACCCTCCGCGTGTGTCCAGCAGACCCAGACGGATGAACAGCAGGTAGATCGGGTAGAGCACGCCGACCGCAGGCAGCATCTTGGTTGACAGCATCCAAAGGAGGATGTCCTTGGTGCGCTTGGACGGGACAAAGGCCATCGCCCATGCGGCGGGCACTGCGATGATCACGCCCAAAACGGTCGAGCCACCCGCGATGATGACCGAATTCCACAGGAACCGCATATAGTCCGAGCGTTCCTGTACGATGGCATAGTTCTCAAGCGTCCAGTTGAAATTCAGGAATAGCGGCGGGCTGGCAATCGCCTGTGCCTCGGTCTTGAAGCTGGTGAGGATCGTCCAGAGGATCGGGAAAAAGATCAGCAGTCCAACAGCCCAGGCAAGGGCGGTGTTCAGCGATTTGCGGCGGGTTGTGACGGCGCGGGCCATGGTCGTTCCTCCTCACGCGTCCAGGTTTTTGCCGACGATGCGCATCAGGAAGATCGCAACGATGTTGGCAAGGATGATGGCGTAGACACCTCCGGCTGATCCAAGGCCGACATTCTGGCTTTCCAGCACGCGCTGGAAGATCAGGTAGGTGAGAGTGCGGGTGCCGAAGGCGCCGCCGGTGGTCACGAAGATCTCGGCGAAGATCGACAGCAGAAAGATGGTCTGGATCAGGATCACGATGGTGATCGCGCGGCTCAGATGCGGCAGGATGATGTGATAGAACCGTTTCAGAACCGGGGCGCCATCCATTTCAGCCGCTTCCAGCTGTTCGCTGTCCAGCGACTGGATCGCGGTCAGAAGGATCAGCGTGGCGAAAGGCAGCCATTGCCAGGAGACGATCATGATGATCGAGGTCATCGACGCCTCGGACAGCCAGGAGATCGGCTCGGCCCCGAAAAAGCGCCACAGATGCGCCAAAAGCCCATTGACCGGGTCCATGAACATGTTCTTCCAGACCAGCGCGGATACGGTGGGCATGACGAAGAAGGGCGCAATTACGAGGATGCGGACAACACCCTGACCCCACATCGGCTGATCCAGCAGCATCGCCAGAAGGATGCCGAGGATGACCGTAATCACCAGAACACCGCCCACGATGACCAATGTTGCCTGCACCGCAGGCCAGAATGAACTGGAGGACACAAACCGGACGTAGTTGTCGAACCCGACCCAGCCCAGATCGCCCCCCCTCAGCGGCAGGTATTTCTTGAAGGAAAAGTACAGCGTCATCGTCAGGGGCACGAGCATCCAGCCAAGAAGCAGGACCACGGCGGGTGCCATCATAAGGCGCGCAACGGATCGGGAATGTTGAGTTGCCATGACGCAAGACCTCTCTGTTCAGGCGCATACCAGCCTGCGAGAAAAACACGGGGTGTGGAAGGGTAGGGCGGGGGGCAGACCTCTGCCCACCCGCGGGGAGAAGACCTCAGTACCCTGCGGCTTCCATCTCTTCTGCAGTGAAGGCCTGCGCTTTTTCCAGCGCCTCTTCCACCGATTGCTGACCAGCATAGACCGCCGAGAATTCCTGACTGACCTGCGTGGCGATACCTGCAAACTCGGGGATGGCCGCAAACTGGATGCCAACATAGGGCACCGGTTTCACCGTCGGGTTATTCGGATCCGCTGACAGGATCGAGTCCAGCGTCATCTGCGCGAATGGCACCTTCTGATACTCGGGGTTCTCATACAACGAGGTGCGCGCGCCCGGAGGGACGTTGGCCCAGCCTTCGTTTTCGGCCACCAGCTCGATGTAATTCTTGGACGTGGCCCATTCGATGAACTGCTTGGCGGAATCTTCCTGTTGCGTGCCCGCCGGAATGGCCAGCGCCCAGGCCCAGAGCCAATTGGACCGCTTGTCAATGCCGTCCGAGTTCGGAGCCAGCGCAAAACCAACCTTGTCCGCGACAGTCGAGTCGTTGGGATTGGTTACGAATGAAGCCGCAACCGTGGCGTCGATCCACATGCCACACTTGCCTTGCTGGAACAGCGAGAGGTTCTCATTGAAGCCGTTGGTCGCATAGCCTGCAGGTCCGGACTCGGCCATCATGTCAACGAAGAAGGTCAGCGCCTCGTTCCATTCGGGCTGATCGAACTGGGGCTTCCAGTCTTCGTCGAACCAGCGCGCGCCGAACGAATTCCCGGTCACGGTGATGAAGGCACCGCCCTCACCCCATCCAGCCTTGCCGCGCAGGCAGATGCCGTTGATATCATTGTCCCGGTCGGTCATCGCGGCGGCGGCTTCGCGGATGAATTGCCAGGTCGGGGCGTCCGGCATTTCAAGCCCGGCCTTTTCCATCAGGTCGGTGCGGTACATGACCATTGAGCTTTCACCATAGAACGGTGCGGCGTACAGCGTTCCGTCATGGCTCAGCCCGTTGCGCATCGCGGGCAGAATGTCGTCCACGTCATATTCGGCAGACATGCCTTCCAACGGCACCAGCCAGCCATTGGCGCCCCAGATCGGGGTTTCGTACATACCGATGGTCATGATGTCGAATTGGCCGCCCTTGGTGGTGATGTCGGTGGTCACGCGCTGACGCAGCACGTTTTCTTCAAGTGTCACCCACTCGACATCGATCCCGGTCGCTTCGGTGAATTTGTCGGTATAGCCCTGCATCCGGATCATATCGCCGTTGTTCACTGTGGCGATGGTGATGGATTGCGCGTGAGCCGCGGCCGTGGCGACGAAAGTCAGCGCAGTCGCCGCACGAAGTGCGTGTTTCAGATACATCCCTGTCCTCCCTGAGCTTGGATGCTGTGCAGAGAGCCTAGTTCAATAATTGTCGCGCCGTCAATAAAAACTTTACGCGCGTTAAGTTTAATGACTATGCGGATTCCCTTAAGACCAGCCGCGCAGGGAAGAGGGTTTCCGTCCGCTTGTCGAATTTTCCACCGTTTTCAATAAGTTCAAACAGTGTTTCAACGCTTCGCGCCGCCACGTTGTCGTAATCATGTGCTGCGGTCGTCAGGGACGGGCACGTAAATTTTGCAAAGGGATGATCGTCGTTTGAGGCGACCCGCAATGTGCAATCGTCCTTTCGCCCGACACGAATCCCCTGTTCGTAACACGCCGCCAGAAAGCCGATCGCCAGCCGGTCGTTGCTGCACAAAACTGAATCTGTGCGCAGTTCGCGCTGATCCAGCGCCTTCAGCGCACCCTGCCGGCCAATCTCTTCGAAGGCCCAGCCAGTGCCTTCGATTTTGATGACATGCGGCTCAAAGCCCAGACGCTCCATCACTTCAACATAGGCTTTGCGCCGCTTGTTGGCATTTGGGTTTGCGGGTGTGCGCATCTCAAAGAAGGAAGGCGGCTCGCCGGTACGGGTCATGTATTCCACGGTCTGGGACACAAAGCTGAAATTGTCGGACCCGATAAACGCCGCGCCCAGACCGTTGAGGTTGCTGTCGAACAGGACTGTCGGCACGCTGGCGCAGAATTTCTCAATCGCAGACGTGTCAGAGATACGCCCCAACGGCGCCAACAACACGCCTGCGGGTTTCAAGGATTGCAAACCGTCCAGAATTTCGTTTTCCAGCTTTTGTTCACCATGAGAGCTGAAAAGAAACGGGCGATACCCCGCTGCGATGCAGGATTGCTCCAAATAGCGCGCGATTTCGGCAAAGAACGGATCGGCCAGGTAGGGTACGACGATACCGATATTCTTGGTCAGCTTTCGGTTCTGGTTCACAGCATAGATATTCGGGCGATAATCAAACCGTTCGAGCGCCTCTTCTATCCGGGCCCTTGTCGTTGGGCGAACGCTGTCGGGATCGTGAAAGTACTTGGATACCGTGGGTCGCGAGATGCCGCTGAGGGCTGCGAACTCTTCCATGTTCTTTATCTTGGTCATGCCAGTCTGCCTGCGGATCTTAGCCGCCTTGATCTTGTCCTGTTTTTACATATTCTTTGCGCGCGCTAAAAAATCAATAGCCAGACAATTTCCGCACGTTTCTGCAAGCAAGGGGTTTCAATGTATCTCGGGATCGATATCGGAACGTCGGCGGTCAAGCTTGTCTGTGCGGATACAGATCGAATACTTGCGACGGCCTCGGTAGGAATGAGGACATCCTCGCCGCAACCCGGCTGGTCCGAGCAGCACCCGGATATTTGGTGGCAGGTAACACGCGATGCATTGAACCAACTTGCGGGGAAAATCACGCTGTCCGAGGTGAAAGCCATCGGTTTGTCCGGCCAAATGCACGGGGCTGTTTTGTTGGGCCGTGACCTGTGTCCGATCCGACCGGCCATCCTTTGGAATGACAGCAGGGCGGCACGTGAGTGCGATGAATTGCGCGCGGCCCAACCGCATATAGGCCAAATTGCCGGCGTCCTCCCTTTGCCGGGCTTTACGGCACCCAAGATCGCCTGGCTGAAACAACACGAGCCGGACCGCTATGCCCGACTTGCCCATATCCTGCTGCCCAAGGACTATATCGGTTTGCGCCTGCATGGCGAGTTGGCAACCGACACGTCCGATGCTGCCGGGACCCTGTGGCTGAATCAGGTGTCACGCAATTGGGATGCCGGAATTGTTGAAGCCACTGGTGTTGAGCCTGATTGGTTGCCGCAGGTTTGCGACGGTCACAGTGTTGTTGGGACGGTCACAGCAGAAACGGCGGTTGAAACTGGGTTGAAACCCGGCGTACCCGTTGTGGCCGGAGGAGGGGATGCGGCAACCGGGGCGGTGTCTCTGGGGGCTACCGAGCCGGGGCGTGGCTTTATCTCGCTGGGGACGTCCGGCCAGCTGTTCGTGGCGGATCGCAAGTACAATCCCAATCCCGAGCGCTATGTTCATGCTTTTGCGCACACGCTGCCCGATCGCTGGTATCAAATGGCAGCAATGCTGAACGGCGCCAGGCCGATTTCATGGATTGGTGGTCAACTTGGGCTGTCTGCTGCCGACGTTGTTACGCTGGCCGAAACGGTCAGCGGTGATCGTGTGCCGATCTTCCTGCCATATCTGACCGGTGAGCGCAGCCCGCTTGGGGATCCGCATATCCGGGCTTGCTTCTTTGGCCTTGAGGATTCGACCACACGCGCGGGCATCTGCCGTTCCGTGGTGGAAGCCATTGCATTTTGCTTTGCTGATGCAGCGCAGAGTTTCGGCGAAACGATAGACAACTTGCCGGAACTGGCCGCCATTGGCGGCGGCAGCCGCTCTGATCTTTTGTTGAGCCTGATCGCGACGGTGACCGGGAAACCCATTGTGCGGTCTAAGGGGGCGGATTCCGGTCCGGCCTATGGTGCGGCCCGGCTGGCAGCCTGTGGTGTTGGCGCTTTGGAAAATGCTGATCTGGCTCTTCAGCCCCCAACAACGGACCGGTTCGAGCCCGCTGACATGGCGGTGCTGTCCCAACGATTAACGCGGTTTCGCAGTGTTTATGCGGCAGTGAGTGCGGTTGAATAATTGCCTTCGCGCTCTGCGCCGGAATTATACCGCCTGTTTCTCCCACGGTGGGTAAGTGGCAATTTCGGCAATCAGGAAGTCCATGAATACGCGCACCTTGGGCGATAGCACGTTCGATTTCGGGTAGATCAGCCACAACACATTGTCTTCGGCGGCCTCATAGTCGGGTAGCACATGCTTCAGTCTACCCGATGCAAGCTCTTCCTGAACGCTCCACAGCGAATTCATCGAAATCCCCGCGCCCGCGACCGTCGCAAGCTTTTGGCTGAGCCCGTCATCCATTATCAGCGGGCATTTGGTTGCACCCGGATCGAACGATGCTGTGGCGCCATGCGCGCTCTTCAACGCCCGCGCCCGGATATGCCGAAATGCGATGAGTTTGTGATGCAGCAGTTCGTCCGGCGTTTCGGGTTCACCAAATGTCGCAAGATAGTCAGGTGACGCGCACAGGATACGCCTGTCATCCGCCAGCTTTCTCCCTTTGAGGCTGGTGTCGATCAAAGGCGCGTTTCGCAGGGCAAGGTCATAGCTTCCTTCGATCAGGTCAAATTGCGCGTCAGACAGGCGCAAATCCAGGGTAATCCCCGGCTGTTTAGCCTGAAATTTTGCAAGGATCGGTGCAATGTATAGCTGGGCAAAGGTGCTGGGCGCGGTAAAGCGCAGGGTGCCGGTGGCTTGCGCCGCACCTTGCCCCAAAGCCGCCATGGCAGCATCTTCCTGCGCCAGAATCTCACGCGCATAAGGCAGGAACTCGGCGCCTTCCAGCGACAGGGACACTTTGCGCGTCGAGCGATGAAGAAGCTCAACGCCCAGTTGGTGCTCGAGTTTGGCAAGCCGAGCACTGGACACGGCCGGAACCAAGCCCAGTTCACGTCCCGCGGCCGAGATGTTCAGCTTGTCCGCAGCAAGCACGAAAAGACGAAGGGCCTGAGTGTCCATAACTCGATTATATGCAAAACACGAAAACTGAAACTCGTTTTCCCCAGTTTTATCGATTTCTGCAAGTGTTATTTCGCGCTCAACACAACACACACCAAATGGAGCCACAGATGTCAGCCCCTTCAAACGTTCAGTCACAAATCATCGAAGCCTTCAACTTTCGGCACGCGACCAAGATTTTTGACCCGGGCAAGACGATCAGCGATTCCGAGTTCGAAACCATTCTGGAGGCCGGGCGCTTGTCGCCAACCTCATTCGGGCACGAACCGTTCAAAGTCCTGGTCATCCAGTCGCCCGAGATGCGTGAGCACTTTCGTGAATTTTCCTGGGGCGCAAACGGAATGATGAATGGAAGCACGGGTCAATTGGGCACCGCGAGCCATTTTGGTATCCTTCTGGCCAGTACGGCAGAAATGATGACTGCGGGATCGGATTATCTGCAGGATCACTATCGCGCGGTGAAGCAGTTGCCTGAAGATGTTATCGAGCTGTTCAACGGCGCCTACGGAAAATTCCAATCGACGGACCATCGCGTCATATCCGAGCGTGAGATTACGGATTGGTCCGGCAAGCAGGCTTATATCGTCCTCGCCAACATGATGACGGCGGCTGCCCTGATGGGGATCGACTCCTGTCCGATCGAAGGGTTCGATATGGAACTGACCACCGAGGCGCTGTCTGAACATTTCGGTGTGGACACCACCAAGTGGAAGCCAGCAGTCATGTTCGCATTCGGACATCGGGCCAGCGACCCGCAATTCCCCAAAACCCGCCGTTCAATGGCCGAAACTGTGAACTGGTTCTAACACCGCTGCAAATCCGCAAAGGCTGCCCAATCAGGGCAAACAGGAAAAATCGGATGCAAAAACTGATATCGTGAACGACCATGTCAACAGATCCGGGCGGCAGGCATGGATCAGTGTAGCCTTTGCGGCTTAGTAAAGACGGGCTTGAGGTCGACTATTCCCCACGTTCAATTAACGCGTGTTCAGGCGAACAAGGGAACCGGGTCTATGATCAGGAAATCACGCAGCTTTTGGCAGGAAAGCCGAATACCCGTGAGGTTCTGATCATCAATCCCACAGTGCCAGTGGATGGTCCCGGTCCAACGCGAATACCAACGCCCATGATCCACCTAGGATTTAGCCAGAGATACATCAAAACAACGCACAAACGTCCGACGAACGACATTCTGCCGGACTTTTCCTGAAGGAGTACTGCAATGGCCAAAACCATTCTTGTCACCGGTGCGACCGACGGCATCGGACTGCTCACTGCCACAAAGCTCGCGGCAGACGGCCACCGGGTTCTTCTGCACGGCCGTAACCCGGCAAAGCTGGAGGCCGTCCAAAAAGACGTGGGAGGTGAAACAGAGACATACAGCGCTGATCTCTCTCAGATGGCAGCCGTTGCCGCGCTGGCCACAAATATCCGTGCCAGACACGAGACACTGGATGTACTGATCAACAACGCGGGTGTTTTGAAGGCGCCGCAACCGATGCTCGAGAACGGGCTCGATATCCGCTTTGTAGTCAACACGTTTTCGCCCTATCTGCTGACTGAACTGTTATTGCCAATCATCCCCAAATCCGGCCGTGTCGTGAACCTGTCGTCTGCCGCTCAGTCAACGGTGGATCTAGGCGCCATGCAGGGCAAAACGCGCCTGTCTGATATGGAAGCCTATGCGCAAAGCAAGCTGGCAATTACCATCTGGACCCGCGAGTGGGCCAGGGAACTGGCCGAGGGACCGGCATTGATCGCCGTGAACCCCGGTTCGCTGCTGGCGTCAAAAATGGTCAAGGATGGCTTTGGGGTTGCGGGCAACGATCTCAACATCGGTGCAGACATTCTGATCGCGACCGCGCTGAGCGATCAGTTCTCAAATGCGTCAGGGCGCTATTTCGACAATGACAATGGTGCGTTTGCCGATCCGCATCCTGCGGCCCTGAACACCGGACTGGCTATGGATGTGATGAAAACAATTCGGGCGATAACGCGCCAGCAAAGCTAAGCCGCGCATATTTCCTTGCAAGAGCCCCCCATCGGAAGCGGTTCAGGGACCGTGCGATTGAATTCGAAGGCCGCAGCGCATCTGCGAAGCTCGCTTTTGTAAATGTTGACCAATAGTTGAGTTTGAACAACCATCGGGTTGACATAACAACTTGGCTTGGCAAGGACAGGTCACCTGATACGTTTGTTCATCATTGCACTAGGCGTTACCGTTTTGAATACAATGCCAATTTGGCTGGCCGAGTTGGCTGTCAAAAGCGGCATTTCCGAAGTGGCTGTCGGCCTGCTGGCCAGTGTTGTTTTATTGTCTGCGGCCGTTGGGTGCGCGATGGGGACAGCAACTGCCCGTAACTATTTACCTTTTGGGGCCGGGGTTGTTGCGGGTATCGGTATCGCCAGCGCCGCGATAGTGCAGGTTATTTCGACCACGGTTTTGTTTATCGGCGCAGTTGGCGTCGGTTTGTCATTGGGCATCGTTCTGGCTTTGCCCCTGTCACGCAGTCTGACGGATACCAGAATTGCGCAAATGATCGGCAACGGAATGGCGATCGGGTGCGCCGCTTCGTTCGTTCTGCTCACGGCAATCCATGTAACAGGGGCTTCACTACTGCCCCTTTTGGCCGTTCTTGCGGTGATACAGATAGTCTTGCTGTGGCGGCAATGGCCCGAGCAAAACAAACTCAGGGTCGTGCATTTCAACTGGAAGCAGGACATGAGCTTGCTACCGTTCTTCATCTGCATGGGCGCGTATTGGGCTTTTCTCGAAGTGTTTTCGGTCGAGCTGGATCTGGGCAGCCTCAGCGCTTGGTTGGCTGGCAGCCTGTTGCTGTCCGGTTTGGGGTCCTGCTTTGCCGGCTTCATACCCAATCGGCTGAGCCTGCATGCAAGCATAGTGGGTCTGCTACTCGCCGCAATTGCAGGTGGGCTCACCTATTTATCGACGAATGAACTGGTGATCGGCATCACTATTCTGGTTAACGCATTCGGCCTGTTCCTGTTTTTTCCGCTGTATCTGGATCGAACGGATGCACCAGCGGCAGGGATGGCACGCTATCTGCTGGGTTTCGCGTTGGGAGGCGTGACAGGAAGCCTTGCGATCGCCGCGGGGGGTTACTTGGCTTTGGCCACAGCCGTTGTGGCCTCAGGTTTGATCGCTGTTCCAGCTATGGCGCGCCAGCGTCCAAATTCGGATATTCCGGAATTCTGAGCCCTGCCTTGCGCCATCCCTGCACGGCCATCTCGCCGCGTTCGGGCGTGATCCCAGTCAGTGCAAGCTCTTCATAGACGACGTCCTCAAAGATCGGAAACATCTCTCGCATGACTTCGGCTGCTGCATGGGCTTTTTCAGAGTTGCCCAATTCACCATGCAGCCAAGCAAGATGCGCCTGGTACCAAAAGAACTCGGGCATCGGAAATTTCTCAATCTCGACCAGCGCGGCCTCAGTAAAGCCCTGCGATGCATAGAGCCAGCATCGCGCATAGTGGTACCATCCGGGGTGCACCGGGCTGAGATCAATCGCGCGGTCCAGCAATTCCACCGCCCGATCAAATTCACCCAGAAACAAATGGCATGACCCGATCTCGGCCAGAACATCGCAATGCCCGGAATTCAGCTCGAGCGCCCGTTCGGCGGCGACCCGAAACCCGGCGATATCCATCTGATAGAAGATGGTCAGCGCCAGTGTCATCTGTGCAAATGCGTTCAGCGCGTCGCATTCCACCGCCTTGCGTGCCGCGTCCGCCGAAAGCGCCAGAGCGTCCACATCCGGGCGCTGATTTACGTGATAGCGGTACTCTTCCAGCAGCAGCATGGCATAGGCCGCCCACCCATCGGACGAACGCGGATCCGTTTTGAGTGCGTCCTGCAACCTGTCCCTAATGTCTGCATGTAAAGAATGATCGTAGGACCGGTAATACTCGTAAAACTGTGCAACGAGAAAATATGTGTCCCAGGACTGGGTGCGCCCGTCGGGCAGGGACCTTGCCACTTGCTTAGCAATCAATCCGTGGCGGCTGCCAAGCCGCCCGGCGATCAACGCGGCAATATCTTCCTGAATATCGAACAGCTGCTCGGGCCCGCCGCCGCGATCGAATTGCTCGGTCGCGACCAGCCTGCCATTGCCGGCCTCGGTCACTTGTACGGTTACCCGCAGCTGGTTCTGAAACCTGCGGATACTGCCTTCGACAACGTGGGTGACCGCGTGTCTGTCGGACATCTCCGCGTTTGAAACCTTGTCGGCAGCCAGCCGGGAGGTCGTGCGATGTGACAGCAGGGTGAGTTCGCGGAACCGGGACAGGTTTGTGATCGTGTCTTCCGTCAGCCCTTCGGCCAAAAATCCGTCGTTGGGGGATGTGCCCAGACTTCTGAAGGGTAGAACCGCAAGAACAATACCCTCTGGCGATTGTGTGTCTTGTGTGTTGATCGCGGGCATGTCGATTTCGGCGACAAAGCGAAACCCTTTCCCATGCACTGTCCGGATCGTGTGCTGATCCCGCCCCGTGTCACCAACCGCCACGCGGGCTTCCTTCATCGCGGTCGACAAAGTGGCGTCAGTGATGAAACGACCCTGCCACACCTGCTCAACCAACTCATCCTTCAGAACCACCCGGTCCCGGTTGGTAATTAGGTATTCCAGAATTTGCAGGGTCTGCGGGGTCAGGCTGTCACAGACCCCACCGCGCGATATCTGAAAGAGGTCTGTATCAATCAAAAAATCATTAAACGCGTATTTCATGTCCCGAAACCGATCATGTTTCAAACGCTTTTGCCTTTAAACGAGCATATCCCTCAGACTTTCTCAGGAAAAGCTCAGATGCAGCTCGAGGTTCAAAACCGAGGCGCTGCTATTCCCGTTTCATCCTTAACGGCCCGTCTTGCGGCTCAGAAACAGGAGAATAGCAATGAAATACCGATATGCTCTGCCGCAGTTGAACGGCACCCAGATGGTGGCTGACGGCGGCCTTGAAACCACACTGGTCTTTCACGACGAGATCGACCTGCCGCTGTTTGCAGCCTTCAAGGCACTGGAAAGCCAGGACGGCATCGATGCCATAGACAGATATATGCGCGGGTTCGCCCGTCTGGCTGTCGATCATCGCCGGGGTTTCATTATGGACACCCCTACCTGGCGTGCCAGCCCCCGATGGGCAGCCGAGCTTGGGGTGGGCCGTGATCAGCTCAAAGAGATTCACCGCGAGGTGATCGCAACGCTTGTGAAGATGCGGGACGAACATGAAACCCCGGATTCCCCCTTTGTGATCAACGGAGTAATCGGGCCGCACAGCGACGGTTATGCCCCGACGGAAATCATGAGCGCATCCGAAGCCGAAGCCTACCATCAAACGCAGGCCAATTGGTTTGCCGAGATGGGCGCAGACATGGTTTCGGCGATCACCATGACCTATGTCGACGAAGCAATCGGTATCGTAAACGCCACGCGGAAAGCGGGCATTCCGGTGGTTATCTCGTTCACAGTTGAAACCGACGGCCGGCTGCCTTCGGGCCAGGACCTGCGCGCGGCAATTGAGCAGGTCGACAGAGTCACAGACGATAAAGCGGCGTATTTCATGATCAACTGTGCGCATCCCGATCATTTCCGCTTTGTTCTGGAGCAAGGCGGCGATTGGACAAAGCGGATCATGGGGGTGCGGGCCAACGCGTCGCGCCTGTCCCATGCCGAGTTGGACGAAGCTGAGGAGTTGGATGACGGCAATCCGAAGGAATTCGGCGCGCTTCATCAAGAACTTAAGCGGTTGCTACCGAATCTGACCGTGATCGGCGGTTGCTGCGGCACGGACCATCGGCATGTAGAGCATGTCTGCATGGCCACACAGCAACCAAAAGCCAACGCTGTCTGACAGCGGTTGAGCCCACCATTGCCGTCAGCTTTCGCGACAGGAGTGAAGGACCAGCGCGATTGGCCCTGCAAATGCTCGGACACAATTGGTGCTGTTGCAACAAGATCAGGAGAGAAAGATGAATATCGAACGTAATTCTTTTCCCAGCCCTCGAAGCGAGTTGTTTCGACCGATTGGCACCCAAGCGCCATATGGGCCTAGCAACAAAAAAGGCTCTCTGGCGCAGATATTGGCCAACCTGTTTAAGCGCCTGCGTGATGCGGCAGTTCGTGAATACCGCATTCGGCGGGACTACCGACATGTTTCCCGGCTTGACGACCGTATGCTGAAAGATATCGGGCTGAACCGTGATCTCTTCCATGTGGAGTTGCGTTACGGCCGTGACACATTCCGGTGGTTCTGACTTTTGCAGGCTGGAAAGTAGCTCAAAAGGAACAGTGCCGAAACTTCCCCAGGCGTGCTCAAAAGACCCAGAGCACGCCTGAATTCGGAAATCTCGCCTGATGGCAGCCGTTCCACCGCGTATTGGCATCGACTTGAAACACCTGGGGCGACGAAACACGCAAGAAACGAGAATTGCGAAGGTGTTGAGTTCTTGAGGGGAAGAGTTTCAGTAATTCGGTCTCATTAAATGCGTTGTCCCAAACACTGTCGGATCACTTAATTAGTGAGACTGCGGTTGAAACAAAATCAGTTACTTAGGGATTTGAATTTCTGAGACACCAGATTTCATGATTTTCTAGCTGAGCTACCGAGAAGCAGCCCTTCGTTTAATGCGCAGAGAATGTCGGGAACGAGCCCAACTCGGTCATCGCCTTTTCTCGCTGGGTGTGCACGCAGCACGAAAATCGCTGCAAATGCTCGATCCAGTCTGCCGCGCGGCGGCGGAGATCGCTGCCATTCGTTCATCGCGCGGCGAAAACTTCGACGGCAATTTTCGAGTCGCGGGACAAAACTGCCGTTGACGGAACCTGTAGGAATGCCCGTTCACAAACGCGTTCTGAAAACCAAGTCAGCCAAATTCCAATACGACTTTTCCGTTATCCCCTTTTCACCAAAGGCGCTCGGCGCTGAGGCGATCTGGCCCAGAATGATATGTTTGGGCCGTCAATCGACAATATCGGATGGGAGCCTGATTGGTGCTCGCAATTGTGGCTTAATTTCCGCGCAATGATCAAATACCGTAAGATGCAGTACGTCAGGAACGCTCAGCGTTTTTCCATCTGACGTAAGGCCAAACCCCGACTTGAGATAATACCCATGAATTGTTGCCCTCTAGTTCTCGTCTGTTTGAGCAAGATATGACAACTCTGAGAAGAAAACCTTGACTATGCTATCCAAGCGCTCCCGACTAGCTAAGAAATCGTTGTAGCATTCATCAACTAGCGAGAAATACTTATCTGGTTCTATTACGTTTGAATTGAAGCCCTCTTCGTATGTCTGAAAGTTAACGGCTTCCACCTGTAGACGAATGGGCGAGCCTAACAGCAGGCAATGGACCGCCTATGTCGTTTTGGAGGCGTCCCAGTTAAGAAAATCTGCTATCGTTACCGCCCAGAGTTCGTCGGACTTATGTCCAAGTTCGGATTGATATTCGTCGCAAATATCTACAACTGACTTGGCACTCACCAAGCCAGGTATGACAAGCGTAAATAGTACAGCCAGAATACGGAGGTTCATATCTATTAACTCCAAATACTATATCTAAAATATTACGCTCTCGCGCACCCAACAAGCTAGGATGCAAGAGGCTTACACAAATGTACGCGTATGGCGACCTTTTATTTACAAAGCGGACATCGGTGCTCATCGCAACACCGGTAGCCCCCATGTTCTGGGCCATTTCGGACTAGAGTTTCGGGGACTGGTGGGCGCATGTTGAGGGCCTGATGGGGTCGGGTGTGGTTGCATTGCCTGAGCCAGCAATTGATCACGATCTGTGCCTGCTTGGTCGTTGTGAACCATTCGGAATTGAGAACCTCGCGGCGGAGCGTTCCATTGAACCTCTCGTTGTATCCGTTCTCCCAGGGAGAGCCCGGGTAGATCCGGATCGGGTTCACACCGACCTTCTCGAGCCAACTCTGGGTTGCCTGTGAAGAGAAATCTGGACCGTTATCGCTTCGAACGAAATCAGGCTTTCCGTGGCGCAGGAACAGCCCGTAGAGAACCTCCAGCACATCTTCAGAACCCATGCGGGTCCGAACTTCCACTGCAAGCGCCTGGGCGTCAGGCGGCGACGGAGCCGGAAGCGGGCGCGTGGATCTCGAACACCGACGCCAGAGGCCACACGGCCCAATCATAGGTGGTCGCTGGACTTCCTGTCTGACACATTCGGGGCATCGCGTCGGTTCCGTACCCTAGCCGTCAATGACGACTGCTGCCGCGAGAACCTCTGCTTGATGGCTGACACCAGCATATCCGGCACCCGTGTCGCGCGGGAACTGGATGCGCTGGTCCGAATCTACGGCACGCCTGCCAGCATTGTCAGCGACAATGGGACAGAGTTCACCAGCCGGGCGATCCAAAATGGACCAACAACAAAGACGTTGAGTGGCTCTACATCGATCCAGGAAAGCCGCAACAGAACGCTTTCATCGAGTCATTCAATGGCAGCCTCCGGGACGAGTTGCTGAACGAGGAGATGTTCGACAGCCTGGAAAATGCACGGCGAAAGCTAGCGCTCTGGCGATATGACTACAACAACGTCAGGCCGCACTCATCGCTCGGCAACCAAACACCCGCAGAAGCGCGTCGGACGCTTGAGAAATTTGAGAGCTTCGCGCCTGACGCGCTTGCCCCAACTCACGACGAAGAATATGAAAACCAGACCCGCAGACTCTCGTTATGAATGAGGGACCATCGGGGGGCAGGTCACTGAGCGCGAAGTCTTTGTCCGGAACAAAGCTCTTAACCGGACAATCTGGTCTCTCTCGCGTCTATTGGGATCGTTTAAAATACACCTGTATTGGTGTCTCTCCGTGCATCTTAGCCCACTCAGCCTTGCCACGCTCTTGGACAACCTCATCAAGAGACCTTTCGCCGAAGATCACGGTAAATTTAATCTCATAGTCCGGTTTCGTGATGCCATCAATTTCGGGCACATCAGCCTCTGTAACTTCTACCTTCCGCTCTATCATGTCCCCGTCCACTAGGCGTTGGTTGGAATTTCTCGGTCACGCTTGCACACGCATGGCATGTAGCCGGTCATTATCTTCGAACCACTTGTCGATCTGCGCCTGTACCTGCTCTATGGCTGCCTCGGGTTTCGAATGGAGAATAAACCTCGACGAATGACCCGGACGCTCGGTTTCGGCTTCCCGATCTGACCGGCTTTCCGGTCGTGAGCTACGGCCGCCCGGAGATCCTTCTGGCCTTCGCTTGTCTACTTGATTGCTCAATTTGAGCTACTCCCCAATGTTTGGATAGATTTCCGTGTAAGTTAATCTACTCTCTGCTCCTGCTAATCTAGTTGATTTCTTGTTTCTCTAACCACTAAACTACGGCGGGCCGCTTGCCGCTATGGGCATTGTGGGTGCCTTTCTGATTGTATTGCCCATTTTTCCAATCAGATATTCGATCCTCGAAATCTATATTTACTGCATTCAGGATAATGTGATGTACTTACACAAGTGAACCAGAGCGCTAGTTACTGGATCCACTTAAGCATTTTTCATTAAGCCGAACGTGGAAACGGTATCGTGGAGGTCCCAAAACGACCAAATGCGGCGTTAATCCAGAGCTTGGAAAGTTCTCTGGAAACACCAGCTCTGCTCGCAACCCGATTGCAATCTTCCGCAGAATAGGGCCAAAGCCCCACCGAGACTTGTTCACGGCCTTGTCCTTCCGACCCTAAGACGATCGGAGATGACCCAATCATGCGATATATTCGGATCATTCTTGCGTCGAAAACGCCAGCGATATGAGTGAGGCCGAATTTCTCCATCAACTCTCCACCGGCTAACATTATGGCTCCTGCAGTGTGTGGACTCGCTGCGCGCGACAGGCAGAAACGGGTTACTTCCCAAATCCGTGGGTCGCACACCGGAGAGCCGCCGGTAAGATGCCCAAACACATCATTTATCATTACAGGACCGGTCGTAGGTAAAACCCTCATTGATCCGCCATGGCTACCATCAGTCTCTTCCCAGATTACGTATAGCGGGTTCAGTTCATCGTATTGGTCTCTTTCTTCTCCCCGAGAATTAACTTGAACGTCCCAACCCAACCTTGTTTTGAATTGATCCGCTCTATCCTTGAACATCCCCTCAGACAGCAATGAATACCTGTGCAACTCGTCTGCATAAACATACCTGAGCATCAAACTCACCTCCTGATTCTGTGACGGAAACAAGTGGTGCTGGATCGTGGTTAAAAGTTCGTCAGTAACCTGTGAGGCAGGTAGGGTCTTGTTTACTTCTGATGACTGGAAAGAGCCTCACGAACGATGCTAAGTTACTAACGCCCACGCCAGTGGGTCGTTCAAGAGGAACGCGACGACCGCGTTGAGCACGTTGAGCACGTTTTGGAAACAAAGCTGTAACATAAGCCAGTTTGAGTGAGCGCAATCGTATATATTGTGCTTATTGATCCCGAAGTACATAGGGATGGTCGCGAAAACTTGGACAATTTACCATTTGTTAATGGAATCGATTCAAATTGGACACAGTTGTGGCAATGGGGATTTTAGTGATGGATGAAAGTTTTTTGCATCGCGCCACTGACATAGAGTTGAGGCTGGAGGCGGAGGGGATGTTTCTCACAGCCGAAGCGATCAGGCAAGTTGTTAATACATACGTATTGGAGCATTCCGAGTACACGATGACGTGGAATGGCAGAAAAACATCCGAGAAGCCGTCAGATTTAACCGAGCGTTAACCAAGACACCTTGTAGTTGTAAAAAACTCGAGGTGTTTCATGAAAACCAACCATTGGTTCGTCGCAGCGGTATCAGAGATGGTCGATGACGCAAAGCGAGACAACCTTTTTAATGTCTTAAGTGGACTGCGCACGGCTCTATCTGTATTTTGCGATGAATCTGGTTTAACTGAAGAAGAAAAAAAAACTGTTTATGCCCTGATGCAGGAGAATACAAAAAAAACTAGCGAGTGTAATTACTAGAACTGAAGCCTCCCTAATGCTTAACTAATATGGTTGATGGCAAATCTAATAATTTACGAATCTTGGGAGTGCATTAGTATCTCCCAAATTTTAGTGTTCTTAAAGTGCTCCATGGCCCGATAACCTTGCCGACATAATTTGATCACAAGTAGGAAAATCAATCCGCACACGGTGTCAAGCGGTTTGGGGGATTTGCGGTAGCGCTCCTTTCTTAGAATGGAATTCGGGGGAAGCGCTGCTTTCAAGTGTTAGTTGAATTTTTTTGAATACATCCAATATACTTGCTGCAACTGCCCAGAATTCGTTAAAGCTAAGCTGGACGCCATTTTGAAAGGCGCCCTTGTTAAACAAGGAAATTAAATGAGAGAGAACTAAGGTTCTTTGTTGCTGATCGAAAGGGTTTTCGAATTCGGACTGGTCCAGAAAGATTGCTACATCCTCTGCGATTTCCATCGAAGTTATCGTCAATTTTTCAACGGTTTGAGGTGTCTTGAGAATTTCAATAAGTACGCTCATTGCGATGACGTCGAAGAAATTTGGCGCTACCACAACTCTGTGGCAACCAAAGTTCAATTGAGCGCCAAAGTGCGGTTGCAGAATTTTCCAAGCAGTCTCGATCTCCTTAAGGGGTTTTGACAACACCGGAGCGATATCTTTGATATCAAAGGGGGTTGTTGTAGGGCAAAACAATTACACGACCTTTCGTTCAACGCAACCAACTTATGAACTCAAAAAAATAACGACAAATTAACATACCTTTTTGCTTAAAAAATATTTCACGTGGCGCGCAAGGTTGGCCATTGGAAAGGTTTCCGCTTAAGGTCATGGTCAAACCGTAAACATACCATTTTAGGATAATTTTAACGCTCGCTAACGTTACTTAGGTTGTAGTTTCGAATCTTTGCAGCAGCGAGGCGGAAGGTATGAAGGCGAGTTTTCTGGCATTGTGCACGATTTTCACGGTTCCCTCGGCTTCGGCGGAATCCATTAATTCAAGCTTTTTTACGAACGATTTCTTTGGGGATGGCAGGGATCGCTGGCGATCCGCGAGTTATACAATTTTCTTTGGCTTTGAGGGCGATAATACAGGCGGAATCGCTCATGACCTTCGCGCCCGTGCGGAAATTATTTCTCCCTGGGGGGCAAGAGATCAACCGACAAATGGCGACCGACCTTACGTTGGGATGCTGGGGTTCGGGATTTTTGCCAACGACAGCTACGGGGATCTGCAATACAGCGCTGGTGTCGAAGTGCTTTTTACGGGCGAGCAGACGAACATAGCTGACTTTCAACAGGGTTTCCACGACCTGACAGGAATTGCTGGTTACTTGCCTGAGGATATGCCGCATGAGCATGTGGGCGATAGCGTAACAGGCATGGTGTCGGCCGAAATCGCCAGAGCTTACACATTGTCAGATAATTTTTCCGTTAGGCCATTTGTCGGGGCTCAGGCCGGATACGAAACTTTCGGACGCGTCGGAGTCGACCTGCTTATTGATGGTTATGCCAATGCCCAACGTTACGTTCGTGACCCAGTTTCTGGGTTCCTTCAGCCTTCTTCTCCGGAGCGGGTGCATAGGATGACCGATATGTCGTTTCTGTTGGGGGCCGACTACACGTATGTCACTCATAGCGAATTCTTTCCGGATTGGTCAAATGTCGAAATGACCAATTCACGTATTAGGGCGCGGGCAGGAGTTCAGATTCGGATTCGCAAAGTTTCAACTTTCTTTGGATTTACCTATCTCAGCAAAGAATTTGAGTCACAGGTCGAAAGCCAAACGATTGGTGTTTTATCTCTCGAATTCCCTTTCTGAAATTGGTCCTTAAGGAAACGTTAGGCAGCGTTTCTTATTCTCATCCCGATCCCGCGAAACTCATGAACGCAACACTCTTTATCAACAGGACGACAGTAACGATGGAACAGGCTGTGAACGGCAAGCGATCTGGCTCTTTTGGCAAGCAGTTGAAGAAGCCTCTATTATATTGCGCCTATGTGGCAGTGGCTGCCTGCGTTGGAGGCACGGCGTCAGCCAGCGATAAGCCCAGCGGCCTATTCTCAAAAATATTTCCTCCGGAAGCCTGTGTCGGAAAAATAGACTGGTCCCAGGTTGGATTGTCTGACGGCAGACTGGGAGTAGAGGCGAGCTATTTCAATGTATACGAGCAGCTTTGTGCGCGCAGGTCAAAAAAACCTGACAAGAATGCGTATTTTGATGCTTACCGTGAGGGCACACGGTCGTATTGCACACCGGAAAATATTTATCAGCTGGCTCGTCGAGGCGCAGTCGCGACCGGCGCGTGTGCAGATACCGCCGAGATACGTAAGGCCGTTCAGGATGGATTTGCAAATCTACATGAGTAGCGGGAAAGGGGAGCAGTGTCGCCACCTTTGCCACTGACAACTGCGTGTTGCCCAAGGCGGTTTAATTGCCAAATTACTGAGTGGTCTAAACAGCAGAAAACTATCCTCGAAATAGGGTCAGGGTTCATAAGCAGTAGATGACGGTTGCCGCGAGAGCGATGGCGGGTAGGAATATCTTGGGGCATAGATCATAGCGTGTTTTCATGCGCCTCCGATCCTTTAGCCTGCCAAACATGATCTCGATGGGGTTTCGCCCCTCGTATCGTCGCTTGTCAAACTTGACAGGTATCTTGCGTTGCTTGCGGCCGGGGATGCGGGCGCGTCTCCCTTTGCCTTTTAACGCGTCTCTGAACCAGTCAGCATCGTGGCCGCGATCCCCTAGCAGCCATATGACGTTTGGCAGACTGCTAAGCAACGCTCTTGCGCCGAGATAATCGCTTCTGCGTTTGCCGCCCCAAGTGCCAGCAGTATTGACTCTGAAGGTATGTGATCGAGTGCGAACTTCTGTATCTGCCTAGCCTTACTTGGTTATGCGCCCCAAGCGCTCTTTACTTTCAGACGAGTATTGCTTGGACACAAGAGCCAACCAAGAAGCGAAGTCAAGCTTGGTCTTGAACTGTGACATGTCTGGCCCAAAAAAGGGAGAGCCTGGCCATCTGTGCGTCGTTCAGTCAATAAAGATTGCCCATCTCACCACTCCATTATTCAAGCCGTGAATCACGCAGCGCTGTGAAAACTGGTGCATCCTGACCCTACTCGCCGTAGACTGCGCGCGGTACTTCGGTATCCGGCATAGTCATCTGGAAATTCCGGCGAACAGTCTATGACTTAAGCGGGCTTGCTACTGTTTGGGGTAAGGCCGAGTAGGTACACTGAATGCATCCCTAATTTTCTAGGGGACTGGTGCTGCGGCGCAAAATATTCTCGAAAGCAATTAATACTCAAGAGTTGCAGTCAGTAAAACACTGAAGAAAAACTTACTAAAAATAGTAAACTATTATCCAAGATTAACAGGTAAGTTTTCTGAACTGATTCTTTGAAAAACTAGATTCACTCTCGCAAGGTGGCTTCAGAAATTCTAACTGGGGCTGGGTAGTGTTGTGAGGGTGAGATGGTCAATTACAGCTATGAATTAACTCCGGGCGCAGTTTCAGAAACGGTCAGCGAGGATCATTTTGGTGCCAATTTTCGAGGTATGTTCCCGAATATCGGCGAAGCCTTCGATATGCTGGGTGTTACACATTTGCGCTATCCTTCAGGCAGCGCACAAAAGGAAGACATTACAAATCTGGTTGACGGTCAGTTAAACGATAATTTGACTGAGTTTTTAGATTGGGTCGCCGATAGAGGGGCGACCTTCACTTTGAGCATTCCGGTTGGGGAGAAATTGGCAAATCAGTCTGAAATGACGGAATTTGTCAAAGCGGTATATGACCAACTGGGTCCAAACGGGCATCTTTTGACGACAATAGAAATCGGCAACGAGTATTGGAGTTTTCAACAAGCATCCGAGTATGGCAGAGATGCAGCACAGGCGACGCAGTATCTCGCTAGTGCTTACGAGGCATACAATGCCGAAAACCCGACATCCGATTATGATCCCAAGATCCTGGTGCAAACAGCGCCACCGTGGCACGTTGGGCCGGATAGCACGATGGACCAAAAGAACAAAGAGATCATTGAGCATTTCGATGCCAACAAAGATTTGTCGGATGGATTCCAGTCAACGGTCGCGAGTGAAGCGGTCGACGGAGTAGTTTCCCACTACTATTTCTATGAAACCTACGGAGCGGATAATACCTTTTCCGACGGTTACTACGAAAACCGGGAAATCGGGTCACGGCCGGATATGTGGTACAAGTATTTTGAACAAGAATTGGATTATCACGTTACCGAATGGAATGTTCAAAATGCCAATATTACTCAGCAAGGTCTGAAGGCGGCGTCTGTAATCCTTGAGATGTTCGAGACCATGCTGGAATCCGGGGTGGACGCAGCGGAAATCTGGTCGGTTCTGAATAGAAACTATAATTCATTTGCTGGTGGCATTACAAAGGATAACCGGGTTCATCCTTCACCTGCTGGTCAGGTATTTTCCTGGATGAGGGAGAGCTTGGTTGACGAGGATGGTGTCGGGCTCTCTCTGCTAGAATTGGGAGGGCTGCCTGACAATCACCGCCCAATTGAAATCAATGCCTTTACCGGGGGTGGGAAAACCGTTCTCTACGTGTCTAACAGAACGGAAGAGTTTGGGGTGTCAGTTGACTTGGACCTGAACGAACTGGTCGAAGGAAGACACATCGTGTCCGTTCGAAAAATTGGAATTCTCGATGGTAGTGCTGACGGTATGAGCGACCGGGCCGAATACGACGAGAATGGTAGGCTGGTTCCTAATTCTCGCAATAAGCTCCGAGTTATCGATGAAGCCGAAAAGCTAGCCTTGGAAGCGAAATTCCAAAACTTGTTTGCATTGGGGGTGATCAGCCCCAGGAAAATTTCTTCTTATGAAGAAGGAACTTATCGAACCTATCTTCCGCCGCCGTCCACCATTCTTTTAAAGCCCGGATACACCCCCGAAACGGCGACCAGTCTTGACCACTATTACTTTGCTGGAGAGACCGACGTTACGGTGGAAGTCGAGCAATTCACATTTGATGATGCGGGCGACGTGGATCTTGAATTGGATCCTTATGAAGTCGTGGAGATCACTATAACCCCATATGACCAAGTAGTTGGTTCCGAGAATAGTGACGCAATAACGGGATCGGACTCCCACGAGGAAATTCAGGGGGATGATGGAAATGACTACATCGATGGCGGCGGAGGAACTGACTACGTTTCGGGAGGTGATGGTAATGATATTCTCGTTGGAGGAGTCAGCGATACCATTGGCGACACACTATTGGGTGGAGCTGGCAATGATATTGTAAATGGAGGTCAAGGGGCAGATGAGATTTACGGCGGTGAAGGTAATGACCGGTTGTTTGGCGGCGTAGGTGAAGACGAAATTCTTGGAGAGAATGGTGACGACTACGTTGATGGAGGCGCGGATGACGATTGGTTAGATGGTGGTGTTGGCCGGGATGTAGTAATGGGCGGTCAAGGTAACGATCACATCAATGGGGGCGCGGATGATGATGTGCTGTTCGGAGGGGTGGGGGACGACACCGTCGCGGGCGGGGAGGGCAATGACATTTTGGAAGGCGGCGCTGGTGACGATATGCTCGACGGAGGCCTGGGTGATGACTTGCTTATCGGTGGCGAAGGGGCAGACGTTTTTGTTTTTCGACCGGGCGAAGGCCTTGATAGTGCCTACGACTTCGAGCAGGGCGTGGATGTTGTTCGGATCGAAGTCATGGGCGCGAGTTACGAGGACTTAACACTAACTGAACACGGCAACAGCACTCTCGTCGAGCTGGATGATGTTCCTATAGCAATCCTGGGAGTGTCACCGGACGTTCTTGTTGCTGATGATTTTCAGTTTATTTGAACAAGATCAAATGCTCTGCTCCCTGAAAACTGCATCGTTTGAAGCTGGAGTTTTCCGCTAAGTTTTCCTGGCTGGGAAAGGAGCGGAATCGCATGAAAGCATCGAAGTTCACGGCGGCGCAATGGGCGTTCATCTTGAAGTAAGGCGAACAAGGCACGCTGGTCGCGGATATCTGTCGCAAGGCAGGGATCAGTCCGGCAGCGCATATAAATTGTAAGAAGAAGTACGCGGGTTCGCTGTGTGATGCAATGCGCCGACTGAAGGCACTTAAGGGCGAGAATACCCGGCTGTAGAAGGTCGTTGCGGACCTGACGTTGGATCTGGAAATGCGCCAGGACGTTATTCGCCGAAAACGCTGAGGCCTGAGGCCGCTCAATTCCTCTGTCGTTTCCTGTTCGGGATTTAGCTTTGGTTCGCAGATGTAGAGCGTTGTTAGCGATTCCAGATAAGCTCTAAAAATCTAAGAAAAATGACACTCTAAATCCCCAGCTTTTGCAGCTACATTGTCTGGCTGTTAATTATTGCGCGCTATCTTATTTGCAGCTTCGGTGTGGTTTAGGGGGGGCTTTTAATGATTGAATATGAAAGGACATTGACGACTGGATTCGTAAATTTTGATCACGGAATTTGCGATTTGGTCTCAATTGAGTTTGGAGCGGGAACGTACCTTTACAGCACTTCCGATTCTGGCGGTGGACTGGTGGTTTGGCAACTGAATAACGGTGATGTTCCCACCTTCTTCGATTCCCAAGTGTTTGATTCAAGTATTTCGCCAGATGGCGGCCTGACAATAGAATTCGCGAACTTGGGTAGTGAAGACTTACTTGTTCTGGATATCAGCTCATCGGGGTCAATATTTGGATATAGTTTAGAGCCGACTGGAATGATCGGTGAGACGCAGCAGTTTCAATTGCCGTCAGAAGGCGGTGGAACCACGTTGTTGGCTAGTTACTCTTCTAATGACACCGAGTTTATCGTCGCAGCGACAGACGGTGGAAGCCGAATTACTGCGTACCAAGTCGGACCTACCGGCACCTTTACGGAAGTGGACGTTGAAATCGGACGACCGGCGTTTTTGGATACAGTTGAAACTGCCTCCAATACGGTAGTTGTAACGGCGGATTCATCAACGCACTCAGTGGTCACATTCCAAGCCGACGCCGAAACAGGAGAACTGACCCAAGTAGACAATTCCGATGCGACTTCGCATTTGGCGCTGAACACTCCGACTTCAATGGAAGTAATTCAGGCGTATGGTAGTTCTTGGGTGCTTGTGGCGGGATCGGGCAGCAACTCCATTTCAGTGATGGAATTGGGCTCCGATGGAAGTCTTTTGCCTACAGATCATGTGCTCGACAGTTCCGGCACGAAATTCAATTCTATTCAAGATATCGCCGTGACCAGTGTTGGTGATCAAGTTTTTGTTTTCGCAGGGGGTGAGGACGACGGAATAAGCCTGTTTGCCCTGGTTCCGAGTGGTCAATTGGTGCATTTGGAAACAGTGGAAGGCACTGCTGAAAATGGGTTGGTAGGTGTCGATACTCTCTCGGTCGCTCAGGTCGGCAGTGAATTGCAAGTGTTTGCGGCCGATCAGCAACAAGATGGTGTATCGCAATTCTCTGTGTCGCTGGACAACTTGGGAAGTGTCATCGAAGGCGACAGTATTCAATCAGGGACAAACGGCGATGACATACTTCTTGGTATGGGTGGTTCAACACTTCTCGCCGGGGGCGGGGATGATGTGCTGGTCGCTGGAAGTGGGACTACGGTCATGGCGGGCGGTGAGGGGGCCGACATTTTTGTGGTTCAAAACGGCAGTAGAACTACCATTGTCTCTGATTTTGAAGTGGGGGTCGACAGATTAGATTTGTCTGATTTCGGGCAGCTACGTTTTCCAAGCCAGTTGGATTTCACATCTACGGAAGACGGAGCCCAAATTGACTTTCTTGGTCAAACGATAGTTCTCCAAAGCGCAGACGGCGGGTCGCTTTCACAATCTGACGTTCTTGGGGATTTTTTTGATGCAGCTGTTCGATTGCCGAATGGCCCCAACGAGAATTCTTCTGATACAGTGAGCTCTTCTGGAATAACTGGAGCGGTAACGGTCAGCACCGCTGAAGACAATCCAGGCATCCGGGATGCAGAAGTTCATTTCATTCAAGACGGAAGTGCGCCCATTGTCGTGCAAGCTGATAATCAGGGTTTTTTTGACCTGCAACTACCGGTTGGTTCGGAACAAGGCCATATAAAAATCATAAAGTCCTACTCTACTGGAAGCCAAGAAATCAACGCGCTTGACGCCCTACAAGTGCTACGCATGTCGGTCGGCTTAGAGCCAACTTGGGGAACCGCTCAGCCAGAAAACTACATTGCGGCAGATATCAATAGGGACGGGTCAGTTAACGCTTTGGATGCATTAGACATTCTGCGCGTCTCAGTGGGGTTGCCGGTAGAAAGTGATGCGGAGTGGGTCTTCTTAGATTCCAAAACCGATATTTCGGAGGTAACCGCCGACGCAACGCACTATGATCCTAAAATTTCAGTAGTTGCGTTGAATGGGGATTTTTCCGTTGAAACAACTTCTATCCTTCTGGGAAATGTAGAGCAGTTATAATTAGGTGAGTGTTCCATTGCCCACCGTTGTTTCTGCGGGGTGTTGTCACGTTAACTTCCGACGCACCAAGAAATCCTGATGCTTGGGTGTCAGGCTGCTTGCGTGGCAGCATTCCAGGCGTCAAATGCTTCGAGGCGATGATATCGGATTGTTAGGGCTGAGCGACGGCATACGTGAACACAAAAGCAATTCCGAATGGCTGAATGAGCGGCCACGAACTGCTGCAAGTCTACTGGAAATCGATGTCCCTGCATCGTCCGCTCCCGCTTTCGGAATGGGACATGGCTGTTTTCGGCACGTTTGCTCAGCCCTTTGTGCGACCAATGATCCAGACCCGGCGCAACCTCTCGTTTGGCAGCGCCATACGACCGCAGCTTGTCCGTGATGATGCAGGAAGAGTGCGCCCGAGCATCCACCGCGCCAGCAATTGCCTGCAAAGCATTAGAGTATTTCCGGGATCGACCCACGCACTGTTGCCGCAGTTATAGCGCGGACCACGATGTTATAGTATTGTCGCCAAAACCGTTTAATAACAAATGGTTGACTCGAATCCACTGGCAGCTTTCACTCTGCACAGAAGCTTCGAGATTTCAAGATGAACAACGCATATTCCGCATTAAAGGCCGACTTGGCCGCCGCTGGTGTGAGTCTCAGATCCATTGCGAGGGATCTCGAGGTTTACGGAGGAGATTATTCAAGCTCAGGCGAGCGCAACTGACGATGTCGAGCAACTCCTGCTCGAATATCTTCAGCTCGAGATATCTATTGTTCCAATTAAAGCAGCGATTGGGAGAGGTCGCTTTGATTATGCCTTCGACTGGATACACAACGGCCTGAGTGACAGCGTAGAATCTAGTGCTCAACGAAAGCTCTTTGACGGACGGCCATTCCGCTTCATCGGTGCTTTAGTAGACATGTTGCCAAATAGCTTTCCAAATTCGTTTTTAGACTGGGCGGACGGTTTTTTCTACTATTGTCGAAATCAATCTGCGCTGTATGCCCCGGCAGCTAAGATTGCTCCGCTCTTAGAAGCGACGGTTTTCAATCTGCCAGCCAATAGAAGTCTAGCAATAAAAGCTGCAGTGAGCTTGATGTGTTGGGGTAGAGATGTGGGACACCAAAGCGCGTTTGGCGTCGCGGTCGTCCTGAGAAGTATATACGATATCGATGCAGTACCAAGAGACATCAAGGCTTTGATCGCCAAGGCGTTTTCCACGCGGAGCTGTGACTTGATTGGAGACCCACATCACAAGTGGGCAAAGATCGTAGTAGGTGATTACGGGGATCTACTGCTTCAACACGAACCCTTTCAGTACCACTTTGCATCTTTCGAAAACGTGGGGGACTGGGATGAAAATGTAGAGCGCTTAATTGAATCCGCCAAAGTATACTCAGATGGAGTTCGTGATAGTTTCCCGAAACACACAGATTGGTTGATTGCTCTCGATCAGCGGTCCAGCTTATTGAGCCCCGCCGCAAAATTCGCGTTGGATAATGAACGTGCGGCAGACTTCGCGAAAATTCTTGCCGCTTGGTATGGAGGTGGAATTGAAACGGCTTCTGCTGGGTGCAGCGTCGTGTTGCCGACTGCTATTTCAGGTATTGGGTTTCTCGGGAACGACACTGAAATGGTTAGTTTTCGGGGGAGATTTGCCGAAGCGACCAATGTAGTGGAAGCGATGAATGAAGCTACCAACAACGCTTTGGGAACGACGCGAACTGTACAAGCCGGTCCCGAGCTTGATCAAGTTCCGGAGCGTCCGGGACAGCCGAACAGAGATTCTGCGAATGCATTCGAAGAAGCCCTGACCGACTTCTACAATGTTCCAGTTTTAGCTGAAAAACTAGCAGGGGCTCCCTCCATTACATGTTTCCCCCACAACATTCATCCGCTGCAGGCGTTGCTGTTTCGGGAGGCGGACGAATGCTGGCCTCTGAGTTCAAGTCTGCGAACTCCGCTTCCAGATCGCCCAATTCGACAGGCAGCCATTTGGGCTTCATGCGATGATTGGTATTCCGAAATGGAGGCGAACTCGGCGTCGGAATTTCTGCAACGGCAAGGTGTCGAAGCACATGTCTATCTTGGGCGTGAACGTGGTCGAGATGACTTCTTGGCAATGTACTGCGATCCTGCCTACGACTTCATCCATGTAGTAGGGCATGGAGTTTTCGACCACTGGGAGCTCGGTTCCTCAAAAGTTCTCATAAATCAGGGTGAAGTAGTCGCCGTGGACGACCTAGTTGGCCTCCAGCCAGAAAATAAAGGGCGGCGTCTTCTTTGCTTGAACATATGCGATGGCGGTGTTTCAGATGGCTTGGGTGGGATACAAAAACTGGGCCTCGCACCTTCGTTGGCATCACCAGCACAGGCGACTGTTTCACACCTTTGGCCCGTTGAGCCCCGAGTGGCTTCAGCCTTTGGATTGATAGTCTGCTCCGAGTTGGTCTCTGCACAAAATGATCATTTTGTTGCATTCTCTGAAACCCTAAAAAGAGTACGGGAGCCTTGGGAGCAACGCGTTACGGCACTTCGTGGTCAGTTTGATGGTGAAATCATAGAACGTCTTGAGAACTTTAACGCGTCCGATGACATTTTTGACTGGGCGTCACCCGTATTTTTTCAATAGAAACATTTGATTGCTCTTGAAACCCCGTCTCCCTGGGTCACGATACGAAATGGCTTGAGATGAATGGCCGCTTCGACAGGCTGCACCGCAGCACCAATGGGCACCGCCAATGTCGGCTCAGGGCCGTGTGCTGGGGCAGAGCATTCTGCTGATCAACCAAACTCAAGTAAGACACACTGCGCCGGTTTCCAGGTTGCGAAGAGGCTCACTGGCGTTCGTTTAACGTAGACTTGAAGCGCTTGAACCATCGAATCACTAAATAAATGCAAAAATCCTAAGGTGTTGAATTCAATGGGAGGCGAGTCTCAATAATTCAGTCCCATAATTTACGTATTCCGACAAACACTGGTGTGATCGAAATTAATTTCTGTAATCAATCTTATGTTAATATTACCCCAACTAAACTGCGGGCTTGGTCTACTGAAGCACAAGCCCAGTTCTCACATCCAGCCGCGCGTTCCGTACAGCTTGCTCAGCCACCGTCACCGAGCATCTTGATTGCAGCCAGAAGGCGGGCGATTTCCTGTTCGGTGTTGTAGTGACAGAACGAGATGCGGATACAGTCCGTCAGGCCAAGTGGCGTAAGCACGTTGCCGGAATAATGGTCAGCCTTGCGCGTGTGGGTGCGGATACCCTGTTGGTTCAGGGTTTCAACCACATCTTCAGAGGCTTTGCCCTCGATCACGATGGAGACCAGCCCCTCGCGCGCCGGGTTGTCGGCCCCCGCCAGAATTGTGACATGGTCCATGTCGCGCAGACCCGGCAGGTTGCCGGTACCGTTGATGGCTGTGTTGGTCAGGTGGGTTTCATAGGCGTGGATGGCGCGGCCCGCGGCTTCGATCCGCTTCCGGGTGTCACCCTCATCCGAAACCTCACCCCCCAGCCAGTCGAAATAGGCCACCACGTCCGACACGGTCGCGTAAGAGCCGGTGTCACGGGTGCCGAACTCCCACCCCGTTGCGGGGGCATCGATCAACATGTCGTGGGGCGTAGCGCTCAGCCGGTCGGATATCCAGGCGATGCCGTAACCGTGGCGCGAAAACACCTTATAGGGCGAAATCACATAGCCATCGATGTCATAGGCGTCCAGATCCACCTGCCCGTGCGCGGCGTGCTGTATGCCGTCGACGATGATCATGCATTCCGGCGAAACCGCCCGGATTGCGGCCGAAATCGCCGCCACATCCATGCCCATGCCAGTCACGGGCGACGCGTGCAGGATCGTCGCCACCGCCACATCCGGGGTCAGTCGCGCGGCATAATCCTCGGCCGTGACCAAACCGGTTTCGTTGTCGTGAGGGACGTTCAAATAGTCCAGCCCGGCAATTCCGGCCCAGCGGCGCGCGGCGCTGCGGGTGGCAGGGTGTTCGATGGACGACCCGATCACCCTGGCCCCTTTCGGTGCGGCCAGACAGGCGGTGCGGATCAGGCGGAACAGAAGCTCAGTACCGCTTTCACCGGCAAAGAACTGACCGGTCGAGGCGTTCATGAACAGTGCCAGATCCCCCTTGGCCTTGTTGATCACCTGCTGGGTGCCCTGCCCCGCCGGATTTATACGGCCCGGATTGTCGGGGATCGCCGCATAGAATGCCGAGGTCGCGGCCACCGATTTCAGCGTCAGCGCACCGCCGGCGTTTTCAAAGAAGATACGCTCGCCCTGAAATGGACAGTTTTCGACATGGGCAAACCGGTCGCGGATGGCGTTGATCAGGGCGGGGTTGTTCTGAATCATGGGTCGGTCCTGTAGGTTTGCATAGAGCGCGGCGCGGTGGCTTTCGGCAATCATCGTCACTGGCAGAGAGGATGCAATCTTTCACGTTGCCGACATCAGATAGTCTGCCACCGTCATCACCCCCTTGGACACTGCGTCGGCAAAAGGGTGCCGCCGGGGCAACCAAAGGCCCATTCGCGCGCGGGCTTTGGTATAGTCGACGAGAGATTTGAGGGTGAACCGAAGCGGTCGGCAATATTTTTCGTCGAAACTGCGCGCTTCATCAGTGTTTGGATCAAATGGTGGAGGTTTCGCGCAATGAGCATAGGATAAAGGCCCGGCCGGGTGGCTCATGCGCTTCAGGAGTATGCTATGTTTAAAGATTTCTTTCCCGCAACCGTTTTGACCACCGTAATGCTGACCGGCTCAGCGGCAGCGGCAGATGAGAATGTGATGGTGGTGTTTGACGGCTCGAATTCCATGTGGGGTCAGATCGATGGCACGGCCAAGATTGAAATCGCCCGGGGCGTCATGGAAAACCTGCTGGGGGAATGGGTCGAGGACCGCAATGTCGGGCTGATGGCCTATGGCCATCGGCGCTGGGGTGATTGCGGCGATATCGAGGTTCTGGTCGAACCCGGCCAGCAGGCGCGTGGGGTCATTCTGGATCAGATCAACGCGATATCGCCGATCGGAAAGACCCCTCTGACCGACGCGGTCGAGGCTGCGGCCAAGGCGCTGTCCTACACCGATCAACCGGCAACCGTCGTGTTGATTTCCGACGGGCTGGAAAGCTGCGAACGTGATCCCTGCGCCTTGGCGCAGGCGCTGGAGCAAGGAGGGGTAGGTTTCACAGCGCATGTGGTGGGGTTTGGGCTGGGTGCGGATGAAGATGCAAGCTCGCTGGCCTGTATCGCCGAAAACACCGGCGGTCAGTATATCACCGCCGCCAATTCCCAGGAACTCGGCGCCGCGCTCAGCGCCGTGGGCACCGCAGTGGCAGAAGCAGCCCCCACCCCCGAACCCGAACCTGCGGTTCAGGATGTTGTGGTTGAGGCGCCCGAGACGGCCGTGGGCGGATCTGACCTGGTTGTGCGCTGGATGCCGACGGTCGAGGAAAGCGACTATATCAACATTGTCCCGGTCGGCACCGATCCAGCTGTCTTTGGCAGCTATGTGCGTATCGGTGACGCCGAAGAGGTCACAGTAACCGTCCCCGGCAGCGAAGGTCTGTATGAAGTCAGGTATCTGCACAACCAAAGCAAAGAGGTTTTGGGTCAGGCCACGCTTGAGGTGACAAAGCCCGAGGTTGAGCTGACCGCGGCGGATACGGTGCAGACTGGTGCGAAACTCAAGGTCGCGTGGTCACCGGTGATCAACCGGCGGGACTATGTCGCGATTGTCCCGGCGGGGTCCGATCCCGGCACGTTTGGCAATTATCAGGCTGTCGGCAGCACGACCGAAACAACCCTCAATGTCCCCGCCGATCCTGGCCTCTATGAGCTGCGCTATATCCTGAATGTCGACAAGCGCACGGTGGCGGCGCGGCAGGTCGAGGTGACCGATCCTCAGGTGGTTCTGCAGGTCCCTGACAGTGCTTTGACCGGGTCCGTATTCGAGGTCGCCTGGGGCGGCGCCGTCAGTCCGCAGGATTATATCAACATCGTCCCGGTTGGGACCGATGAAGGCAAGTTCGGCAATTACCTCACTGTCGGCGATGCCTCGAAAGGCAAGCTGAAGGCGCCTGCCGAACCGGGCATGTACGAGGTGCGCTATGTTCTGCGCGAAGGCAGCAAAACGCTGGCGCGCGAAACGATGGAGATTGCGTCCCCCGAGGTCTCGATATCAGGGCCCGAACAGGTTGTGACCGGATCAAAGTTCGAGGTGTCCTGGACCGGTCGGGTCAACACTCAGGACTATGCCGCCATTGTCCCCGCCGGGTCGGATGACGGGGTCTTCGGCAATTACGCCGTGGTGCGGGACGGCGATGTCGCAGTGCTGACCGCGCCGGCCGAACCGGGCCTCTATGAGCTGCGCTATATCCTGCGCGAGGGGTCGAAAACGCTGGCGACCGCGACGATCGAAATCCTATCCCCGCAGGTTACAATCGACGCGCCAGACACTGTCATCGCGGGATCGAAGTTCAAGGTTGCCTGGACCGGCGCCGCAAATGCGCAGGATTATATCAATATCGTCCCTGCGGGCACCGAAGAGGGGAAATACGGCAACTACATCGTGGTCCGAGACAACAGCAGCGGCGATGTTCAGGCCCCGGCCGAGACGGGTTTGTATGAAATCCGCTATGTCTTGCGCGAAGGGTCGAAAACCATCGCTACGGCCATGGTTGAGGTGACCGAACCCGAGGTGACGGTCACCACAGTTGACGAAGTGCGTGCGGGCGACACGTTGCGGGTGTCCTGGACCGGGACGGTCAGCACGAATGACTACATCAATCTGGTGCCGATGGGCACGCCGGATGGTGACTACGGCGTCTATGCCCAAGTGCGCGCGCGGACCGAGCTTGATCTGAAAGCCCCGGCCGAAACCGGCCTGTACGAAGTCCGGTATCAGTTACGCGAAGGCAACCGGGTGCTGGCTCGTCAGACGGTCGAGGTTCTGGCTGCGGACGCGGCGCTGGATACCGGCGCATCGCTTGAGGCCCCCGACAGCGCCCCCGCAGGCAGCAGCATTTCGGTCGGTTGGCAATCCGACAGTCAAAGTGCAGATCAGCGCATCGCGCTGGCGCGCAGCGAACAGGCCATATTTACCTGGATTTCAGCGCAAAAGATCAGCGGTGATCCCCCAATCGAGATGACCTTGCCGGATGAGCCCGGCGTCTATGAGATCCGGCTGCTGGACCTTGCAAACAAGGCGGTGCTGTCGCGCAAGGTGATCAAGGCAGAATAGCGTCCGACTGGTCGCCTAGCCGCCGGTCATCTGCGACGAATAGTAAAAGGCAATTGCCTGGGCCCGGTTTTTCACCGCCAGTTTCTCGTAGATATTGGACAGGTGAAACTTGACCGTGTTGGTCGAGATCTGCAGCTCTTTCGACAGGTCCCGGTTGGACATGCCCTTTGCCAGCGCCTCGAGAATGGCGCGTTCTTTACGGGACAGGCTTTGAATCGGATCCTGCTGCATTTTGCGGACGTCGATGAACGGGAACACCATTTTCCCCGCCGCCACATCGGCGCAGGTTTCCAACAGGCCCTCTACCTCGCCGGATCGGGCCGCAAAGCCTGCCGCCCCGGCCTGCATCGCCAAGCGCGGGATTTCTCCGGTGGTTTCCCCATAGACGACAAAGCGCGGCGCGTTGGCCTGTTCGCGCATTACTTCGATCAGTTTCGCCGCCCCAAGAACAGGAAGGTTCCAGTCCACCACGCCGACCTGAACCGGAACCCGCATCACGGTTCCCAAGAACCCCTCGGCCGTCGCCGAGGTCGCCACCAACGAGAATCGCGGGTCGCGTTCAAAGATTTCTGACATGGCAGACAGGACCAATGGATTGCTGTCCGCCAGCATGACATCAATCGGAGCGTTAGCGGTAGCAGTCATCTTATTCACCCTGCTTTTGTCTAAAACCACCCATTTGGGTAGGTACGAATTGGTATACTTTGGTATTTTTACCTAAATGGGTAGGTTATTCCCCACCAATTTAGCCATCCTAAAGCAGTAGTAAGTTACGTTGCGTTACAGGACAAGTCCGCGTTTTCTAATCGGCAACGTAACACAACAGGCCACAGCGCCCGACCAACTGCCGAGGATATCTAACAATGACCTTTCAGATTTTCCCACCGCTCGAAATTCCCGAAACGCTTGCGGCGGGTCCGGGGCCGGGCAACACCGACGCCCGCGTTCTGCACGCATTCGCCAATGCAGGCGTCGCGGACCACATGCAGGGCGACGTGCTGCGGGGCATGATCGAGTGCAAGCACATGCTGCGCAAGATCTGGGGCACCGAAAATGCCTATTCCTTCGCTGTGGCCGGAACCGGCTGGAGCGCGCTGGACACCATGTTCTCGGCTGTGATGCCCGGCGACAAGGTGGTTGCATTTACCAACGGCACTTTCTCGGGCATCGATGCGCTGACATTGCGGATCAAGGCCGCAACACCTGAGGAACACGCTGCCAACCCGCTGGACCCGCAGGCCGCCAGCGTCACCGTGATCGAGGTTCCGCACGGCCAGCCGGTGACGGGTGAGCTGGTCGAAGCCACCTTGGCCGAGCATCAACCGAAATGGGCCTTCATGGCGCATTGGGAAACCGGTTCGGGCCGTATCAACGACCTGCGCGGGTTCTCGGACGCCTGTGAGCGTCACGGCGCGATGGGTCTGATCGATGCGGTCTCGTCGCTGGGCGTCGATGACTTTTCGATTGATGACTTCCCCGGCATCGCCGGCTGGGCCTCGTGCCCGCAGAAAGGCCTGTGCTGTCTGCCGCTGACTTATGCGCCGGTCAGCTTCACCAGTGCTTATATCGAAACCCTGAAAACAACCGGTGCCTATACTTACGTCCACAATCCGATTTTCGAGGCCCGCCACTGGGGTATCGTCGATGGTCAGGACGTCGAGAAAGGCACCTATCACCGTACCCATTCGGGATACGCGGTCGCGGCTTTCCACGAATCCCTGCGCCTGACCCTGCAAGAAGGTCTGGCAAAGCGCTCGCTGTCTTACCGGACCCACGAAAAGGTTCTGCGCGACGCCGTGATCGAGATGGGATGCGAGGTGACCTCGGACATGCCCAGCCTTGTCGTTTTGAACCTGCCCCCGGAACTGGCGGGCCGTGAGATGGAGCTGGTGCAGAACTGCCGCGCCCGTGGGTTCGGCATCTGGCCGACCCTTAGCGCACCGGTACAGGTTCGTATCGGCATCCTGAACCAATTGAACCGACAGGCCGTCAGCCGGATCGTACGTCTGTTCGCCGAAGCCCTGCGCGAGCTGGGTGCCGAGGTCGATCAGGACGCTATCGAGGCCTTGCTGGAAAGCCGTTACGGCACGTCGATCGCCGCTTAATCATACTGCATGAACGGGAGGATTGCAGATGGATATCCATGAATACCAAGCGAAAGAGCTTCTTTCGAATTTCGGTGTCGACGTGCCCTCGGGCGCGTTGGCCTACAGCCCGGAACAGGCGGCCTATCGGGCGCGCGAACTGGGCGGCGACAAATGGATCGTCAAGGCACAGGTCCATGCCGGTGGGCGCGGCAAGGCCGGAGGGGTCAAGCTGTGCAACACCGAAAACGAAATCCACCAGGCCTGTGATGATCTGTTTGGCCGCAAACTGGTCACGCACCAGACCGGCCCCGAGGGCAAAGGCATCTACCGCGTCTATGTCGAATCCGCGGTGCCGATTGATCGCGAGATTTATCTAGGTTTCGTGCTGGATCGTTCCAGCCAGCGGGTGATGATTGTGGCCTCGTCCGAGGGCGGGATGGAGATCGAGGATATCTCGGCCGAGCGCCCCGAAAGCATTGTCCGCTCGATCGTGGAACCCGCGGTGGGCCTGCAGGAATTCCAGGCGCGCGAGATTGCGTTCAAACTGGGGCTGGAACCCAAACTGGTGCAGCACATGGTACGCACGCTGCAGGGCTGCTATGCCGCCTTCAGCGATCTGGACGCCACCATGGTCGAGATCAACCCACTGGTCATCACTGGGGACGACCGCGTTCTGGCGCTGGACGCCAAAATGAGCTTTGACGACAACGCCCTGTTCCGCCACCCGCAGATTGCTGAACTGCGCGACAAGAGCCAGGAAGACCCCCGCGAAAGCCGCGCGGCGGACCGTGGGCTGTCATACGTGGGCCTGGACGGCAATATCGGCTGCATCGTCAACGGCGCCGGTTTGGCAATGGCGACGATGGACACGATCAAACTGGCCGGGGGAGAGCCCGCAAACTTCCTCGATATCGGTGGCGGCGCCTCGCCCGAACGTGTGGCCAAAGCCTTCCGGCTGGTGCTGTCCGACGACAACGTGCAGGCGATCCTCGTCAACATCTTTGCCGGTATCAACCGCTGTGACTGGGTGGCCGAAGGCGTCGTACAGGCGCTCAAGGAACTGGATATCGACATCCCCGTTGTCGTCCGTTTGGCAGGCACGAATGTCGAGGAAGGTCAGAAAATCCTTGCCAAATCCGGCCTGCCGATCATTCGCGCCACCACACTTATGGAAGCCGCAGAACGCGCCGTGGGCGCGTGGCGCAACGATCTGACCCAAAACACCAAGATGAGGGCTGTGTAATGAGCATTCTTCTCGATCGTGACTCGCGTGTCATCGTACAGGGCATCACCGGCCGTATGGCGCGGTTCCATACCAAGGACATGCTGAAATACGGCACCAACGTTGTCGGCGGCGTCGTTCCCGGCAAGGGCGGGGAAACCGTCGAAGGCGTTCCGGTCTTCGACACCGTCAAGCAGGCCGTCGAGGCGACCGGTGCCGATGCCAGCCTTGTCTTCGTGCCGCCGCCATTCGCTGCGGATTCGATCATGGAGGCCGCGGATGCCGGTATCCGGTACTGCGTCTGCATCACCGACGGTATCCCGGCGCAGGACATGATCCGGGTGAAACGATACATGTATCGTTACCCCAAGGAAAAGCGCATGGTTCTGACCGGACCGAACTGCGCGGGCACGATCTCGCCCGGCAAAGCTCTGCTGGGGATCATGCCGGGGCATATCTACCTGCCCGGCCATGTCGGCATCATCGGCCGTTCCGGCACGCTGGGCTATGAGGCCGCAGCACAGTTGAAAGAGCGCGGGATCGGCGTCTCGACCAGTGTCGGCATCGGCGGCGACCCGATCAATGGGTCGTCCTTCAAGGACATCCTGCAACGGTTCGAAGAGGACGAAGACACCCATATCATCGCCATGATCGGTGAGATCGGCGGCCCGCAGGAAGCCGAAGCCGCCGAATACATCCGCGATCACATCACCAAGCCGGTGGTGGCGTATGTCGCCGGTCTGACCGCCCCGAAAGGCCGCACCATGGGCCATGCGGGCGCGATCATCTCGGCCTTTGGCGAAAGCGCCAGCGAAAAGGTCGAAATCCTGTCCGCTGCCGGTGTGACCGTTGCGGAAAACCCTGCCGTGATTGGTGAAACGATCGCCCGTGTGATGGAGGCCGCGTGATGGTCAAACCCTCGGTTCTTGTGACCCGTCGCTGGCCTGCTGCCGTCGAGGCGCAGCTGGCCGAGAACTATAACGCCGTCCTGAACACCGGGGACAAACCAATGTCCCCGGCCGAAATCCGGCAAGCACTGAAATCCTACGACGCGGTGCTGCCCACCGTCACCGATACGCTCAGTGCCGAGGCGCTGGACGTACCCGGCGCGCAGACAAAGATCCTCGCCAATTACGGCGTTGGCTACAGCCATATCTGCGAACCCTCGGCGCGTGGGCTGGGCATGACCGTGACAAACACCCCCGATGTGCTGTCCGAATGCACCGCCGACATCGCCATGACGCTGCTGCTGATGGTGGCCCGCCGCGCCGGAGAAGGTGAGCGCGAGCTGCGCGCTGGCAACTGGACCGGCTGGCGTCCCACGCATCTGATCGGCACCAAGGTCAGCGGCAAGACGCTGGGTATTATCGGCTATGGCCGCATCGGGCAGGAAATGGCTCGCCGCGCCCATCACGGGTTCGGGATGGAGATCCTCGTCTACAACCGCAGCCCGATTGCGCCGGACGTGCTGGCCACGTGCAACGCGACGCAGGTGGACTCGGTTGACGGGCTGTTGCCGCAATGCGATTTCGTCTCGCTGCACTGCCCCGGTGGCGCCGCAAACCGTCATCTGATCAACGCACGCAGACTGGACCTGATGAAACCCAACGCGTTCCTGATCAACACGGCACGCGGCGAGGTCATCGACGAACGGGCTCTCATTCAGTCCCTGTCTTTCGACATGATCGGAGGGGCTGCGCTGGATGTGTTCGACGGTGAACCGCGCGTCAATCCGGACCTTCTGCAATGCGACAACCTCGTGATGCTGCCGCATCTGGGCAGCGCCACGCGTGAAGCGCGCGAAGCGATGGGATTCCGTGTTCTGGATAACCTGAGCGACTTTTTCCAGGGCCTCGAACCGCGCGACCGTGTGATCTGAGATCACCCTAAACCCCAAGACATGAACACCGATGCTGCCAAAACGGCGGCATCGGCCCCTCTTCTACAGGAGATTTGCCCCGTGAATGCCCCGCACCGTACCGACGGTTTTTTCACCCAATCGCTTTCGGACCGTGATCCTGAGCTTTTTGGCTCGATCACATCCGAGCTGGGCCGCCAGCGCGACGAGATCGAGCTGATCGCGTCCGAGAACATCGTCTCTGCCGCCGTTATGGAGGCGCAGGGCTCGGTGATGACCAACAAATACGCCGAGGGTTATCCCGGCCGTCGCTACTATGGCGGTTGCCAGTTCGTCGACATCGCCGAAAACCTCGCCATCGACCGCGCCAAGCAGCTGTTCGGCTGTGAGTTCGCCAACGTTCAGCCCAACTCGGGCTCTCAGGCCAACCAGGGTGTGTTCCAGGCGCTGATTCAGCCCGGCGACACCATTCTGGGCATGAGCCTGGACGCTGGCGGCCACCTGACCCACGGCGCCGCGCCCAACCAGTCGGGCAAGTGGTTCAAGGCCGTCCAGTATGGTGTGCGCAAAGAAGACAACATGCTGGATTACGATCAGGTCG